>JBDSGQ010000083.1:0-4406 GCA_039918915.1 Sphingomicrobium sp.
CCTGGGCTTCATGTTTTGGCGCACCAAGGCCCGCTACGAACCCGGCAAGCTCGTCGGTGCCTTCATCTTCTTCTACGGCCTGTTCCGCTTCGGGGTCGAATTCGTCCGCGAACCCGACGCCCAATTGACCGAATTCGCCGCCACCACGGGGCTCCACATGGGCCAGTGGCTGACCGTCCCGATGATCATCGGCGGCCTTTACCTGATGGCCACAGCCGCCGGACGCCGGGTCCGCGTGGAGCCGATCGCGGGCAGCGAGAGTGTCGCCTGAGCACGCTTGAGCAGCGCTTGCGGACGCTGATCGCCGCCACCGGCCCGATCAGCGTCGCCGATTATATGGCCGCCGCCAATGCTTATTATTATGCCACCCGCGATCCGCTTGGGGTCGCCGGGGATTTCACCACCGCGCCTGAAATCAGCCAGATGTTCGGCGAAATCGTCGGTGCCGCGCTGGCGGATTGCTGGATTCGCGCCGGATCGCCGCCCGATGCGATTTACGCCGAGCTTGGGCCGGGTCGCGGAACGCTCGCGGCCGACGCGCTGCGGGCGCTCGGATCGGCGGGCTTTGCGGGCGCTTCGCACCTCGTTGAGACCAGCCCCGCGCTGCGCGCAGCCCAGGCCCGCGCAGTCGCGGGCGCTTGCTGGCACGATTCGATCGGCGCCTTGCCCGATCGGCCGCTGCTGCTCGTCGCCAACGAATTCCTCGACGCCTTGCCGGTGCGCCAGCATGTCGGCGCGATCGAACGCCGGGTGCAAGAGGTTGGCGGCGCCCTGGCGTTCGATCGCGACGGCGCAATCGTCGAAACTTCGCCGGCGCGCGACCAGGCGGTGACGCAGCTGGCGGGCAAATTGGCGGCGGCGGGCGGCGTTGCCCTGCTGTTCGATTACGGCCACGCGCGCAGCGCCCCCGGCGACACATTGCAAGCGGTCCGCGCCCACCGCTTCGCGCCGGTGCTGGAGCGGCCGGGCGAGCAGGATTTGACTGCGCATGTCGATTTCGCGGCGGTGGCGAGAACGGCGCTCCAGGCCGGGGCAAAGGTCAGCCGCCTGTGCGATCAGGGGGAATGGTTGAAACGGCTTGGCATCGACGCCCGGGCGCAAGTGCTGGAGCGGTCCGATCCCGGCGCCCGAAGCGCGGTCGAGCGCCTGACCTCCGCGGATCAGATGGGCTCGCTGATCAAGGTCCTCGCGCTGCACGCGCCGGATTGGCCGGCCCCGGCGGGGTTCGAATGACCATCCGCTATCGCGCTGCCACGCCTGCCGACCTCGTCGCGATCGACGAAATATTCCGGACCAGCTTCTGCGACACGTTCGCGCATCTTTACCACCGTGACGATCTTGCCGCGTTTTTGGCGCAGTTCACGCCGGCGTTATGGGCCAGCGAACTCGGCGATCGGCAATTTGCCTTTCGAATTGCCGAGGACGCGGGCCGAATCATCGGTTTTGCCAAGCTCGGCCCGCCGAACCTGCCGGTGGCCACGGACGCGCCGCGGATCGAGCTACGCCAGATGTATCTGTTGAAGGAATGGCACGGCCAAGGCATCGCCGGGGAACTGATGGACTGGGTAATCGCCGAAGCGAAGCGCCGGGCGGCGCGCGAACTTTATCTGACGGTCTATATCGACAATCATCGGGCGCGGCGCCTGTACGAACGCTTTGGCTTCGTCGTGGTCGGGCGGTACGATTTCATGGTCGGCAACCACGCCGACGAGGACACCATCATGAGGCTCGACTTGTGAGCAGCGTCGAAATCGTTCGCGCCGGTTGCCTAAGCGACCTGCCGCATGGCTTTCTTGGCCGCCGGGGCGGCGTTTCGACGGGCGAGCTGGCCGGGCTCAACGTCGGCTATGGCAGCGGCGACGCGCGCGCTGCGATCGACGAAAACCGGCGCCGGGCAGTCGCGGCGCTGTTACCGCACGCGCAACTGGCGACGGTTCACCAGGTGCATTCCGCCGAGGTCGTCACTGTTGAGCATCCGTGGCCGCAAGCCGAACGGGCGCACGTCGACGCCATGGTCACGGACCGGCCCGGACTGCTGCTTGGCATTCTTACCGCCGATTGCGCGCCGGTGTTGTTAGCCGATGCCGACGCTGGAGTGATCGGCGCCGCGCATGCGGGGTGGCGCGGGGCGCTTGCCGGAGTCACCGACGCGACCATAACGGCGATGGAGCGGCTCGGCGCGAGCCGCAAGCGGATCGCCGCGGCGGTTGGGCCGTGCATCGGCGTTTCATCCTATGAAGTGGACGCCAGCTTTCGCGATCGGTTCGTGCAGGCGGATCCCGACACCGCGCGCTTCTTCATCGACGGACCGGGGACCAAGCCGCAATTCGATTTGCCGCGCTTCGTCGTCCATCGCCTGGTCGCCACAGGGATTGGCGAAGTCGAAGCGCTTCACCTCGATACTTATTCAGACGCCGACCGATTCTATAGCTTCCGCCGCGCCACGCACCGGGGCGAGGCCGATTACGGCCGTCAGCTCAGCGCCATTGCGCTGTCGGATTGACGCGCCAGCGCTCGCGGGCCTAGCGCCGCGCCAAGGAGAACCGACTTGCCCACCGAAGACGATATGACTGGCGCCCCGGCGCAGCAGCGCCGGCCGAAGCCTTCGCCGACCACCATCGGCAGTCACAAGCTCAAGCCATCGACCTTGATGATGGGTTATGGCTTTGATCCGGAACTGAGCGAGGGCTCGCTCAAGCCGCCGATCTTCCTCACTTCGACCTTCGTGTTCGAAAATGCAGCGGCGGGTAAGCGCTTCTTCGAAGGCGTTACCGGCAAGCGGCCGGGCGGCGCCGAAGGCCTCATTTATTCACGCTTTAACGGTCCCAACCAGGAGATTCTCGAAGATCGCCTGGCACTGTGGGAGGAAGCCGACGACGCGCTCGCCTTTTCCAGCGGCATGTCGGCGATTGCGACGCTGCTGCTGACGTTCGTTCGTCCTGGCGACTGCGTCGTCCATTCCGGGCCGCTGTATGCCGCGACCGAGACCTTGATCGGAAAGATCCTCGGCCAGTTCGGCGTGTCGTGGGTCGACTTTCCGTCAGGCGCGACCCGCGAGGAAATCGATGCCGCCATTGCCAAGGGCAAGGAACAGGGGCGGGTTTCGCTCATCTATCTCGAAAGCCCCGCCAACCCGACCAATATGCTGGTCGATGTCGAGGCTGTGTCGGCGGCGCGCGACGCCGCGTTTGGCGATGCGGACAAGCCGCCGATCGCCATCGACAATACCTTCCTTGGCCCGTTGTGGGCGAAACCGCTCGCCCAAGGCGCCGACCTGACGATTTACAGCCTGACCAAATATGCCGGCGGCCACAGCGACCTTGTCGCGGGCGGACTGGTCGGTGACAAGGCGATGATCAACCAGGTCCGGTCGATGCGAAACACGATCGGCACGATCTGCGATCCCAACACTGCATGGATGCTGTTGCGGAGCCTCGAAACGCTTGAGCTGCGGATGGACCGGGCGGGACAGAATGCGGTCAAGGTGTGCGAATTCCTGCGCAATCATCCGAAGGTCGAGAAAATCGGCTATCTCGGCTTCCTTGAGGAAGGCTCGCGCCAGGCGGACATTTACAAGCGTCACTGCACCGGCGCCGGTTCGACCTTTTCGCTTTATTTGAAGGGCGGGGAGAAAGAGGCGTTCGCGTTCCTCGACGCGCTGCGCATCGCCAATCTCGCCGTCAGCCTCGGTGGAACGGAGACACTCGCCAGCGCGCCTGCGGCAATGACCCATTTGTCGGTGCCCGACGAACGCAAAAAGGCGCTCGACATCACCGACAATCTGGTGCGGATTTCGATCGGTGTCGAAGACCCCGACGACCTCATCGCCGACTTCGCCAACGCGCTGAACGCAGTCTAGCCCCAGTCCTCGATCGCCCAGCCGCGCTGCTCCGCCAGCTGCCGCAGCCTGGCGTCGGGGTTTACCGCAACCGGCTCATCGGCCCATTCGAACACTGGCCGGTCGGAGACGTGGTCGGAATAGAAGCGGACGTGGCCGTGGGCGCCCTTGAGGCCGGAGCGCTCGACCCATTGCGCGATCATGTCGAGCTTGGCCGGGCCGTAACAATTCTGGCCGTCGATCCGGGCGTGGACGCGCTGGTCGAGGCCGATGATCGACCCGGTGCCAATGACGTCGTCGAACCCCAGCCGCCGCGCAATCGCTGCGGCGTAGAGGCGGTACGAAGCGGTCGCCAGCACCAGCCGGCGCCCCTGCGCCTGGTCGCGGGCAATGGCTCTCAGCGCACCCGGCCGGACGTTCCCGGCGACCTGCCGCTCGGCGAAGCCGTCGACCAGCGGCTGGAGGTCGGTGCCGTGGACCTTCCCGAGCAGCAAATGGTGATTGATCTCCTTGAGCCGTGCGCGGTCGATCAGTTTAAGCGCGTAGCCAAGCACGGAGCCCGCCGCGA
>JBDSGQ010000084.1:0-49956 GCA_039918915.1 Sphingomicrobium sp.
ATGAAGCCCGCAACGGGCGGATGTTCATCCTGGTCGATGACGAAGCGCGGGAAAACGAAGGCGATCTGGTCATTCCGGCGCAAATGGCGACGCCCGATTCGATCAATTTCATGGCGCGCCACGGCCGTGGGCTGATCTGCCTCGCATTGACCGCGGAGCGCGCCGAACAACTCCGGCTCGAGCCGATGGCGCGGACCAACCGCAGCCGCAACGAGACCGCGTTCACCGTGTCGATCGAGGCGCGGGAAGGCATTTCAACCGGAATCAGCGCCGCTGACCGGGCGCGGACCATCGCGGTCGCGATCGATGCCGCCAATGGGCCGGATGAGCTGGTTTCGCCCGGCCACGTCTTTCCACTGATCGCGCGCGCTGGCGGCGTGTTGGTCCGGGCCGGCCATACCGAGGCCGCGGTCGATGTTTCGCGGCTGGCCGGACTCAACGGCAGCGGCGTCATCTGCGAAATCATGTCCGAAGACGGGACCATGGCTCGCCTTGACGACCTGATGGACTTTGCCCGCGTCCATGGGCTCAAGATCGGCACGATCCGCGATCTCATCGCCTACCGTCTGAAGAAGGATCATTTGGTCGAACGGGTCGCCGTAAGCCCGTTCAGCGCCAGCAGCGGAGCGCAATGGCAGGCGCAGGTATTCCGCGACAAGTCGAGTGGCGAGGAGCAGCTGGCTCTGGTCCATGGCGCGCTCGATCCGTCGCGTCCGATCTTGGTTCGAATGCACAGCCTCGACCTGTTTGCCGACGTCCTCGATGAACCCGGCGAGCGGTCCGGCGTGCTGCAGGGTGCAATGCGGATGATCGAGAAAGAACGGTCGGGCGTCGTCGTCGCGCTTCACGCGGCGGCGCCCGGCTCACTGTCCCGGGCGATCGACCTTCGTTCCGGAAAGCCGGCCGAAGCGGGCGATGCGGTTCGTGGCTATGGCACCGGGGCGCAAATTCTCGCCGCGCTTGGCGTGCATGACATGATCCTGTTGTCCAACAGTCGGCATTCGCCGGTCGGCCTGGCGGGATATGGCCTGGCGATCGTCGAAGAACGGCCGATCCCGGTGGAGTGCTGACCAATGGCCACCGTCCTGCTGGTCGAAGCGCGCTTCTACCCCCACCTCAATGACCTGTTGCTCAAGGGCGCCCGAGCGGCAATCGAAGCCGCGGGGCACAAGCATGAGACCCTCACGGTTCCGGGTGCTCTGGAGCTGCCCGGCGCGATCGCGCTTGCTGCGCGAAGCGGCCGGTTCTGCGCGTTTGTGGCGCTGGGTGCCGTGATCCGGGGCGAAACCTACCATTTCGAACTGGTGTCGAACGAAAGTGCGCGCGGGCTTATGGAATTGACGATTCAGGGCTTCGCAATCGGCAATGGCGTGCTGACGGTGGAAGACGAGGCGCAGGCAATCGTCCGCGCCGATCCCGCTCAAGGGGACAAGGGCGGTTGCGCTGCCAAGGCGGCGCTTGCGCTATTTGACCTGCGCGAGAAATACGCACCTTGAGTGCCGCGCCGAACTTGCTCCAGGATCAATTTTGTCAATGCCGCTGACCCGCCAGGCGCAACCGCCGCATCGGCTCGCCTTCCCCGCCTTGCTGCTTGGCAATGTGGCGCTTTCATTTGGGCCGTGGCTGGTGCGGCTGTCCGATGCCGGGGCGGTAGCGACGGGCTTGTGGCGGCTGGTGCTTGCACTGCCGCTGCTGCTTATTGTCGCTCGCACCGCGCGCCAGCCGTTGCGGTGGCCGAGGCGCGCGCTGCTCATCACCGTTGCTGTCGCGGCCCTGTTCTATGCGCTCGATCTGGCAGCCTGGAACGCAGGCATTCGCATGACGAAGCTCGGCAACGCCACCCTCTTTGGAAACAGCGGCAGTTTTGTCTTCGCAATCTATGGTCTGTGGCTTGCCCATCGGGTGCCGTCCGGCCGTCAGGGTAGCGCCCTCCTGCTAGCCGCCGCAGGGGCGGCGTTGCTGATGAGCGGCAGTTATGAACTCAGCCAACGAAACTTCGCCGGTGACCTTCTGACTTTGGTCGCGGGGTTGCTCTACGGCGGCTATCTCATCTTCATCGAACGTGCGCGAACGCAGCTGCAACCGCTGCCACTCCTGATCCTCGCGACGCTGTTCGCGATTCCGGTGCTCCTTGCCATCAGCCTTGGTCTGGGCGAGCGAATCATACCGATCGACTGGACCCCGCTGGTAATATTCGCGATCTCCAGCCAAGTCGTCGGCCAAGGGCTGCTCGTTTATTCGATCGGGACTCTGCCACCACTTGTCGTCGGGCTCGCGCTGCTTGCTCAGCCCGCAGTTTCCGCAGCGATTGGCTGGCTTGCGTATCGCGAAGCCCTCAGCATCACCGACATCGTCGGTGCACTGGGTATCGCCGCCGCGATCGTTATCGTGCGCCTGCCTGAGCGGGGCTTGCTAGTCGCCGACGACGAGCCCAGTTGATCGGCATGACTGAGCCGAGCCCACTTGAGCTGCTCCGGCGCAAGCTTGCGCTCGCGGTTGGGGAAAACGCCGTCTTTGACGGCTGGACTGCTGGCGCCGTCGACACTGCCGCGGGCCAGCTGGGCATCGACCCGGTGCAAGCGCGCTTGGCGATGCCAAAGACACAAGTGGGACTGATCGATTGTTACATCGAGGAAGTCGACCGGGCGCTAATCGCGTGGTTCACGCCCGAGCGCCTCGAAGGACTGAAGATCCGCGAAAAGATCCGCGGACTGGTCTGGCGGCGACTGGAAATCATGGGCCCCGCGCGCGAGTCCGTCCGGCGGGGTCTCGCGATCTTTGCCATGCCGCAGAATGTGCCACGGGCGCTGCGGACGTCGTGGCGCTCGGCAGATGTCATGTGGCGCATTGCCGGCGATCGCAGCACGGACTTCAATCATTACACCAAGCGCATGACGCTGGGCGCGGTATATGGATCGACGCTGCTGGTGTGGCTCGATGACGATAGCGAGGGTTGGCAGCAGACTTCGGCATTTCTCGACCGCCGCATCGACAATGTGATGAAGTTCGAAAAATTGAAAGCCGAATGGCGCGGTTCGGGCCGGCGCCGCTTGAACGTGTCGCGATTCCTTGGAAGGCTGCGCTACCCGCCCCGATAGCCCTAGCTATTGATAATCATTCGCATCAAGCTTAGACGCGGCACATGCTGCTGCGCCGTCTTCTTATCGCCTTGCTGTGCCTGATTTGCGCTCCTGCGGCGGTAGCGCAGTCGAACGATATCGCGACCTCGTGGCGGCTGCTCGACTACCTGGCCGTCGATTACTCGGGTGCCGTCAGGGACGGTCAGGTCATCAGTGCGACTGAATATGCCGAAATGCGGGAATTCTCGGCGTCCGTCTCGGAGAAGATGGCCGCTCTGCCGGCTGGCCTGGCCAAAGCCTCGCTGGTCGCGGAAACGACACAGTTCAAATCCTTAATCGACCGCAAGGCGCCTCCTCCTCAGGTCGCTGCTGCGGCACATCTGCTCGCCGAGCATCTGCTCGCCGCCTACCCCGTGCCACTTGGGCCCAAGAAAGCACCTGACCTCGGGCGGGGCGCCCAACTGTTTCGACAGAATTGCGCCAGCTGCCACGGTGCGCGCGGCGATGCGAACACACCAATGGCCCGTCAGCTCGATCCCCGGCCGATAGACTTTACCGATCGCGAACGCGCCAGCCAGCGCAGCCCGTTCGCGCTCTACCAGGTGATCAACCAAGGCCTTGAAGGCACTGCGATGCAAAGCTTCGCGCCGCTGCCTGACGCCGACAAATGGGCCCTCGCGTTCCAGGCCAGCCGTTTCGCCTATCCCGATGCACTGGTGCAGCAGGGCAAGCGCATCTGGGACGCCGACCCGGGGCTGCGGTCGCGAATCCCGGATCTCAACGCCTTGAGCGCGGTCTCAGAACGGCAGCTTGCCCAGCAAATTGGTGCCAGCCAGGCGGGCGCCGTCCTCGCCTATATCCGCGCTAATCCCGACGCCGTTGCGGGCTCTGGCTCGACGCTTGTTATTGCCCGGCAGCGGCTCGCCGAAAGCCTCGCGGCATATCGCGCCGGGAACCGTGACGAGGCCAAACGGCTCGCACTCTCGGCCTACCTCGACGGCTTCGAACCAGTCGAACCCATGCTCGGCGCCCGCAGTCCCAGCCTGCTGGCCCAGGTCGAACGGCAGATGGGCGAACTGCGCGCGGCCATCGCTGGCCAGCACCCAACCAGTGACGTGGCCGCCAAGGTTGCGAGAATCCAGAGCCTGTTCAACGATGCCGACGCGGCGCTTGCGCCGGACCGGGCCAGCAATGCCTCGGCGTTCCTCGGGGCATTGACGATCCTGCTTCGCGAGGGCCTCGAAGCACTGTTGATCGTGGTCGCCATGCTGGCCTTCCTCAACAAGGCCGACCGCCCCGAACTCGTTCGGTCGGTTCATGTCGGATGGCTGGCAGCACTCGGCGCGGGGGTGCTGACTTGGTGGGTTGCGACGGAGATGATCAGCATCAGCGGCGCCAGCCGGGAACTGACCGAGGGCTTCGGATCGCTATTGGCGGCGGCGGTGCTGCTGTTCGTTGGGATATGGATGCACGGCAAGGCGCAGGCCGGCGAATGGCAGCGCTACATCCGCGAAAAACTCAACACCGCTCTGGCCAAGGACTCGCGCTGGTTCCTCTTCACGTTGGCCTTCATCGCGGTCTATCGTGAGGTGTTCGAAACCATCCTGTTCTTCACGGCTATGGCTGCCGAAGGGAATGTTGGCAGTCTGATCGCGGGCGGGCTTGCCGGCCTTGCGATCCTCGCCGTGATCGCGGTCGCGATGCTGCGTTTCAGCCGGCGCCTGCCGATCGGGAGCTTCTTCGTCTTCAGCTCCGCGCTGGTCGCCATCCTGGCCGTGGTCCTGGCCGGCAAGGGCATCGCCGCTCTTCAGGAGGCCGGTTTGATTGCCGTCCATCCGCTCACGGCTGTGCCGCGGATCGCGATGCTCGGGATATTTCCGACGCTGCAAGGCGTCACTGCCCAGGCCGCAACCCTGTTCGCACTGCTCGGCGGTTTCGCTTGGAATCGCCGCGCCGCGCGGCAATTGGCACCCGCCTAGGACTGGCGCCGCCGGTCGCGCTGCTTTATCGCATCGGCAACTCTCAATGGAGACTGCAATGGCCGGCGTGAACAAGGTGATCTTGGTGGGCAATCTGGGCGCGGATCCGGAGGCGCGGTCGCTCAACAATGGCGGCGAAGTCGTCAACATGCGGATCGCCACGTCGGAGCAGTGGAAGGACCGCGAAGGCGCGCGTCAGGAGCGCACCGAGTGGCACAATGTCGTGATCTTCAACGAGAACCTCGGCCGAGTCGCCAAAAGCTATCTGCGCAAGGGTTCGAAGGTCTATATCGAAGGGCAGATCCAGACCCGCAAATGGCAGGACCAATCCGGCAACGACAAATATACGACCGAGATCGTGCTTCAGAAATTCCGCGGCGAACTCCAGCTGCTCGACAGCCGGGACGGCGGCGGCGGCGGGCGCGGGGCGTTCAACGACGATTTCGAGGAAACTGGCGGGTCTCCCCAGCGGTCCCAGTCGCGGCCGCAGCCGGCGGCGTTCGACAGCGACCTCGACGACGACGTTCCGTTTTAGGATTCGCCTCCGCCACGAAGCTTGGCCAGAATCGCGAACGGGCTGGCCTCGGCCTCGGTCATGACGCCCGCTTCCTTGAGAGCCGCATCCGCGCCGGCCGTGCGCGGGAAGCGATCGATGCTTAGCGCAAGCGTGTCGGCTATGGCTGCGCCAAGATCGATTTCCGCGCCGTCGAAGAAGACCACGTCGAGCTCATCCGCGGCAAGCTCGACTTCCTCGTCCGAGGGGCCGGAGGCAGCGGGCTCGGGCAGGAAGTCGATGATGAACGGCTCGTCGATATGGGCGGTCACCGGGTCGTTGGTCACGACGCATCGCTGAACGAGCACCGCCGCCAGCCGGCCTTCGGCCCGCACGCCCTCGCCGCGCGGCGACAAGACTGCATGCGCTTCGAGCCGATCGAGGCTGACGAGGTCAAGCCGCTTGGCGATTGCACCGCGTTCGGCGTCATCAGCAACGAAATCCAGGCGGCGCCCGTCGCCGATCTGATCGACCCTCAAATGCCGGGCAAAGTCGCTCACTGAATCCTCCCCTCAACGAGGGACTCCAGATCGCTGCTCTCAAGCCGCCCCCACCATTTCCGAAGCGCGTCGGCGATATGCCGGACAGCGGCCGGCGCGCAATCGCCTTTGCAGACGCTGTCGCGCGCGGTCTCCGCCCAGTCGCGTTCGCCGTCGCCGCCACGCGTTGCCGCGCGCCATTGCTCCACCCGCCGAGCGAGTGAGGCCACCAGCATCCGCACCTTCTTGCCCAGCGTTGGATCGCCCA
Organism: Sphingomicrobium sp.; assembly: GCA_039918915.1. Taxonomy (GTDB): domain Bacteria; phylum Pseudomonadota; class Alphaproteobacteria; order Sphingomonadales; family Sphingomonadaceae; genus Sphingomicrobium. Next base: position 6,360 of record JBDSGQ010000084.1, read on the forward strand.
GGCCAAGCTCGCGGTGCTCGGACTCCATTACTTCGATAAATCGTTCGGTCAGCGCGACCGAAGCCTGGTTACCGGGGTCGCCGAACTGCTCGAGCCTAACGAGCGTCAAGGCTGTAATGGTCGCGACCATGGCGAAACGTCCATCGAAGCTGTCCGGCACGCCGCCAGCGATATACCAGTGCGGACGGCGGGCTTCAGCAGTGACCGCATCGAACAGCGAGGCGCCGCGCGCCGGGTTCGCTGTTAAGGTCCGGAACAGGAAGTTCAGCATAGCGTCCCCGGCAAGTTGCGGCGGCGAGGGTTGCGCCAGTGCTTGCGCTCCGCATATTGAGCGTCGCGGCTCGCGAGACAAGGCACGGACAGGTCTGTCGCTTTACGACGATCGCATTGAAAGGCTCGTTTGAATGATTGGTGCGCGGTCCAGAATCATCGTGGTTGCCTTGGCGGCAGTGTCGCTTGCCGGCTGTGCGGGCGTTCGCGCGCACAAGGGCGCCTTCATTGATACGCAGCTGGCAAGCTCGATTCAGCCCGGGGTCGATAATAAGGATTCGGTCGCCAAGCTGCTGGGCAGCCCGAGCTTCACTGGCGAGTTCATGCCCAGCGATTGGTATTATGTTTCGCGCGACACCAGCCAGTTCGCCTTTCGCAATCCGCGCGTGACCAAGCAATCCGTGCTGCGAGTGCGGTTCGACCAGGCTGGCAACGTGGCTTCGGTCGATCGTTCGGGCAAGGAACTGGTACTCAATGTCGACCCGTCCAAGCGCCGGACGCCGACGCTGGGTCGTGAGCGCAGCTTCTTCGAAGAGCTGTTTGGCGGGATCGGATCGGTCGGTTCGGGCGGACTGCCCGGCGGCGGCGCTGGCGGCGGCGGCGGCGGGACAGGACCTCAGTAAACGGACTGTTGCACCGCGGCCTTCCTAGGCGAACCCGTTTATCCTAAGCCGCGTGGCATGACCGCGACGCCTGCCGGCATCACCTATGCCGAATATCTGAAGCTCGACCAACTGCTCGGGGCGCAGCAACCGCTGTCTGCCCTTCACGATGAAATGCTGTTCATCGTCATCCACCAGACCAAGGAACTGTGGATCAAGCAGATGCTCCACGAGCTCGATCTGGCGATCGGGCTGGTGGCAACCGACAGCTTCGCGCCCGCTTATAAGGCGCTGTCGCGGCTCAGCCGGATTCAGTCGGTGATGACCTTGTCGTGGGACGTTCTCGCCACCCTGACCCCGGTCGATTATCTGAAGTTTCGCGAAGTGCTGGGCACTTCGTCGGGATTTCAGTCGGCCCAGTTCCGGGAATTCGAATTCCGGTTGGGGATCCAAGATCCGGCCTATCTTCAGCATTATCCGGAAGGGACGGATAACCGTGTCCGGCTCGAAGCGGCGCTTGCCGGGCCGAGCCTGCGCGACTCTGCGATCGACGCGCTCGATCGCGCTGGCTTCGACCTTGGCGACCGATCCGCTGGGGCGATTTCGGCCGCGTGGCTGGCGGTCTATCGTGACGCCGATCGCTGGTTCGAGCTCTATCAACTCGCTGAAAAGCTGGTCGATATCGACGATTCACTGGCAATGTGGCGGTACAAGCATGTCCTCACCGTCGAACGGATCATTGGCAGCAAGCGCGGTACTGGCGGATCAGCCGGAGCGGCTTATCTGCGCTCGACTCTGGACAAGCGGATTTTCCCCGAACTGTGGGCCTTGAGGACCGACCTTTGAGCTTCAAGGAGCTATTCGGCCGAAGCCTGTCGGCCGCCCCCGAACGCCTTCACTTCGCTGCTCACAGCCATCACCTCTGGCCCGACGCCAGCTTCGGCGGGCAGGTGCGGGCGTGGAATGATGCTGCCGGGCTCGCCGATGGCAAATGGGACGAGGTGATGGGGGCGGTCTGGCCCGAAGCACAACGCTTCGTCGCCGACGAGCTTGGCAGCGGCGACCCTGCAGCGGTGGTTTTTTCCGCCAACACCCACGATTTCCTGCTTCGGTTGACCGCCGCTTGCCCGCGCGCCGACCCACGCCGTCTGCGCATCCTGATGAGCGACGGGGAATTCCACAGCGCCCGCCGCCAATTCGCACGCTGGGCGGAGGATGGCTGGCTCGAGCTGGAAACGGTTGCGCTCGGTGGTTTGCTCGATGCCGCGCGGCGGGGCGAACATGATTTGATCCTGGTCAGTCAGGTGCAGTTCGGTACCGGGCAAATCTTCGACGATGTGGAGGTGCTGGCGGCACTGTCCCGACCCGCCGGCCCATGGGTCGTGATCGACGGTTATCACGCCTTCATGGCGCTCGAACGACCCTTCAGTGAGCGGGCGGCGGGCACGGCTTTCTACCTCGGCGGCGGCTACAAATATGCAATGGCCGGCGAAGGATGTGCGTTCCTTCACGCCCCGGCCGGCTTTGCCCCGCGGCCGCCGATCACCGGCTGGTTCGCCGAATTCGAAGATCTTCGTCTCGCGCCTGGGAGCATTGGCTATGCACCGGACGCGCGGCGCTTTCTCGGCGCGACTTTCGACCCGTCGGCACTGTATCGCTTCACCGCCGTGCAGCGCATGCTGCGCGACGCCGGCCTGACCACCGCCCGCATCAATGCGCACGTGACCGGCCTCCAGGAACGATTCTTAAGCGGGATCAAAGGCACACCATTGGCGGGCGCGGAGCTGCTCAACCCGCTTAACGGCGGCGCGCACGCCAGGTTCTTCGCGTTTCGCTCGCCTCAGGCGGAAGGCTGGTACCAACAATTGCTCTCCCGCAATTGCATCACCGATGTGCGCGGCGATGTGCTCCGGATCGGCTTCGGCCTGTATCAGGATGGGGACGACATCGACCGCCTGATTGGGATTCTGGGACGAATGACGTGAAGCTTCGCGGCGCAGTCATGGCGCTGCTTGTCACCGGCTACACTCTCAACTTCGTCGATCGCCAGATCGTCGGCATCCTCGCCGAACCGATCAAGCACGACCTTTCGCTCAGCGATTCGCAACTGGGCTGGCTGGGCGGCACCGCGTTCGCCTTATTCTACACGGTGCTTGCGGTTCCGATTGCGCGGCTGGCCGACCGCAGCGATCGCAGCGTGGTCCTGACGGGCGGGCTGGCACTGTGGAGCCTGGCCACCGCAGTGTGCGGAGCAGCGCAGAATTTCGGCCAGCTGTTCCTCGCCCGGACAGCGGTGGGGGTGGGGGAAGCGGCCGGTGTCGCGCCGGCATATTCGCTGCTCGCCGACCTTTACCCCGTTGAACGGCGCGCGCGCGCGATGGCCGTCTTTTCTCTCGGCAGCCCGATCGGCAGCGCGATTGGAATCACCTTCGGCGGATTGATTGCGGCGCAAGTCAGTTGGCGCGCGGCATTTGTGACGGTCGGTCTCGCCGGCCTGCTACTCGCGCCAGTCTACAAATTCGTGGTGCGCGACCCGGAGCGGGCGAAAACCGCGCCCGCTGCACCGCTCGGCGCGGTGTTCGCACTTCTCGCCCGCAAGCCCAGCTTCTGGCTGATGAGCCTCGCTGCCGGCACTGGGTCGCTAGTCGCCTACGGCCTAGCCTTCTGGATCCCCTCGCTATTTGCCCGAAGCTTCAATCTCGGCCTGGCTGATCGCTCCTTGATCTATGGCTCGGTCCAGCTCGTCGGCGGAGTCGCTGGCGTCTTGCTCGGCGGCGTGGTTGGCGACCGGCTGTCACGCAGTCGTCCAGCTGCGCTCGCTTTGGTTCCGACCGTTGCTTACGCGTTGTGCCTGCCGACCTTCTTGCTGGCGCTGTCGAGCCATTCGCCAGCGCTTGCCGGATTGCTCCTGGTGATTCCGGTCGCGCTTAGCGTAGCGTGGCTGGGCCCCGTCATCGCGGCCGTGAACGGGTTGGTACCCGCGCCGATGCGCGCCACTGCATCCGCAATCTTCCTGTTCATCATCAATCTTGTCGGCCTGGGCCTCGGCGCCCTGGTGATTGGTTCGATCTCGCAGGCGCTGACTCCGCGCTATGGTGTTGAAGCGCTGCGTTATTCTGCGATGACGGTCACGGGCTTGTACGCAGTGGCGGCGCTCCTAATGGGTCTTGGCGCCGGACGTCTGAACAGGGACACTCGCGCAACTATCTGAATAACTTTGCAATTTTAGGTTCACCCTAGTGCGCTAGAATGCGGGTTCCATCCGGTAAGCAGTGGGAACGGCACGGTTCGCCAACCGTTCTTGCTGTTCAAAAGGAGAATATCGATGACCAAGCTCTATCTTGCCGCAGGTGTCGCCGCACTGGCGATCGCGGTGCCCGCTACGGCGGGCCCCGGCGGACACGGCGGCGGTCCGCAGCATGCGCAAACCACTCCGCAGAAGGCTGCGAAGGCTGCTCCGCAGCAGCGTGCAGCTCGCACCCAGCCGATGCGTGCGCAACGTGCCATGAGTGCGCCGCGCGAACAGCATATTGCGAGACAGGCTCAACGTGCCGAACGGGCTTCGGTCCGGCCCGCGCGCGTGGAACAGGTCCAAGCCCAGAAGCAGGTTCGCGCCGAGCGAATCCAGCCGCGCCAGCAGCAGGCACGGGTCGATCGGTCGACCCGGGTCCAGGCGCGCCAGCAGGTTCAGGCTAACCGCATGGCCGCCGTGCAGGATCGCAGGGTCGCTCGTCAGCAGATGCAGGTCAATCGCGCTCAGGCGGTTGAGAATCGGATCGCGACTCGTCAGCAGGCCCAGATCAACGCTCGCGGCGCCGGTTATGGCGTGGGCGGGTGCCCTCCAGGCTTGGCCAGCAAGGGCTGCATGCCTCCCGGCCAAGCTGCCAAAATGGGCATGACGCCCGTGATTACGGCATCGAACCTGGCCGCTTATCGCAACAGTCTCGCGATGGCCCCGCTGCCGATGGCACTGACGACACGCTCGACGCCGGTGCTGCCCCTCGGACAAGTGGCGCAGTACGTCGGGCAGCCGTATTCGACGGTTAACGGGCTGCTTGGTTTGTCGGCGATGCCGGCCTCCGCGCAGTACCTCTATCCCGACACGTCGAATTATTATTACCAGTATGGCAACGGCTATGCGTATCAGGTCGATCGCGGCAGCAGCCTGATTTCGGCGCTGATCCCGCTTCTGGCGGGCGGCTACATGCCCGGTCAGTATCTGCCGTCGTCATACATGAACAGCTACACGCCCGACTATTATGGGTTGAATAGCTTCTATCCGGCCAGCAGCCAGTACGGCGGCTGCAACCGGTACATGAACGGCGTGGTGTATCAGGTCGATTGCGTCACCGGCATGGTTGAAAATGTCGTCCCGACCTATGCGTCGGGATACGGTGTTGGGCAGATGATCCCGTCGGCCTATTCCAACTATAACCTGCCGTATGAATATCGGTCGATGTATCCGGCTTCGGCGGACAACGGCTATTGGTATGCGCCTGGTGCAATTTACCAATATGACCGTTCGTCGAGCTTGATCACGTCGGTTGCGTCACTGCTGTCACCGGGCCTGACGGTCGGCCAGTCCCTGCCGATGGGCTATGGCGCTTACAACGTGCCTTACGGCTATCGTGATACCTATGCGGACACTTCAAACGCATGGTACCGTTACAACAATGGCAACATTTACCAGGTCGATCCGACGACCCAACTGGTAAGTGCGGTGGTCGCGTCGATCCTGACCTGACCTCGCTGCCAAGATTGCGGATGGCCCGGCGCCGGGTTCCTGCCAAAATGCGTTTTGGCGGAACTCTATGGTCGCCGGGCCATTTCGTTTGGGAAATAATATTCAGGAGGACTGCATGGCCAAAACTGCTTTCGTGATCGCTGCCGTCGCCGCGTTGCTCGCCACTGGCGGGTGCAACAAGTCAGGTACCAGCGCGCAGACTTCTGAAGCGTCCAAGGTCGCTGGCACCAAGACGATCGCCACCGGGCTTCCGGCCAACGGAAAGTTCGTGGCGGCGGCAAAGGCTGCGGGCCTCGACCAAACTCTTGCCGGCCCGGGTCCGTATACGGTCCTGGTTCCGGATGATGCGGCGTTCGCCGCTGCCGCTCCGGGTAGTCTTGACGCGAGCCCCGGCAATCGGGCGGCGCTGACCGGGATGATCACCAACCTCATCCTGCCCGGGACGGTCCTCGCGGCTGATATCGATCGCGCGATCGACAACGGTAAGGGCAAGGACGTGATCGCGACGATGGGCGGCGGCACTCTCACTGCGACCAAGGACGGCGGCAAGACCGTTCTGACCGACTCTTCGGGCCACAAGGCCACGATCACCCAGGCCGACGAAATGTATTCGAACGGCGTTGTGCACCATATCGATGGGGTGTTGATGCCGTCGAAGCAGGCGGCAGCCAACGCGCCCGCGCCAGGGAAGCCCGTCGGGCAATAGTCACGACTTCAGCGAGGCGCCGGAGCTCCATAGCCCGGCGCCTTTCTGAACAGCTTCGCACCGCAAGATTGTCGCTCGCGCGCCACTACAGGCGATTTCCCTGCAACTGCCTCTGGAACGCTCCGAAGCGCTCGCTATAACGGCGGCAACTAGGCGTTGAACGGGGCAGGGGCCGGACCATGAAAGCGACGATTGAACGGGCGACACTCCTCAAGAGCCTCGGCCACGTCCAGTCGGTGGTGGAACGGCGGAACACGATTCCGATCCTGTCCAACGTGCTCATCGAAGCGCGGGAGGACGGCTCGCTCCGCTTGATGGCCACGGACCTCGACCTTCAGGTCGACGAGACGGTGCCGGCAAACGTTACGCAGGCGGGTGCCACAACCGTTTTCGCGCACACCTTGTTCGACATCATTCGCAAGCTGCCTGAGGGCAGCCAGGTCGAAATCACTGCGGCCGAGGGTAAAATGCAAGTCGTTGCCGGTCGCGCGCGATTTAACTTGTCGACGCTTCCGCGTGACGACTTTCCGGTCATTGCGGAAGGCGATCTGCCAACCCGCTTCGAGCTTCCGGCGGCAACCCTCCGCCAGATCATCGAGAAAACCCGCTTTGCGATTTCCAGCGAGGAAACCCGTTATTATCTGATGGGCATATTCTTCCACGTCATCGACGATCAGCTTCGGGCTGCGGCGACCGATGGGCACCGGCTGGCGCGGATAACGGTCGCCAAACCCGATGGCGCCGACGGAATGCCCGATGTGATCGTGCCGCGCAAAGCGGTGATTGAGCTTTACCGCCTGCTGGAAGAGCTTGAGGGAACGGTTGAAATTTCGCTGTCGCCCACAAAGATTCGGTTTGGACTGGGCAGCGCGATCCTGACTAGCAAGCTGATCGACGGGACCTTCCCTGACTACAACCGGGTCATCCCGACCGGTAACGACAAGCTTCTCAAGCTCGACCCGAAGAGTTTCGCCGCGGGCGTCGACCGCGTGTCGACGATCGCCAGTGAAAAAACTCGCGCGGTTAAGATCAGCGTTGAACGGGACAAGGTGACGCTGTCCGTGACGTCTCCGGAAAACGGAGTTGCGACCGAGGAGCTTGCCGCCGATTATGGTTCGGACGGGATCGAGATCGGCTTCAACGCCCGCTACTTGCTCGACATCCTCGGCGAGATTGATGGCGATACCGTCGAGGTCCATTTGGCCGACGCGGCTGCGCCGACTTTGTTGCGCGAAAACGAAAAATCGAATGCGCTGTACGTGCTGATGCCGATGCGGGTCTGAACGGCAACGCGTCGTGGATATTGAAATCGAACATCCGCACAAGCGGCACCACTTCGCCGATAAGGGCATTGACCTGGCGCTTGCGCTGACTGCCTTGTTCGTCTCCCTGATTTCAATCGGCGTTGCCTGGCACCACGGCCAGGTGATGAAAGAACTGGTGCATCAGAACGAGCGCTTGGTGGAAGCTTCGTCGCTACCTTACGTCCAGCTTTCGATGTTACGCGGGGCAGCGGGCGACCTGTCGTTCGTTGCGACGAATGAGGGCGTCGGCCCGGCCAAGATCGAAACGGCCCAGATCAGCGTCGATGGCCGGCCAGTGGAGACGCTTGAACAACTGGTCGATGCCTGTTGCGGAGCGAGTGCGCGCGATGCGTTCAAAGCGTCGTCGCTTGAAGGCCGCATGGTTCGCCCCGGCGACGAAGTCGCCTACATTGGCCTCGACGGTGCCGCGGTCGACGGGGCACGTCTGGCCGATCTGACGAAAACCCTGGCGGCGTCAGGGCGAGTGACCGTTAGCCTGTGCTATTGCTCGGTATTCGACGATTGCTGGACCGCGGTTAGCAGGGATCCGACGCCGAACCCGGTCAAATCCTGCCCGATACCCGCGCATCCCTATCGCGAGTAGCCAACCAAGGGGCTAAAGCGCACCGGTGCCAGTCAGCCGCCTCGCGTTAACTCAATTCCGCTCATACTCAGCGGCCGTGGTCGAGCCAGGGCCGGGCTTTGTCCTGCTGTTCGGCGACAATGGCGCGGGCAAGACCAACCTTCTCGAAGCGGTCTCGATGCTGGCCCCAGGGCGCGGACTACGCGCTGTTCCGCTGTCCGATATGGCGCGCCAGCCTGGCAGCGGCGGCTGGGCCGTGACGGCAAGGCTTGGCGACAGCGAGATTGGCACCGGCACGCAAACTTCGGCACCCGAACGCCGCCAGGTCCGGATCAATGGCGCGCCCGCCTCCGTCAATACGCTTGGCGAGTGGGTCTCCATCCTGTGGTTGACCCCGGCGATGGATCGCCTGTTTACCGCCAGCGCCGGGGATCGGCGGCGTTTCCTCGATCGGCTCGTGCTGGCGATCGAACCGGGTCACGCCCATCATTCAACCCGCTACGAAGCGGCGATGAGAAGCCGCAACAAACTGCTCAGCGACGAGCAGTGGGACGAGACTTGGCTGGATTCGCTCGAACTGGCGATGGCCGAACATGGCAGTGAAGTCGCCGACGCCCGCTGGCGGACGGTCGACGCGCTCGACGGTGAGCTTGAGCGCGCGCCCGACGACGCCTTCGCCCGTGCCTCGCTCGCGCTCGAGGGGTGGTCGGTGGCTGACATTGCCGCCAGTCTGAGGGCTAATCGCGGGCGCGACGCGGTGGCTGGCCGAGCGACCGCAGGGCCGCACCGGCAGGATCTGATCGTCACTCACCGTGGCAACGGCATGCGGGCCTCGTCGTCCTCGACCGGCGAACAGAAGGCGGTGCTGCTGGGACTGGTGCTGGCGCACGCTGACCTGGTGCAGAAACGCCGTGGTGAAGCGCCGATTCTGCTGCTTGACGAAGTTGCCGCGCACCTCGATCCGACGCGCCGTGCGGCGTTGTTCGCCCGGCTCGAAGGCCGCGGCCAGGTGTGGATGACGGCAACTGAAGAAGCCCTGTTCGACGGCATCGCGGGGGCATCGCGCTTCGCTGTCACGCCCGGCGCAGTGACCGGGAGTGGACTTTCTTAAGTTTCGCTCTATATTGCACTGCAACACGAGGCGCTTTTACAAGCGGCGTGATCGGTCGGTTTACGAACCGGGACCGAGCCCGCGCCTCGATTGTCCTGCTTCCCAAATCACGCGGGGGTGCATTTTACCCCGCCGCCGACGCGCCAGAGCGCGCGTCCCGGCACATGCAAGGTATATCCATTGTCTTTTGATACTCTCGGGCTTTCGCAGCCCGTTCGCGATGCGCTTGCGCACGCCGATTATTCCGTTCCGACCCCGATTCAGCGCCAGGCGATCCCGATCGTTCTCACCGGGCGCGATCTGCTCGGCATCGCCCAGACCGGGACCGGCAAGACCGCAGCGTTCGTGCTGCCGTCGCTTGACCGGCTCGCGGCCAGCGGCACGCATTTGAAACCCGGCCAAGTGCGCATGCTCGTGCTTGCGCCAACCCGCGAACTGGCGGCCCAGATCGCCGCCAGCGCCCGCACCTACGGCCGGTTCATGAAACTTTCCGTCGGCGTGATCTTCGGCGGCGTGCCCAATAACAAGAGCATTCGCGAAGTGTCGCGTGGGGTCGACGTTCTCGTCGCCACCCCCGGCCGCCTGCTCGACCTGATCGATCAGCGCGCACTGAGCCTGCGCGAGCTTGAAATCCTCGTCCTCGACGAGGCTGACCAGATGCTCGACCTCGGCTTTATCCATGCGCTCAAGCGCATCGTCAGCCTGGTTCCAGCCAAGCGCCAGACCCTATTCTTCTCGGCCACCATGCCGAAGTCGATCAAGGAACTGGCGGACCGTTACCTAACCAACCCGGCCGAAATTTCGGTCACTCCAGCGGCCACCACTGTGCAGCGGATCGATCAAAGCGTCACCATGGTCAATCAGGTCGAAAAGACTGCCCTTCTGACGATCTTCCTGCAGACCCACCCGATGGAACGGACGCTGGTGTTCAGCCGCACCAAGCATGGCGCCGACAAGATCGTACGTCAGCTTGAAGCTGCCGGACTCCGGGCCAGCGCGATTCACGGCAACAAGTCGCAACCGCAGCGCGAACGCGCCATCGTCGCGTTCAAATCCGGCGAAATGCCGGTTCTCGTCGCAACCGATATTGCGGCGCGCGGGATCGATATTCCGGCGGTCAGCCACGTCGTCAATTTCGACCTGCCCGATGTGCCCGAACAATATGTCCACCGCATCGGCCGCACCGCGCGCGCTGGCGCCGACGGCATTGCGATCGCCTTTTGCAGCCCGGACGAACGTAGCAATCTGCGCGACATCGAACGGGTGACGCGGCAGAAAATCCCGGTCGGATCGCTGCCCGACGGTTTTGCCGCCCAGGCCGAAGCGCTTCGCCGGCTCAAGCCAGCGCCGGTGCAGCGGATGGCGCAGCCTGCGACCAAGGGCCATCGCCGAGCGGACGGCCAGCGGCGCGACCAGCGCAACGACCGGCCACAGCGCGCCGATGGCCAGCAGCGGCGCCCGCAGCGCGCCGACGGCCATCCGGCTCATCGTCCGGATGGCGTCCCGGGCAAGCGCCCGTTCCGCGGACGTCGTCGCCCCGGCGGCGCGCCGAAGTTCGCGCGCGCCTGAAGGTTCAGGGGCGCGGAAGCGCCTGCAGCCAGCCGATCACTTCGGACTGCAGGCGGATTCGCGCATCGGACCAGGAGTGATCGGTCGCAACGTGGACTTCGGTCACTCTGGAGTTGGCTGAAGCGCGCACGCGCTTCGCCAGCTGGCCGAGATTCGGAGCCAGTCCGTCGTCCGAGCTGAGCACCAGCAACGGCGTTCGTCCAAGCCCTGCGGCGCGTGGCGTCCAGTCGAATGTCCCCGCGTTCCGCTCAAGCTCGGCAGCCATCGCGTCGGGCGTGGTCGTTGCAAGCGTTTCCATGTCAGTCGCCATATCGGCCACGAGCGCGGCGTGAGTGCTTCCGAGGTAGCCCATATTAGCTCCTGAAATCAGGATCACTCCGGCAAGCCCGCTGTCCGCTTCGGCGGTCAAGGCAGCCACCCAGTCGCCCATGCTGTGCCCTGCAAGGACAATCCGACGGCGATCGATGCGAAGTTTTGAATCGACTTCGGGGCGCCTGAGATAGTCGAGGACGTTTCGTCCATCTTCCAGATTTCCAGCAAAGCTGAAATGGCCGGGACTGCCCCATGATCCGCGGTAATTGAAGGTAATCGCGTTCCAGCCTGCGCGGCGGACGGCCTGCGCCAGATCGAGATTTTTCTCATTTCCCGGTAAGCCATGCATAATCAGCAGAGTCGGATGCGGACCCGCGCCGGCGGCGAGGTAGGCTACGGCATTGATTTCGACGCCGCCGCTCGGGATATGGAGAACCTCCATGCCAGCGGGGTTCGCCACGTCATGGACCGGGTCGGTGTAAACTGCGCTTGGAATTGCCTGAGGGGCAGTGACTGTGAGCGCGATCAATAAACCCAGCATTGCCGACCCTTCTCCAAGCGATTGCAGCGGCGTAACAGTCGTGGCCGACGCTGGAAAGCCGGGCTGCGCGCATGCGCGTGCGCGCGTGACTTCGCGCTCGAAATCCCTATATCTGGACTATGGCAACCGACCCCAATCAGAATGAATATGGCGCGGACAGCATCAAGGTCCTCAAGGGCCTCGACGCGGTCCGCAAACGCCCGGGCATGTACATCGGTGACACCGACGACGGATCGGGCCTTCACCACATGGTGTTCGAAGTTTCCGACAACGCGATCGACGAAGCGCTCGCAGGTCATTGCGACCGTATTCTGATCCAGCTGAACCCCGACGGATCGGTTACCGTCGAAGACAATGGCCGCGGGATTCCAACCGGAATTCACGCCGAGGAGGGCGTGTCGGCGGCAGAGGTCATCATGACCCAGCTTCACGCTGGCGGTAAGTTCGAGAACACCAGCGACGACAATGCCTACAAGGTGTCGGGTGGCCTCCACGGGGTCGGAGTAAGCGTCGTCAACGCGCTTTCGGAAACGCTCGACCTGACCATCTGGCGCGACGGCGAAGAACATTTCATGCGCTTCCGCCATGGCGACGCTGAAGCGCCGCTCAAGGTAGTCGGTCCGGCTCCCGACGGCAAAAAGGGGACGAAGGTCACCTTCCTGCCGAGTCCCGAAACATTCAAGATCATCGAATTCGACTTCGAACGGCTCGAGCATCGTTTTCGCGAACTGGCCTTCCTCAATTCGGGCGTTCGGCTGATCCTGGCCGATGCCCGGCACGAAGAGCGGGTCGAACATGAGCTTTATTACGAAGGCGGGATCGCCGCGTTCGTCAAATATCTCGACCGCGCCAAGACTCCGCTGTTCCCCGAACCGATCGCGATTTCGGCGGTGCGTGACGGGATCGGGATCGACGTCTCGCTCGAATGGAATGACAGCTATTACGAAAACGTCCTGCCGTTCACCAACAACATTCCCCAACGCGACGGCGGCACGCACATGGCGGCTTTCCGCGCGGCGCTGACTCGGACGATCAACAATTACGCCGAAAAATCCGGAATGCTGAAGCGCGAGAAAGTGACGCTGACCGGCGAGGACATGCGTGAAGGCCTGACTGCGATCGTGTCGGTCAAGCTCGCCGATCCGAAGTTCGGCAGCCAGACCAAGGACAAGCTGGTCAGTTCGGAAGTTCGCCAGCCGCTCGAAAGCCTGATGGGCGACAAGATGAGCGAATGGCTGGAAGAGCATCCGGGCGATGCGCGTTCGATCATCCAAAAGGTCATCGACGCCGCCGCCGCCCGCGAAGCCGCCCGCAAGGCGCGCGAGGCCAGCCGCAAGTCGGTGATGGGCATTGCGTCGCTTCCGGGCAAGCTCGCGGATTGCCAGGAACGCGACCCGGCTTTGTCCGAACTATTCCTGGTCGAGGGCGACAGCGCCGGCGGTTCTGCCAAGCAGGGTCGCAATCGCCACAACCAGGCGATCCTTCCGCTCAAGGGCAAGATTCTCAACGTCGAACGCGCGCGGTTCGACCGGATGCTTGGATCGAAGGAAATCGGGACGCTAATCCAGGCGCTCGGCACCTCGATCGGCCATGAGGAATTCAACCTTGAAAAGCTGCGCTATCACAAGATCGTGATCATGACGGACGCCGACGTCGACGGCGCCCACATTCGCACTTTGCTGCTCACCTTCTTCTATCGCCAGATGCCCCAGCTGATCGAACACGGTCATCTCTTCATCGCCCAGCCACCGCTCTACAAGGTTAGCCGCGGGCGCTCCGAAGTCTATCTGAAGGACGATGCCGCCCTCGATGATTACCTGGAGGAGGCGGGTCTCGAAGGCCTCGTACTCGATACGGCCGAGGGCCAGCGCAGCGGCAAGGACCTCAAGGTCCTGGTTGATCATTCGCGCCGCATGCGGACGCTGATGCGCTATGCTCCACGCAAATATGATTCGACGCTGATCGAGGCGCTGGCGCTGTCGGGCGCGCTTAAGCCCGACCTCGACAAGGCCGCCAAGACCAAGGCGATCGCACGCGTTGCCCAATGGCTCGGTGCGGCCGACCTGGAAGCCGAATGGTCGGGCGAAGTCGCCGCCGAGGGCGGTTATCTGCTCAAGCGCCTGTGGCGCGGCGTGACAGACGTTCACATCGTCGAGCCGAGCTTCCTGGTCTCGGCCGAGGCGCGCAAGCTCGACACCCTCGCCAAGGTACAGGCGGCAACTTATGCCGCGCCGTCCATTCTGCGCACTCTCAAAAAGGGCTCGGCGGCGGAGCCGGAGCCGACGGTTGCCACTGATTCCGACGATGGCGAGGACGGCGGTGACGAAGTGGCCCCGGAAACCAAGGGCAAGCCGGTTCCGGTTTCACGCCCTTCGGAACTGCTCGACGCGGTGCTTGCCGCGGGCCGCAAAGGGCTCGGCATCCAGCGCTACAAAGGCCTTGGCGAAATGAACGCCGAACAATTGTGGGAAACCACGCTAGATCCTTCCAACCGGTCGTTGTTGCGGGTCGAAGTCGCTCAGGCCGATGTCGCCGACGAGATTTTTACGCGGCTGATGGGCGATGTCGTCGAACCCCGGCGCGAGTTCATTCAGGACAATGCCCTAAACGTCGCCAACCTCGACGTTTAGGAACATCCAGCAATGGCCGATGTTGCGACCGCGTGAGTAGCGGCACCACGATCACGGTTGCATCCTATAACGTCCGCAAGGCGATCGGCACCGATCGCCGCCGCGACCCGCAACGCGTGCTCGACGTGCTTCACGAAATCGATGCGGATGTGGTTGCGCTCCAGGAAGCCGACAAACGGTTCGGCGGGCGAGGATCAGCGGTTCCGCATGAGCTGATCGACGACCATGGCCTGTACCGGCCGGTTCACTTTGGAATGCAGCACCGCCGGGTGCTGGACCGCATGCCGGGCGGCGATCGCGTCGATGCGTGGCTTCGGATCAAGACCCGGAACATCGGCTGGCATGGTAATGCGATCCTCATCAAGCGCGATATCGGCGTGCTCGCCTGCGCCGCGATCGAGTTGCCGACGCTGGAACCGCGAGGGGCGGTTCTGGCCGAACTGCTGATCGGTGAGCAGCCGCTGCGGGTGGTCGGCATGCACCTCGATCTTTCCGGGCTGTGGCGGCGGCGGCAGATCCGCGCGATCCTCGACGCAATCGCCACTCGGCCGCAAAAGATGCGCACGATCCTGATGGGCGACACCAATGAATGGCGCCAGGAAGCCGGATGCCTGGGGGAATTCAGCGGATCCTATACGATTGCGCCGACCGGCCCGAGCTTCCATTCGCGCCGGCCAGTGGCTGCGCTGGACCGCATCATCGTCGACCAGGAACTCGCGATCGAAGCGGCCGGAGTGCATTCGAGCAGCGCGTCGCGCCGGGCCTCGGACCATTTGCCGATCTGGGCGCGGCTTTGCCCCTAGCCGACGATCTTGCGCATTCGTCGGCGCTGCACCGATGATCCGATACCGATGGATTCGCGGTATTTGACCACTGTCCGTCGCGCCGCGTCGAACCCCCGCTGTTTAAGCAGCGCAGCGATGGCATCGTCGCTCAGCACCTCGGCCTCCGCGTCGACCAGTTCGCGAATGGCGGCCTTGACCGCTTGCGCCGAAGCGCCGTCGCCTCCCGCCGAGGCAACACCCGACCCGAAGAAATATTTGAGCTCGTAAAGGCCGCGGTCGCACAGCAGATATTTGTTGGACGTGACTCGGCTGACGGTCGATTCGTGCATGCCAATCGCGTCCGCCACTTCGCGCAAGGTCATCGGCGTCATTGCCGACACGCCCCGATCGAAAAACCCCTGTTGCCGGCGAACGATTTCGGTGACGACCTTGACGATGGTCCGGGCACGCTGGTCGAGCGCCTTGACCAGCCAGCCGGCGCTCGCGAGGCACTCGCTCAGCCACGCGCGCGACGCCTTGTCCTGCGGTCCGGCCTTGAGTTCCTGGTAATAGCGGCGATTGACCAGCAGGCGCGGCAGGGTCGCCTGGTTGATCTCAACCGAATAGCTCGCTTGGGTCCGGCGCACGAACACGTCGGGAGTCACATCTTCCGCCGCCATTGCGGCGAACCGGCAACCCGGCTTGGGATCATAGCCGCGAAGCTCACGCACCATGTCGGCCAAGTCTTCGTCGTCGACGCCACAAATGCGCTTGAGGTCGGTCGTGCGGCCCTTGGACAGCAATTCCAGATTGTCCATCAGCCGGGCCATCGCCGGATCGTAACGGTCGGCCGCCTTGGCCTGCAGCACGAGGCACTCGGCGAGCGAGCGAGCTCCGACTCCGGCGGGGTCGAGGTCCTGGACCAGTTCAAGTGCCTGTTCGACCAGTGCAATCGGCTCGCCCGACAGGTCGGCGATTTCGCTAAGCGGGACTGTCAGGTAGCCGGTCTCGTCGAGCGTCTCGGCGATGATCCGCGCCAGGCCGGCGGCGGGCCCCGACGCACCGTGAAGTTGGCCGAGCAAATGCTCCGAAAGCGAATTCGCGACATATTCAACCCGGTCGAGATCGAAAGCTTCGCCGCCGCCCGACGATCCAACCACGTCGGTAAAACTGTCGTTTTCCAGCGCCTGTGAGGTCCAGTCCATGTCGAGCGGGCGATCGTCCTCCGCTTGCCCAAGAATCAGGTCGTCGGCACCGGGATCGTCAGGAGCGTCTTCGCCGCCGCCGTCCTGTGCGAAATCGGCGGGCGCGTCGCCGTCATCTTCGGACTTCCCCTCCAGCAGCGGATTACGGGAGAGCTCCTCCTCGACATAGGCATCGAGTTCGAGATTGCTGAGCTGGAGCAGCTTGATCGCCTGCGCGAGCTGCGGAGTGAGCACCAGCTGCTGCGACTGGCGAATCGATAAGGATGGCCCAAGTCCGATGGCGAGGGCGGCCCGTTACAGCGCGAAGGTCTCGCCGAGGTAGAGGCGCCGGACCTCCTGGTCGGCGACCAACGCTTCCGGCGTACCCTGGAACAGCACCTGGCCGCCGTAGATGATGCAGGCGCGGTCGACGATATCGAGCGTCTCGCGCACGTTATGGTCGGTGATCAGCACGCCGATGTCGCGGCTCTTCAACTCGCGCACCAAGTCCCGAATGTCCGAGATCGAAATGGGATCGATCCCGGCGAAGGGTTCGTCGAGCAACATGATGGAAGGGTTGGCGGCAAGGGCACGCGCGATTTCACACCGGCGCCGCTCGCCCCCGGAAAGCGCCATTGCCGGCGACTCACGCAAGGCCGTGAGCCCAAATTCGCCTAGCAGCTGCTCCAGCCTTGCGCGCCTGGCGTCGCGGTCAGGTTCGGCGACTTCCAGCACCGCGCGGATGTTTTCCTCGACCGTCAGTCCGCGGAAAATCGAGGTTTCCTGCGGCAGATAGCCAAGGCCAAGGATTGCGCGGCGGTACATCGGCAGGCCGGTAATATCGCGCTGGTCGAGGAAGATGCGGCCGCTGTCGGGCTTCACCAGCCCCATGACCGAATAAAAGCAGGTCGTCTTGCCCGCGCCATTCGGGCCAAGCAGGCCCACTACTTCGCCACGGCGGACCTCAAGCGACACGTCGTGAAGAACCGCGCGCCGGTCATAGGATTTGGCGATCGAACGCACTTCCAGCCCGTTGAAGATTTGCGCCGCCTCGCTTGCGGGGCGGTCGAAGGTCGCGGCCTGGTTCACAAATCCCTCTATTGCCGCTTCTGCGGGACCGTAAAGTGACCCGTCACGCGGCCGCCGCTCTCGTTCACTCCGGGCGGCCCGCCATCAATGACCGCGCGGCCTGAATCCAGATCGATCACCAGCCGGGCGCCGCTGATGCGGTTATTGTCGCGGTCGAGCTGCACGTTGCCGATCAGCGTGATCAGCTTGCGGTCCAGATCGTAAATTCCGAAATCGCCCTTGGCGGTTTCCGATGGGCTTCGAACCACCACTCCGCCGGCCGCATCGAGACGGCGAATCTGCACTCCGGCCGATCCGCTGTAGGATACTGTCAGCCGTTCCGTATCGAGCGCGAGTTCGCCCTGCTTGACGTGCACGGCGCCGGCGAAAATCGCGCGGTCGGCGCGGTCCTGTACTTCCAGGCGCTGGGCGGTGACATCGACCGGGGCGTTGCCGTTGTGGCCTTTAAGCGCCGAAACCGGCTGCTGTCCCTGCTGCGCGAACGCAGCGCTGGCCACGATCGAGCCGAGGGTCAGCAAGCTTGCAAGGAAGGTGCCAGAAAAACGCATCGGCATCATCTGACCGCCCCTTGCACTATTTTCAAGCGAGCGCCCTTGTCGAGGACGACCGTGCGAGCACCAAGATCGGCGCGCAGCTGTCCCGCCTGGAACTGGCCGAGGCGCATTGTGCCCGACACCGGGCCGGCGCTGACAAGGCGCCGCTGCTTCAAGCTGACCGTCACGTCGCGCGTCTCCAGCCGGTAACCGTCGGGACCGGTGACGCGCACTGGGCCGGCAATCGCGACCTCCTGCGAATTGAGGTCGTAGCGCCCGCGATTGGCGGCGATCGACAATGGGCCTTGGGCGAGCGACAGCCGCGCGAACATGCCGTTGATATCGACGACCGGGACGTCGGAGCTTTGCTGGATCGCCTGTTTGGCGGACACGATGAATTGCTGGCCCTTGTCGTCGGTGCCGACGTAGCGGGCTGCTTCGACTCGCATCCGTTCGGGAGCGTTCTCGACTTTTTTCTTGTCGAGGATGAAGCTGACGTCGCCTTTCTTTTCGAGCGGCGCAAGCGCCAAAACGACAGCGAGGACTCCGACCGCCATCGGCAGCGCCACTTTCGACCAGCGGACGAGCCGGTCATGCGCGCTGCCCGGCTCGGCCCATCGGCGTTTGACCGCGCGGTCAGCCATCGTGCGCGAAAATATCGTTCTCGGCCCAACCGGCGAGGTCGAGCATGGCGCGTGCTGGAAGGAAGTCGAAGCACGCCTGGGCAAGCGCGGTACGCTCCTCGCGAGCAAGCCGCTCGTCCAGCTTCCGCTTGAGCTCGTGAAGATAGCGAACGTCGCTGGCGGCATATTCGCGCTGCGCATCGGACAATTCGTTCGCGCCCCAGTCGCTGGTTTGCTGCTGCTTGGACAAATCCACGTTGAGCAGTTCCTTGACCAAGTCCTTGAGGCCATGACGGTCGGTATAGGTGCGCACCAGCCGCGAGGCGGTGCGGGTGCAGAATAAAGGCGCCGCCATGATTCCCAGATAGGCCTGCATGATGCCGATATCGAACCGCGCGAAATGGTAGATTTTCAGCCGTTGCGGATCGCCCAACACGGCTTTGAGGATCGGAGCGGAATAATCGCTGCCGCGCGCGAATCGGACGAGGTGCTCGTTGCCCGAGCCATCGGACATCTGCACGAGACATAGCCGGTCGCGGCCCGGGAGCAGTCCCATCGCTTCGGTGTCGACGGCGATCGGGCCGTTGAAAACGACGTCCGCGGGCAGGTCTTCCTCGTGAAAATAGATGGCCATTCAAGCTCCTGTGCCAAGCGTTGCTGAAGCTTTAGTCCGCTAGCTGGCTGACAGGCCAGCCCCCTCGACCCGCTGGGCCGATTCAATCACTGGAGCAGCCCGATTTTTTTGTGTAAGGGCGAGAGGAGTGCGTGAGTGAGATTCGCGTCCGGACCGGTTGCGCCCTGGGCCCAGCGTAAGCGGTTTTATCTTGTTGGGGCACAACGGAAGTTTGACAAGCATGGGTTTCGACAGAGGGCGCAAGGGGGACCGCGGTGGGCGCGGCCGTGACAAGCGCGACAATTTTTTCGGTGACGAGGCTCCGGCTGAAGTCGGGTTCCAGGAGCGCGGCGGCTACGGCGGCGGGCGCGGCGGATTCGGCGGCGGCCCGGGCGGCGGCGGTGGCGGCGGTGGCTTTGGCGACCGTGCTGGCGGCGGCGGAGGTGGCTTCCGTGGCGGAGGTGCTAGCGCCGGCGGCGGCGGTTTTCGCGGCGGCGGCAGCGGCGGTGGTGGCGGAATGCCTCCCCAAGTCGTTGGCGAAGGCAAAGGCATCGTCAAATTCTTCAATCCGCAAAAGGGCTTCGGCTTCATCGTTCGTGACGACGGCGGCGAGGACGTGTTCGTGCACATTTCCGCAGTCGAACAAGCCAACCTTACCGACCTTGCCGACGGACAGCCGCTTGAGTTCACGCTGGTTGACCGCGGCGGCCGCGTGTCCGCAACCAACCTTCGCATCGAAGGCGAGCCGATGGCCGTCGAACGCAGCAGTGGCGGCGGCGGTGATAGCGCGGGCGGGCCTGGCGGCGGCGCCGGCGGGCCGCAACGCCAGCTGACTGGCGAAAAAGCCAGCGGCACGGTCAAGTTTTTCAATGCGATGAAGGGCTTTGGCTTCATTCAGCGCGACGACGGGCAGCCCGACGCGTTCGTTCACATCTCGGCCGTCGAGCGCGCGAACATGCCGACGCTCAACGAGGGCGACCGGCTTGAGTTCGAGCTCGAAGTTGATCGCCGCGGCAAATATGCCGCCGTGAACCTGCAGCCAGCAAGCAGCTAAGAACCCGGTACAAGGGGGCGGAAGGGCCGGCGGACCATCGGTGTCTGCCGGCCCTTTTTCGTGCTGCACAGATCATTTCTCGAGCGATCACGTCGCCATCGCCCGCAAGGTTTCGATCCGGTCCGCTTCGGCCGCAGGCTTGTCCTTACGGATGCGGCTGACTCGCGGAAAGCGCATGGCGAGCCCGGACTTGTGGCGAGTGCTGGAGTGAATCGAATCGAACGCCACTTCGAGCACCAATTCCTTCGCGACTTCCCGAACCGGCCCGAACCGCTGCACCGAGTGGCCGCGAATCCAGCGGTCGAGCCATTTCAACTCTTCGTCGGTAAAGCCGAAATAGGCTTTGCCCACCGGCAGCAGTTCTCCACCGTCTTCCGGCGCACCGGTCCAGCAGCCGAAGGTGTAGTCGGAATAATAGCTCGACCGCTTCCCCGAGCCGCGCTGGGCGTACATCAAAACGCAGTCGGCAATCAGCGGGTCGCGCTTCCATTTGTACCATAGGCCGGCGCGGCGCCCGCCGACGTAGGCGCTGTCGCGGCGCTTGAGCATGATGCCCTCGATCGCGACATCACGGGCCGAGGTCCGCAGTTCCTCCAGCTCGTCAAAGCTGTCGGCAGCGATCAATTGCGAAAGATCGAAGCGCTGCGCGTCGAGCAACGGGACGAAGCTTTCAAGGCGCGCTCGGCGTTGCTCCCAACTCCGGCCGCGAAGGTCGTCGTCGCCGTCGAACAAAATGTCGTACAGCCGGACAAAGGTGGGGTAGGAATCCAGCATTTTCTGGCTGACCGTCTTGCGGCCAAGCCGTTGCTGGAGCGCATTGAAACTTGCGGCCGATTCGACCTGTAACCCGGAACCTTGCGTGTCGCCGCGTACCAACAGCTCGCCATCGAGCACGCCCGAAGTTCGGAATGCCCCGGCCACATCGGGAAAACTGCCGGAAATATCGTCGCCGGTGCGGCTGTAGATCCGGGTTTCCCCGCCGGTATGGACGAGCTGCACGCGGATCCCGTCCCACTTCCACTCGGCGGCATATTCATCGAGCGAAACCCGGGCGTCGTCGAGCGGATGGGCAAGCATGAACGGCCGGAACGCCGGCACGTCACGCGTGCTCGGCTGTTCCGCCCGGCCCTCGGCCCAGTCGAACAACTCGGCGAACGGCGGCTTTAAGCCGTGCCACACTTCCTCCACCGCCTCGACTTCGAGCCCGAAGGCCAGGGCGAGGGCCTGCTTGGCGAGGCGAGCGCTGATCCCCACCCGGAGCCCGCCGGTGGCAAGCTTGAGCAATGCAAACCGTCCTGTCGCGTCGAGATGGTCGAGCATGTCGGCAAGCACGCGCGGACCTTCGGCGCGCGAAGCGGAACGGAGCCGGTCGACCGCATCCGAAATCCGGATCGTGGCATCGTCGATCTCCGGCGCGCCCGCGGCCGACGTGGGCCACAACAGGGAGACGGTTTCGGCGAAGTCGCCGACATAGTCGCGGCTCATGTACAGCAGCGCGGAGTCGACCCGTTCTTCGGCGATGGCACGAACGGCGGCGCCTTTGACTGCCGGAATGTCGAGCGTACCGGTGAGCGCGGCAAGGCCGTAACCACGGTCGGGATCAGGCGTTTCCTTGAGATAATCGCCGATCAGCTTGAGCTTGGTATTGCGCGAACGGGTGTAGACGAGATCGTCGAGCAGCTGGGAGAAAGCGCGCATGGCGCCTTCAATGCGCGAACCGCCGAGCGGTGCCTAGCGCAAGCGGATTGCGAGGGCAGCGAGAATGGTCGTGCGATCGTCGTCCGACTGGCTGTCGAGAGCCTCGTCTACATGCTCGAGGCACGACTGCAATGCGATCCTGTGGCCGGGGCGAAGAGCGAGTTGCGCCGAGCAACGGGCAAGTCCCTCGAGCGCGCCCATTCCGTGCGCAGCGGCAAGTTGCCGGATGTTGTCCATGCGCGCGTGGAGATCGAGCGGTGAAAGGCGCCGCCCTGCCTCGCGAATTTCCGCTGCACGCAGCCGAACCTCGGTTACAACGCCTGAACGCGGATCGCTCGCCATCACGGCCTCCCTTGCAGACAGCTTCTCGCACTTTGGTTAAGGCGCCGTTACGATCGTGAGACAGCTAGGCAGCGGATGGGTGTCAGCTTGACTTTTCCGGTCCTCCCGGCCATTGGGCCCGCGATTGGGCGGCGTGTTGCGCCGCCTTCACTTTTTCAGCTTCAGGAACGCGCGATGGCCAAGCCGGCAACCGTCAAGATCAAGCTCGTCAGCAGTGCCGACACCGGCTTCTTCTACGTGACCAAGAAGAATCCCCGCACCCAGACTGAGAAGTTCACCTTCAAGAAGTATGACCCGGTCGTGCGCAAGCACGTCGACTTCAAAGAAGCCAAGATCAAGTAAGCGCCAGCGCCTTCGCGGCGCTGCGCTATTCCTCGCCTTCGCCCGCGGGCGGTTCGGCGGGCCCAGCCGCTTCACTTTCCGGCGCTTGAGTTGCGGCCGAATCGCGCGTGCCGGATCGAGCGAGCAGTTCGTCGACCGTCTGCGCGAATTTCACCACCGAGATGGGTTTCGAGACGTAAGCTTCCGCGCCCGCCTCCCGGATGCGCTCCTCGTCGCCTCGCGCCGAATAGGCCGTAACCGCCATGATCGGCGTCTTGGCCAGCTGCGCGTCGGCGCGAATCAGGCGAATCAGGTCGAGGCCGCTGACGTGGGGCAATTGAATGTCGGTGATCACCAGGTCGGGCGCGAAAGCGCGCGCGGTTTCCAGCGCATGGCGGCTGTCGGTGACCGCCTCGGGCTGGTGCCCATGCGCGGCGAGCAAATCGCAGAACAGCTTGATGTTGAGGGCATTGTCCTCGACGATCAGGATCTTCGCCATTCCCATCCTCTACTAGTTGCCGCGGTTCTAAGCTGTGCCATCCAAGACACCAAATAAGCCTCAGGCGGCAAATGACCCTCAAACGCTTGCACTCGCCGCGCTTGCGGCAACGCTTGGCGACGATCGGCGGGCGCAGCGGCTGCTCGACCTGACCGGAATCGGGACGGAGGAGTTGCGCCGCCGGGCCGGCGACCCGGTGCTGCTGGCGGCGATGATCAGCTTTCTGGAGGCGCATGAGCCAGACCTGGTCGCAGTCGCCCAGGCCATTGGCGTTGCCCCTGCCGACCTCGTACAGGCGCGCCTGGTATTGGAAGGGCAAGCATGACGAAGACGATCCTGATCACTGGGGCCACTGCTGGTTTCGGCGAGGCCGCCGCGCACAAGTTCGCTACCGGCGGCTGGCAGGTGATTGGCACCGGACGTCGCGGCGACCGGCTCAAGCACTTGCAAAGCAAACTCGGAGCCGCTTTCCTTCCGCTGGAAATAGACATGCGCGACACCGCCGCAGTGGAAAGCCTCGGCCGATTGTCGGCGCCGTGGGACCGGATCGACCTGCTCCTCAACAATGCCGGCTTGGCCCCGTCCACGGACCCGCTCCCCGACACCGACTGGGACAAGATCGAAACGGTAATTGACACCAACGTCACTGGTCTCGTCGCACTCACGCGAGCGTTGCTCCCCAAGCTGATCGCGGCGCGCGGGCAGATCATAAACCTGTCGTCGGTCGCGGCGACCTATCCGTACAAGGGCGGGGCGGTGTACGCTGGCACCAAAGCTTTCGTCCGCCAGTTCTCGCTCGATCTGCGGTGCGATCTCGCGGGCACCGGCGTCCGCGTAACCTCGGTCGAGCCAGGCATGGCGGAGACGGAATTCACCATCGTTCGCACCGGCGGCGACCACGCTGCATCCGACAACCTTTACGCCGGGATGGAGCCGATGACGGCGCAGGACCTGGCCGACCTGTTCTGGTGGCTCGCCAGCCTGCCGCCGCACCTCAACGTCAATGCGATCGAACTGATGCCGGTCAGCCAGAGCTTCGGCGGCTTCGTCGTGGACCGGCAGACTTGATTCATCGGTCCGCTGGTGCTTGGGCGCTGGGATGAACATCGATCAGCGCCTCGCCGAACTGGGCATCACCCTGCCCCAGCCCGCGGCCCCTGTGGCCTCCTACGTTCCAGCCGTGGAAATCGCAGGTCAACTGCACATCTCAGGACAGATAAGCTTCGATGAAGCGGGCGGCCTCATCAAGGGCCGGCTGGGCGAGGACATGGACCTCGATGCCGGAGTCGCGGCCGCGCGGCGGTGCGGGATTATGCTCCTGGCCCAGATCAAGGCGGCCCTGGGATCGCTGGAGCGGGTCGAGCGAATCGTCAAGCTCGGCGTGTTCGTCAACAGTTCGCCCGCCTTCACCGATCAACCGAAGGTCGCGAATGGCGCATCGGAGCTGATGCAGGAAGTGTTCGGCGAGCCCGGTCGCCACGCCCGAAGCGCGGTTGGTGTGGCCGTGCTTCCGCTCGGAGTCGCGGTCGAAGTCGACGCGATCGTCGCAGTGAAGCCCTAGTTCAGGAAGCTGACGCTAGGCGGGCGGCAATGGCTGACCGTGAAACCGACATCGTCGCGAAGATCGCTTCGGGGGTCTCCGGCCTCAATGCCGTGGCCTGGGACCGGATCGCCGGGTCCGAGCCTTTCCTGCGCCACGCATTCCTCTCTGCGCTGGAAGATTCGGACAGCGTCGGCCCCGGCACCGGTTGGACTCCCGCGCCGGTCCTGATCGAAGATGATGCGGCGCACTTGGTGGCCGCCGCGCCGGCCTATCTCAAATCGCACAGCCAGGGTGAATATGTGTTCGACCATGGCTGGGCGGAGGCGTGGGAACGTGCCGGCGGCGAATATTACCCAAAGCTCCAGGTCGCGGTTCCGTTCACTCCGGTGCCCGGGCCACGCCTGCTTGGCAGCCGGCCGCAGCAGTTGCTCGCCGCGATTGAGGCGGTCGCCGTGCAGAACGAAATTTCGTCGGCGCACATCACTTTCCTCGACGACAGCGGCGCGGCCGAGGCGGCGCGACGCAGTTGGCTGATCCGACACGGCGTTCAGTACCATTGGTTCAATCGCGGCTATCAAAGTTTCGAGGATTTCCTCGCGGCCCTGTCTAGCCGCAAGCGCAAGGCCATTCGCAAGGAGCGCGCAGCAGTTCGCGAAGGCCTCGAATTTCGAATATTGCGCGGCAGCGAGATTGGCCCGGAACACTGGGACTCAATGTGGGCCTTTTACCAGGACACCGGCGCGCGCAAATGGGGCGTCCCCTATCTCACCCGTCAGTTCTTCCACCTTGCGGCCGACCGGATGGGCGATGCCCTGCTGCTATTCCTCGCGTTCCGCGACGGGCGGCCGATCGCAGGCGCGCTGAACTTCGTCGGGCCGGACACACTATACGGCCGTTACTGGGGCTGCCTTGAGGACGTGCCGCTGCTTCATTTCGAGCTGTGTTACTACCAGGCGATCGAATGGGCGATCTGTCACGGGCTGGCGGCCGTTCAGGCCGGCGCACAAGGCGAGCATAAAGTCGCCCGCGGGTACGAACCGGTGTTGACCCGCTCGGCTCACTACATTCCCAACCCCGCCTTTCGCCGCGCGGTAGCCGAATTCGTCGATTCGGAACGCGAGGCGGTTGCCGGCGAAATCGACTACCTTCGGCGGGACCTGCCTTACCGTTCGTCGTCGGCGGAATAGATCGCGACCGTTCGGCCAGTCGAGTCCGCCATTCCGCGGTACATCGCCGGGGTCGTGAAACCCCATGCAGCATCGCCATTTGGAGCGACGGCGATCAGTCCGCCCTTGCCGCCCAGCGCCGCAATGTCGGCCAGAACCGCGTCGAGCGCGGCTTGCAGCGGCTCACCGAGCAGCCGCACGCGTTCGGCGACCTGATGAGCGGCGACCGCGCGGATAAAATATTCGCCCGATCCCGTTGCGGAAATTGCGGCGGAACGATCGTCGGCGTAGGTGCCAGCGCCGATCAGCGGTGAATCGCCAACGCGACCCCAGCGCTTGGCGGTCAGCCCGCCGGTCGAGGTCGCGACCGCCACATGGCCGTCAACATCGACGGCAACCGCGCCGACGGTCCCGTACTTTACTTCATCGTCGAACCCGTCCGAAGCGAGCAGCTCGTCGAGCTGACGGCGGCGCTCGGGGATCTCGAACCAAGCGTTGTCGACCTGCTCAAGTTCCGCGGCTCGCGCAAAGTCGTCGGCACCCTTGCCGGACAGGAACACGTGCGGCCCTTCTTCCAGCAGGCGGCGGGCGAGCGTGACTGGTGCTCTGGTCGTTCGAAGTCCAGCGACCGCGCCCGCCGCGCGGGTGCGACCATCCATGATCGCGGCGTCAAGTTCGATGCAGCCGGCGGCCGTCAGGACGCTGCCATGGCCGGCGTTGAAGCACGGATCCTCCTCCAGCACGCGAACGGCGGCTTCGACCGCGTCCAGCGCTGATTCGCGTTTGTCCAACAGGTCCGACCCCGCGCCGAGTGCAGTCTCCAGCCCGGCGCGGGCGCAGCGTTCCTGGGCGGGATCAAGCATGCCCGGGCGCATCGAGCCCGCGCCGCCATGGATCACCAACCGCCAGCGCCGCTCTGCCATCAAGCGCGCCATAGCTGCGGGGCCGCGCCGAATCCAGTTGACGGTTATCGTCGGCATATATAATTTTGATATCAAATAAAGGAGAATGACGTGGCCAACGACCAATCATTTGCGCTGAATTCGACCACTGAACGAAAGGCTGAAAGCTACAGCGGCTATCTGCTCCTGGTACTTTTGGTATTGGTCATTGCGTTTCAGGCGTTCGCGGTACTCAATCTTGCCCGTAATCATGGCGGCTGGCTCCCGATCCTGGGCGTGATAATCGGGCCGCTGCTGCTGATTCTGATCCTGCCCGGATTCTATATGCTCCAGCCCAACCAGGCGGCGGCGCTCAACCTGTTCGGGTCCTACAAGGGCACCGACCGGACGACCGGGCTGCGCTGGACGTGGCCGTGGATGCTCAAGAAAAAACTGTCGGTCCGCGCCAACAATTTCATTTCCGACAAGATCAAGGTCAATGACCTGCGCGGTAATCCGATCGAGATGGCGGCCCAGATCGTGTGGCGCGTGGTCGATACGGCGCAGGCCCTGTTCGATGTCGATGATTACAAGCAGTTCGTCCGGGTCCAGGTCGAAGCGGCCATCCGGACCATCGGCTCGCGTTACCCCTACGACGATTTCGAACATCAGGAAATCACGCTGCGCGGCAACCACGACCAGGTTGGAAGCGAACTTCGGACCGAGCTCCAGGCGCGCCTTGCAGTGGCCGGGATCACGGTCGACGAATGCGGCTTCACGCACCTTGCATATGCCCAGGAAATTGCCGGCGCGATGCTTCGCCGCCAGCAAGCGCAGGCGGTGGTTGCCGCCCGCAAAACGCTGGTCGAAGGTGCCGTCGGAATGGTTGAGATGGCACTTGCCATGCTGAGCGAGAAAAACGTGGTCGAGTTGGACGACGAGCGGCGTGCGGCAATGGTTTCGAACCTGATGGTCGTGCTGTGCGGCGAGCGTGACACGCAGCCCGTCGTCAACACCGGCACCTTGTACACCTAGGCGCGTCGTGCCGAATGGCGAGCGCAAGGCGTATCCGTTGCGCGTCGACCCTGCCTTGTGGTCGGCGGTTGAACGCTGTGCCTCGGCCGAGCTGCGGAGTGTCAACGCGCAGGTCGAATGCCTGCTTCGCGAAGCGCTTGGCGCGCGCGGAGTGAAACTCAAATCGCCAGCTCCGCGCAAGCGCGGGCGGCCAGCCAAGGACAGTTCGGCAAAGGAGAAACCCGAATGAACGACGGTCCCGAGTGGTTCAGGCCGAGACGCTACGGTTACGGTTCCGGCCGGCCTCTCACATGGCAGGGCTGGGCCCTGACCGCAGCAATGATCGCCATCACCGCAGCCACTGCAATGTGGCTGGGTTCGCGGCCACTGCTCCTGATTTCGATCATCTTTCCCATTGGGGTGTTGTTCGCGGTCATCGCCGCCCGAACGACGCGCGGCGGATGGCGTTGGCGGTGGGGCGGCGACGACGACTGATGCGGGCACTGCCCCTCGCGGTCGCTGCGGTCGCCGCCATGCCAATGCAGCCTTGATCGAGGCCGTGGTGACCCTGTGAATTGAAGGTAGAACTTGGCGCTGCTTTGCGGGCGGGCGCCAAGCTTCTATATATGGGACATGTCCATCCGTCCCTGGCGAGATATCGAGCGGCGCCCGTCGCGGCAAATCATGATCGGCTCCGTGCCGGTCGGCGGCGATGCGCCGATCAGCGTCCAGACGATGACCAACACGCCGACTGAAGATACGAAGGCGACCATCGACCAGATCCGCCGTTGCGAGGAAGCCGGCGCCGACATCGTCCGAGTTTCGTGCCCGACGGTCGAAGCCACGACGGCGTTGCGGGAGATCGTCCGGGCGTCGCAGGTTCCGATCGTCGCGGACATCCACTTCCATTACAAACGGGCGCTCGAAGCGGCGGATGCCGGGGCAGCCTGCCTGCGTATCAACCCCGGCAACATCGGCTCGGCGGAACGGGTCCGCGAAGTGATCGCCGCGGCCCGCGCCAACGGCTGTGCAATCCGCATCGGCGTCAATGCCGGAAGCCTGGAAAAGCACCTGCTCGAAAAATATGGCGAGCCGTGTCCCGAAGCGCTCGTCGAAAGCGCGCTCGACCATATCCGGATCCTCGAGGATCACGGGTTTCGCGACTATAAGGTCGCGGTTAAGGCGAGCGACGTATTCCTCGCGGTTGCCGCCTATCAGCAGCTTGCCGGAGCGGTGGATTGTCCGCTCCACCTCGGCATTACCGAGGCTGGCGGGCTAATCGGCGGAACGGTGAAATCGTCGATCGGCATGGGGTCGTTGCTGTGGGCGGGCATCGGCGACACGATCCGCGTGTCGCTTTCGGCGGAGCCGGAGGAAGAGGTCCGGGTCGGTTACGAAATCCTCAAATCGCTGGGCATCCGCAGCCGCGGCGTGCGGGTAGTCTCGTGCCCGAGTTGTGCGCGCCAGGGGTTCGACGTGATCCGCACGGTCGAGGCGCTGGAAAGTCGGTTGCAGCATATCAAGACGCCAATGAGCCTCAGCGTGCTCGGCTGCGTGGTCAATGGTCCCGGCGAAGCGCGCGAGACGGATATTGGCGTTACCGGCGGGGGAAACGGAACGCACATGGTCTATTTGTCGGGCGTCACCGACCATCACGTGAAGGATGCCGGAATGATCGACCATATCGTTCGGCTGGTGGAGCAGAAGGCCGCGGAAATCGAAGCGGCCGAAGCGCGCGAACTGACGCTCGACGCCGCCGAGTAACAACCGCTAGGTCAGGCGCGTGAACCGCGTCGACCAGCGTCCCTTTGCAGCTTTTCTCGTCGCGCTCGGCGCGGTCGCGGTGCTGTCCGTCATGGACGCCGTGATGAAACAACTGGTCATCGCGCTCGGCATCGTCGCGGTCAGCGCGTGGCGATCGATCGCCAATTTCGGAATCAGCGGCGCACTTTATCTTCCGCGCCGCAAGCGCTGGCCGACTCGCGGCGTGCTCAAGGTTCACCTCGGCCGTGCCCTGGTCGTCACCGTCATGGCAGCGTTATTTTTCTGGGGCATCGCGCGGGTGCCATTGGCCCAAGGCATTGCACTGACCTTCATCGCGCCGCTCATCGCGCTGCTCCTGGCCAGCCTGTTTCTCGACGAAGCGATCGGGTCACGGTCGATTATCGGGTCCACCGTCGCTTTTGCGGGAGTGATAGTCATCGTTCTTGGCCAGGCCCAAGCCGCGCTTGGATCGGACGCAGTGCGGGGCACTGTGGCGATCATCGGCTCGGCGCTGTGCTACGCGGTGAACATCGTGCTGATGCGCCATCAGGCGCGTGCGGCTGATCCATTTGAAATCAACTTCTTCCAGTCGCTGACCGTCATGCTCATCTGGGCCGGGATGGCGCTGTTCTTCGGCGCCCCGGAATGGCCGCAGCACAATTGGGGCTGGATCGGGGTGGCCGCGCTGCTGTCGACGCTTGGCACATTGCTGTTCGGCTGGGCTTATGCGCGGGGTGAGGCCAGCTATCTATCGGTCACCGAATATAGCGCGTTCCTGTGGGGCGCAGCGCTCGGCTGGATGGTATTTCACGAACCGCTGTCGCTGCTCACCGCGATGGGCGCGGCGATGATCGTCGCGGGGTGCCTGGTTGCCGCCCGCCGGAAAATAGCGGCTCCGCCGGAGATCGACTTCGTCGCCTAAGATGAGCCAAGCGCGTTGATAGCGAAGGCCAGCACGCCAAGATTGAAGACGAACGCCGCCATGCAATGGCCGATTGCGGCCTTGCGGATCGACCGCGACGTGATGCTGCAGTCGGAAGTCTGGAAAGTCATTCCAAGAGTGAAGGCGAAATAGACGAAATCCCAGTAATTGGGCTGTTTGGTCCCGGGGAACTCGATCCCGCCGGAATCGCCCCGCCGGTCCTTGGCCGAGTGGTAGAATAAGTGGGCGTAATGAAGCGCGTAGATGACATTCCCGAATAGCCACGCCAGCACGAGCGTGGTTACGATCATCAGCACTTCCAGCCCCTGCAGGCCGCCACTTTTGCTAATGATTGCCCCGACGGAAATCAGGATAACCGTGGTCACTGCAACCGTGATCCCCAGCAACGTCGCGCGATTGGCATCATTCTCCTTCGAATGCCGGCGCATTTCGGTGACGTCGTCATCGAGCAATGGAAAGCATGACGCGAGGAACAGGAACGCGGCGGCGTCGAAGCCGACCATGACGCCCTCAAGCGGCTTCCACAGCCACGCGGTAAGCCCAACGCCAATGACGAGGACCAGGATGAACAGGACGAACCTGGCCGGAGCGATCTTGTTGATGGCGAATTCTCCCCCGAACACATGCTAGCGGCATCGCCGAGCGCGCGCTAACAACTTTCGATGCCCTGGTTATGGCTCATTGTCGGCGGCGTGTTCGAAGTCGGCTTTACGACGTCGCTGCGCTTTGCCGAAGGCTTCAGGAACGGGCCCTGGACGATCGCCTTCCTGGTCTCGGTCGCAATCAGCATGACGTTGCTGGAGTGGGCCGCGCGATCGATCCCGATGGGCACGGCCTATGCCGTGTGGGGCGGGATCGGCGCCATCGGCACCGTTGCCGTCGGCATCCTGTGGTTTGACGAGCCGGCGAGCCTGCTCCGGCTGCTGTTGATCATGGGTATCGTCGGCGCGATCACCGCGCTTCGCCTGACGGCTTAGCGCTGCGGCCTGAGCAACGGAGCGATCTGCGCGCTTTCCTCGATCGACCGGATGAAGGTCGGCGCCGGAAAGGAGCCGCGCGCTTGTTCGTAAGCAAAGCCGAGCGACAATAATCGCGCTTCGGACCACTTGGGACCGATGAAGCTAAGCCCAACCGGAAGCCCCTTGATCAGACCCATCGGCACAGTGAGGTGCGGATAGCCGGCGACCGCGGCCAGCGACGATGCCCCGCCGCCCGAAATCTGATCGCCGTTGACCGCGTCGATCTTCCACGTCGGCGGCATGGTCGGGCCGACCAGTGCAATCACCCGGTGCTGCTTGAGCAGGCGATCGATCCCGTTCGGCCCCGCCGCCTGAAAGCCCAGTCGCCGCGCCTTGCGATACGCGGGATCGCTCAGCCCCTTGGTCTTTTGCGCATCCAGGAAAGTGTCCTGGCCGAATAACGGCAGCTCCTGCAGGGCGTGCGCATCGTTGAACGCGATGACGTCGGCCAGCGTGCGAACCGGGATCGGCGCCGGGCTGCCCTTCAAATAGGTTGCAAGGTCGGCCTTGAGCTCGGTTAGCAACACCGGAAGCTCGTTGCTGCCAATCGCGCCGTCATCGAATTTCTTGATCTCGACCAGCATCGCGCCCCGCTCGCGAAGAACCGCAAGCGCGGTTTCGAAGGCGCTGTCGGTGCCAAAGCCGGAAGCAAAGCGCATCACGCCGATGCGGGCACCCTTAAGCGAGGTGGCATCCAGCGTCGCGGCATAGTCCGCCTTGCGTCGATCGGCTTGCGCAGTCGCCGTGTCCGCCGGATCGCTGCCGGCGATGACGGTCAGCAGTTCGGCGGCCTCGCGAACGCTTGCGGTCATTGGACCAGCCGTATCCTGGCTGTGGCTGATCGGTACGATGTGCGTTCGGCTGACCAGCCCGACGGTCGGTTTCAATCCGACGATGCCGTTGATCGCGGCGGGGCAAGTTACCGACCCGTCGGTTTCGGTGCCGATGGCGAAGCGGACCAGGCCCGCCGCAACCGCCGCGCCGCTGCCACTCGACGATCCGCACGGATTGCGGTCGAGGGCATAAGGGTTGCGGGTCTGCCCACCGACGGCACTCCACCCCGAGATGGAATGGCCCGAGCGAATGTTGGCCCATTCGCTAAGGTTGGTTTTGCCAAGGATGATTGCGCCAGCCGAGCGTAGCCGGGCCACCAGCGGGGCGTCCCGGTTGGTCACGTTGTTGGCCAGCGCCAGGCTTCCGGCAGTGGTCGCAAGCGGCCCCGCGCTTTCGATATTGTCCTTGATCAGCACCGGCTGCCCGGCGAGCGGCCCGCGCAGATTTCCCGCGTCCACCGCGCGCGCCTGATCCATCGCCGTGGGGTCGAGCGCAATCACTGCACCGAGCTGCGGATCAATTCGCGCGATCCGGTCGAGCGCGGTTTGGACATTGGCGGCGGCGGGCGCCAGCGGCTGCGCGGCGACGGTAGCCGTCGCGCCAGATGCAAGCACGGCAAGCGCAATCAAGTAGCGCATTGGTAGCCCTTTCCGATTCAGCGCGGCGCAAGCAGCGCGTCGAGCGTTCCCGGCGCGTTGCCAGTCTTCTGCAGCCGCGGGAAGCGAAGACCGCCGTGCCAATCGAGATTGACCGTGCGATAGACTTCGTCCGCCTTAACCAGCAGCTGAACGGCCTGTCCGCCGTTAGCCGCGGCCTTGATTGCGGCCCTCAACGCGTCGCTATCATAAGCGCGGCCGTTGATCGCGATCAGCTGGTCACCCGGGACGATCCCGCTTTTAAAGGCAGCGCTGTCCCACAGCACGCTTCCGATTTTGCCGTCATTGCCGACCACGATCCCGCCCGAATAGCTAAGATCGATGCCCTTGCGGTCCTTGTCGGCCATCTTCCACCACTTGGTGGGCTCGTCGGTGAAAACCAGCCGATAACCGCCCTGAGTGATTCCTTCGAGTGGCGCTTCAGGCGCGATGTCATAGACGCGCCGCTGCAGATAGCCGCGCCAGTCGTACGGCTGGACCTTGTTCAAAGTGGCTGCGACGTCATCCACGGTATAGGTCACTTCGCCATAATCGCGGTCGCGAATGCCGAAGAACAGGCGCGCGAAATCGTCGATTGAGCGGCGGCCGCCGGACTGCTGGCGAAGCATTCGATCGACGTCGATCCAGATCAGCTGACCTTCGCTGTAATAATCCTCCGCCCGCTGCCAGTTGCGCCACGGCTGCTGCTGGCGACCGGAAATGATCGGATCGTTGGTGGTATCGACCAGCGGACGCCAGGAACGCCCCGGCGTACCTTCGCTATAACCAGCGGCCGTTGCGGCGATTGCGTCAAGCGTGTCCTGCTTCGACAGCATCCCCGAGCGCGCGCCAAGCACGTAACCCCAAAACTGCGTCTGGCCTTCATAGACCCACAGCAGGCTGTTCTCCATCGGCGTGCGATAATCGGGAGTCCAAAGATCCGCCCCACGGCGGAACTTGCCGTCCCAGCTATGGCTATATTCGTGCGGCAGCAGGTTGCGGCTGCGAAGCTTGCTGTCCCAATCGGTGAAATAGCCTTGGCCGACGCCGTCTTCGGAACTGCGGTGATGTTCCAAACCGATGCCGCCTAGCTGGTCGGAAATGGTCAGCAGGAAATCGTAATGATCGTAATGCTGGCTGGCGAAGGCTTTGACGGCCTGGTCGACGAGGCGCCGGTGCGCTTCGATCTGGTCGGGCTTCGCGGCCAACTCCGCTTCGTTATCGGCAATGACGTCGAGGGAGACGTCGGGGCTCAACGCAAAGCGGCGGTAATGGGCGCCCGCGATCAGTGGGGAATCCATCAGGATTTCATAATTGGTCACCGGGTAATCGATGCGGTTGCCGGTCTGTCCGCTCGGACGCAAGGCCGTCGCCACCTTCCAGCCGGCCGGCACGATTACGGATGCCTGCACCGGAATGTTCCGGACATAATAGCCCGCCGGGTAAAGCGAGTTGGTCAACCACTGAATGCTTGCCATGTCGGGCGTGGCGACAATCCGGCCCTGGTTTCCAGCGGTCGGAGTGACGTACTGATAGTCGACGTCGATCGACGTCATTCCGGCGGGGACGTTGATATGGAATGCATAGACGTCGAGGGGATCGCGGCGCCATTGCAGCGGGCGGCCACCAGCGGTGGGGTGAAAGCCGGTCAAATTCTTGATGTCGTTGCGGGGGCTGTGACCGCCGGGAACCCATTCGGGATAAAGCAGGATGAAATCGCCAGCCGTTGGCACCGGCACCGTCTGGTGGATTCGGAAGATGGCGCGGGTGACGTCGCTGGCATCCACGGTCAGTTGCATCGTCCCGGGGAAGGGGATGTCGCGTGCGGCCGGTATCGTATCGACTTTCGAAGTCGGCACCGGGCGGCTGTTTTGCGGCGGGACTTGAGCGAGGGCTGGCGCGGCAGCGGTGAGCAATAACAAGGCGACAACTGCGCGGCGCATGGGCGCACTCCTTTGAAGACTGGTGGGCAGGTGCCGATTTAACGACAGTTTAGAGCGCTGTGCAACGCCGAGATTTCGGCGTTTCATCGGATTATGCCGGCACCTTGTCGAAGTTCGTACCGTTGTCAGGCCGGGTTCAGGGCCCGCTGGTACCGGAGCTCCGATGCAAATCAAATCGACATTCCTTCTTGGCGCTGCAGTGTTTCTGCCGGCTACTCCCGCGGCTGCGCATCAAGCCGGTCAGCCTTCGCCCACGGTGCAGGCACCCGCCGCGCCAGTGGCCGAACCAATGACGGACGAGGAAGATGATGGCGCGATCGTGGTCACCGGCCAGCGCGCTCGCGGCGCTGCGCTCGGCGACATTCCGCCCGAAAAAACGCTCGACAGCCGTGATGTGCGGGCGACCGGCGCGACCAATATCAACGAATTGCTCGAAGCGCTTGCGCCCCAGATTGGGAGTGCTCGCGGCCGTGGCAGCGAGCGCCCGGTGCTGCTGCTCAACGGCCAGCGCGTGTCGGGCTTCCGAGAGCTTCGCGACATTCCCACCGAAGCGATCGAGCGGGTTGAAATTCTGCCCGAGGAAGTCGCTCTGAAATATGGCTATCGCGCCGATCAGAAGGTGGTGAACATCGTCCTTCGCCAGCGCTTTCGCTCGACTGCGGTGCAGGTTGCGGGAACAGCGGCGACCGACGGCGGCTATGCCGGCGGCAAAGGCGACATCACGCGGCTTCAGATTGGCCGCACCGGCCGGACAACGGTCAACCTTCACGCCGAAGGCAACGGCATGTTGACCGAGGACGAGCGCAATATCCTGGTCACCGAACTGCCCACCGGGGCGACCGCCGCCGACGTGCTTGCCGGGCGTTCGCTGATCGGGACCAAGCGCGACCTGCGCGGCTCGGTCACGGTCAACCGCACCGTGCTTGGCAATGTTTCGGCAACTCTCAACGGCGAGCTCGAACACAATCAAGCGCGGGCGCTGATCGGGCTTGGCGACACCCTGCTGACGCCGCTTGGGCGCAACACGACCAGCGACAGCGCCCACCTCGGCACGACCTTGAACGGCGATAAGGGTCAGTGGCATTGGAACGTCACCGGCAATGCCGATCTCGAACGCGACACCACCGGAACAGAACGGGATTCGTTGCAATATCCGACGGATCGCGCGCGCGAAAAGCGCGCTTCGGGCGACTTGACGGCCAACGCCAACGGCGAGCTGTTCCACCTTCCCGCCGGCGATGCCACCGCGACGATGACGCTTGGAGCTGCAACCACGCAGCAGGACAGCGAACGGATTCGCGCAGGGCAAACTACGTCGATTTCGCTGGGCCGTACGAGCGGCCGGGCCGCGATCAGTCTCGATTTGCCGATCTCCCGCCGCAACCGGGACTTCAGCGCACTTGGCAATCTGACACTTAACGGCAATGCCGAAGTCCAGCGCTACTCGGACTTCGGCACGCTGACGACGCTTGGCGCAGGCGCGAACTGGTCGCCGGTGGACCGGCTCAACCTTCTCGGCAGCTGGACTCGCGAGGGGGGCGCGCCGGACATTCAGCAGCTCGGCGACCCGATCCTGGAAACCCCTGGCACACGGATCTTCGATTTCACGACCGGGCAGACCGTCCTTGCAACGGCGATCACGGGCGGAAATCCGGCGCTATTGGCCGACCGGCGCACTGTCCTGAAGCTTGGCGCCAACTGGCAGCCGGTCAAGGACACTGACCTGCGCCTGCGCGTCGACTACGTCCGTTCGAATACCGACCGGCCGATCCAGAACATTTTCGGGCCGACGCCGGCGCTGGAGGCGGCGTTCCCCGACCGCTTCGTCCACAATTCGATGGGCGAACTGGTCAGCGTTGACCTTCGGCCAATAAATTTCGACGGCGCCCGGCGCGCTACGCTTCGGGTCGGCCTGGATTTCTCGAAGCCGCTCAAGTCGCGCCGCCCTTCACAATCGGTGATGGACCAGATCCGCGCCCAGTTCTCGCGGGCGACCGGCAGGCCCGAGAGTCCACCGGCCGCAACTCCGGCGACAGCGTCGCCGGCGGGCGGCCCGGCAATCGGCGGACAACCGCCAGTGGCGCGGACCGACGGTGCTCCGTCGCCGCCCGATGCGGGCCCGGCGCCGGGCGGTTCGTACGGCGCGCGCGACCGCGGCCGCTTTGGCGGACGCGGCGGTGGCGGGGGCTTCTTCGGCGGCGGCAATCGTGGTCGCCTGCAATTCTCGCTGACCGACACGATCACTTTCGTCGACAAGGTGTCGATCGGCCCCGGCCTGCCCGAACTCGATTATCTGC
Source organism: Sphingomicrobium sp. (assembly GCA_039918915.1). GTDB lineage: Bacteria > Pseudomonadota > Alphaproteobacteria > Sphingomonadales > Sphingomonadaceae > Sphingomicrobium. The sequence continues at coordinate 43,491 of JBDSGQ010000084.1, forward strand.
ATGGCGAGGCGGCCGGTGGCAGCGGGGGCACCCCGCGCCACAAGGTCGAGGCACAGGCTGGCTGGTCCAACAACGGCCTTGGCGTAAGAGGCGGAGCGGACTGGCGTAGCGGCACGACCGTCAACACGCTGACCGGCGACGATCTGCGCTTTTCGTCGCTGGCGACCTTTAACCTGCGGCTGTTCGACAACCTTGGCGACCAGCCAGAGCTGGTGCTTAAGCACCCGTGGTTGCGCGGCACTCAGCTGCGGTTCGAAGTCAACAATCTGTTCGACAGCAAACCGGCGGTTAGAAATGCCTCTGGTGAAGTGCCGCTAAGCTATCAGCCGGACTTGCTCGATCCGCTTGGGCGCACCGTGATGATCAGTTTCCGCAAGCTGTTCTCGCCATCGCCGCGGGCAATGATGCGCGAACGCCAGCAGGGGCGCGACCGGGCTCCGCCGCCGCCGCCGCCGGCAGATGGTGCTGCGCCAGTCGCCCCCGATCAGGCGTCCCCCACACCGGCGACTCGGACGCCCTGATTTACGCTGGCGCGCAAACTGTGCTTTAGGCGCGCGGGATGACGCCTGTTCAGCCGATACGCGGCACGCAAAGCCTGCTTGGAGAAGACGCCGACCGCCTGGCGACCGTGGTCGAGACGTTCGATCGCGTGCGCCGCCTGTACGGGTTCCGGCGCGTCGAAGTGCCGACCATCGAGCAAACCGGCGTGTTCGCCCGGACGATGGGCGAGACCACCGACGTGGTCTCCAAGGAAATGTATTCATTCGAGGATAGGGGCGGTGAATCGGTCACCCTCCGGCCCGAATTCACTGCCGGCATCTGCCGCGCCTATCTGTCCGAAGGCTGGCAGCAATATTCCCCGCTCAAGGTCGCGACGCATGGCTCGGCGTTTCGTTACGAGCGGCCGCAAAAGGGACGTTTCCGCGAATTCCATCAGCTCGATGCCGAGATTATTGGCGCCAGTGAGCCGCAGGCCGATGTTGAGTTGTTGGCGTTCGGCGACCAGCTGCTCAAGGAACTCGGCATTGAGGGCGCGGTGCTTCAGCTCAACACGCTGGGCGATCCTGCAACCCGCGCCGCCTGGCGCGATGCGCTGCACGAGCATTTTCGCGGCCGCGCCGCCGAACTCAGCGATGACAGCAAGGCGCGGTTAGAACGCAATCCGCTGCGAATCCTTGACAGCAAGGCGCATCAGGATTGGCCGATCGTCGATTCCGCGCCAGCGATCGACGACTTCTTGACGCCCGAAGCGGCGGAATTCTTCGGCCAGGTCACGCAGGGCCTGGATGCCGCCGGCGTTGCCTGGGAACGCGCGCCGCGCCTGGTCCGCGGCCTCGATTATTACCGCCACACCGCCTTCGAATTTGTCACCGACCGGCTCGGCGCACAGGGAACGTTGTTGGCCGGGGGCCGCTACGACGGACTGATGGAAACCCTGGGTGGACCGCATACGCCGGCGGTTGGCTGGGCGGCCGGCGTCGAACGGCTGGCAATGATGATTGCCGACCCGCCGGCGCGCGCTTCGGTGGCGGTCGTTGCCGACAATGCCGACCTGCAACCGGAGGCCGCGCGGGTTTCATCGGCGCTGCGAGCCTGCGGAATCAGTGTTGATAACAGCTACAAACCGAAGCCGAAGCGCCAGGTCGAACTGGCTCGCAAGAATGGCAATAGCTCCGTCGTATTTGTGCGCTGCGAAGCGGGAGCTGCACCGACAGCGTATGTTTCGTTCCTGACCGAAAATGCGGCAGTGCGCGATGCGGTGTTCGCGGCGCTTGTCGCAGCGTTGCCGGCGATGAGCTTGGCGAGAAGCGATCAGTGACCCAGATTTCGTCCGAACGCATCGCGTCGATTGAAGCGCGCCGCCACGAACTCGCCGAAGCGATGGGGGCGCTGAATCTCGCGCCCGAGGAATTCGTGCGCCTGTCCAAGGAATATGCGGCGATCGAGCCAGTCGCCGATGCCGCTCGCGAAGTGCGCCGGCTGCGGGCCGAGCTCGACGTGCTCAACGGGCTGGTGGCAGACCCATCGGCAGAGTCGGAACTGAAGGAAATGGCGACCGCGGAGGCGGAGGAAATTCGCCACAAGTTGCCGCTCGCCGAGCGGGCACTGGCGCTCAAGCTGCTGCCGCGCGACGCCGCCGACGACCGCGCGGCAATGCTGGAAGTGCGCGCCGGTACCGGCGGCGATGAAGCGGCGCTGTTCGCGGGCGATCTGCTGCGCATGTACCAGCGCTTCGCGGAAAGCCGCGGCTGGCGGTTCGAACTGATTTCCGCAAGTGCCGCAGAACTTGGCGGGTATAAGGAAGCGATCGCTTCGATCAGCGGGGCCGGCGTGTTCGCCAAGCTTAAGTTCGAAAGTGGCGTGCACCGTGTCCAGCGGGTCCCGGTGACCGAGAGCGGCGGGCGCATCCACACCTCCGCCGCGACCGTCGCCGTGCTGCCCGAAGCGGAGGACGTCGACGTCCAGATCGACGAAAAGGATTTGCGCATCGACGTCTATCGTTCGTCGGGGCCGGGCGGGCAGTCGGTCAATACCACTGACAGCGCGGTCCGGATCACGCACCTGCCGACCGGTCTGGTGGTGATCCAGCAAGATGAAAAATCGCAGCACAAGAACAAGGCCAAGGCGCTGAAGGTGCTGCGGACGCGATTGTTCGAACTGGAGCGCGAACGGCTTGCCAGCGCGCGCGCCGGAGCGCGCAAGTCGATGGTCGGTTCGGGCGACCGATCCGAACGCATCCGCACCTACAATTTCCCGCAGGGCCGAGTGACCGACCATCGCATCAACCTGACGCTGCACAAGCTCGAGGAAGTGCTCGAAGGGCCCGGTCTCGATCAGCTGGTCGATGCACTGGCATCCGAAGATGAAGCCGAACGCCTGGCGGGTCTCGACGACGCGTGAAACATATTGCCCGGGCGCTCGCCGATGCAGCTCGCCAGCTTGAAACGTCGAGCGAAACCCCCCGCCTCGATTCCGAACTGCTGATGGCGGAAGCCCTGCACATCGACCGTGACAAGCTGCTTCTGGCGCCGCCCGAGCGCGACGTTCCGGAGAGGTTCTGGAACATGATCGAACGTCGCCGCAACAAGGAGCCGGTGGCCTACATCACCGGCCGCCGCGCATTTTGGGATATCGAGCTTCACGTCGGGCCCGGAGTACTGGTTCCGCGACCGGACTCCGAAGTGCTGATCGCGTCCGCCATTGAGCATTTCGGCGGCAGCGGAGGACCGGTACGGATCCTGGATCTGGGGACCGGGCCCGGCACTCTGCTGCTCGCTGCGCTCGACATCTGGCCGCAAGCGACCGGCCTTGGCGTCGACCTGTCGCGAAGTGCCTTGTCCTATGCCTCGGCGAACGCGCGGCGCCTTGGGTTCGAGAGGCGCGTTAAATGGCTGCAGGGGAATTGGGCCGACGGCCTGGTCGAGCAATTCGACCTGATCTTGTGCAATCCGCCCTATATCGCGGCGGGGGATGAGCTTGGACCGGGCGTTCGTGAGTTTGAACCCGACGAAGCGCTGTTCGCCGGCAAGGAGGGGCTCGACGCCTATCGCGAACTTGCACCGCAGCTGCCGCGCTTGCTGCACATCGGCGGAATCGCCGCGATCGAGATCGGCGCCGATCAGGGCCGGCAAGTGACTGGGCTGCTGGCGCGCGACGGGCTGAGCGGGCGGCTGGTCGATGATCTCTCACAGCGCCCGCGAGCAGTGCTACTAACTTGGGTTTGAACGAAATCGCTTGGCAGACGCCAATCGGGTCACTACATCATTGGACAGGGCCGGGCCCGCTCCACCACGAAAGATGTAGAGCGCATCCTATCCCAACCCCCGACGCAATCGTCCGCTCACTTTCGCGCTTGTTATGCGCAGACCGGAACGAGAGGGTCAGAGTAGGGCTTTCGGGCACTTCTTTGACGGCCCGAGGCCACAAGGGGGCTAGCGACTACTGCGTAAGGAAGTAGCATTTGATTAATAATCGTCAGGCCGGCCGCAGGCGCGGTCGTGGGGGGCAGCGGCAGAACGTCGGCGGACAGCCAGGCAATCGCCAGGACAATCGCCAGCGTGGAAACGCGGCGCAGCTGCTCGAAAAATACAAAAGCATGGCACGCGATTCACAGCTCGCGGGCGATCGCGTCCAAACCGAATATTATCTGCAATTCGCCGACCATTATTTCCGCATGCTCGGTGAAAACCGCCCGCGCTCGGAAGATCAGCGCAGCCAGCGCGACGACGATGGCGACGACGACGACATGATGGAGGCTGGTGACGGCGACTCCTCTGACGACCGGTCCGAACGCCAGGAGCGGCCCGAACGCGAGGATCGGTCGGATCGAGAGGAACAGCCAGGCCGGTCCGAACGCACCGAGCGTCCAGCTGAACGGGCCGAGCGTTCCGAACCGCGCCCCGAACCGCGCCAGGCGCGCGGCGAACGCTTCAATCGCGAGCGCCGTCCGCGCCGCGATGAGGAAGATCGCGACGGGCAGGGTGCGGCGCCCGAGCGCGCCAACGGCAATGAGACGATTGCGTTCGACGTGCTTCCGCCAGCGATTGGCCGCGACGTTGCCGACGACGCCACGACGGAAGAGCGGCCCAAGCCGCGCCGCCGTCCGCGCGCCCGTCCTGCCGGCGACGACGAAGAAACCGCCCCCGCCGCTTAAGCGCTAGCGGAAGGGTCGGGATCGACTGGCCGCGGGCGGTTTTCCGCGTCGAGCGCGACGAAGGTGAACAGGCCCTCGGTGACCTTGACCTCGGTGGCGCCAAGATTGCGGTGCGCGACGACTTCGATGCGCACGCCCATCGACGTCCGCCCGACCCGTTCGACGCTGGCATAGACCGAAATTAAATCACGCAAGTGAATCGGGGCGAGGAACTTCATCGCTTCGACGGCCACCGTGGCGACCGGTCCGCGCGCCCGCCGCGATGCGACGATGCCGGCGGCGATGTCCATCTGGCTGAGCACCCAGCCGCCAAAAATGTGACCGTTGGCGTTGATGTCGCTGGGCGCGGGCATCACCCGCAGGATCGGTATCCGTTCGAGATCGCTCATTCCTGGTCCTTCTGGTGAGGCTTGGTCGTGGCCTGGTCGTCATGCCCGCTCGACGCGCTGAGGAATGCCAGGGTCATCAGCCCGGTGCCAAGCAATACGGTGAGGCCGATGCCAAGCGCGGTGGCAATCAGCATGTGGATGTGAAGCGCCGGATCGCCGCGCGCGACCAGCACCACGGCCAGCGCCGCGATGACGATCGACAGCAAGGCCAGCAGCCGGAAGACGCGCCAGAAGCGGCGCATCACGACGAAGCGTGGGCTGGGCACTGGATCGGGCTGCGGCATGGCTTTCATTTGGCCGCGCAGCGTGGGACTATCAACCCAGGGGAACAGCGAGTCTGGAGGCAAAACCATGACCATCGCAGCAGTACTTCAAGACAAAGGCAGTGCGATCGAGACGATCGTCGCCAACGCCGCGCTATCCGAAGCGATCGACCAGCTTGGCGCCCGCCGCATCGGTGCTCTGCCAGTGGTCGAGGACGGGCGCGTTATCGGCATCATATCGGAGCGCGACGTCATTTATTGCCTGCGCGCGCATGGTCCGGCGGTGCTCGAATGGCCGGTCGAGCGGGTAATGACCGCGCCGGTGGTTACGACCGAGCCGGGAAGCGCGGTGCTCGCGGCTCTGGCCCTGATGACCCAGCGGCGGATCAGGCATTTGCCCGTCGTCACCGGCGGCAAGCTGGTCGGAGTGGTCTCGATCGGCGACCTGGTGAAGTTCCGTATGGAACGGATCGAGGCCGAGGCCGACGCCATGCGGAGTTATATCCAGAGCGCTTGAACGCCGGAAAATAAAGCCGATTCAGCGACATCCGCGCCTTGATCGTTGCAAGCGGCAACCTATCTAGAAACAAGCGCGGGGGCTGGAGACGGTTTTCCCATGCGCGACGGTCGGGCGAACTGCAACGCAATTGCAAAAACCCGGTTGACGCATTTGGGAGTCGCTCATATACGGCCCCCAGCAGCGGACGCGGCCCCTACCGGGGTTGAGCGTTCGTTTCGCGCCTCTTCTTCGTCGGTACAGCCGATGCCCGGAAGCTTAAACCCGGGCGAGGAAACGCGTCGGCTCTTTGACATTGTTGGTTTAGATGAAGGGACATGTGGGCGGCGGCCCGGTCACCGATAGCCTCTGGGTATCGGCGGATCGGTCAAATTTATGCCGTTCCTTAATGTGACTTCCGTTTCGGCTTGCCGTGGCGGAACGAGCAAATGTCCTCATACGCAAACACACCAGTTTGTATATTTGTGCAGGAACGGCTCCCGGAGATGCCGGTCTGCCTGGGTTATTCCACCCGGACGGATCGTACATCAACTTGAGAGTTTGATTCTGGCTCAGAACGAACGCTGGCGGCATGCCTAACACATGCAAGTCGAACGAGACCTTCGGGTCTAGTGGCGCACGGGTGCGTAACGCGTGGGAATCT
>JBDSGQ010000085.1:0-3368 GCA_039918915.1 Sphingomicrobium sp.
TGACCGACGCCGTCGACCAGCATCCCCACAGCGTGCTGCTGCTCGACGAGATCGAAAAGGCGCACCCCGATCTGTTCAACATCCTGTTGCAGGTGATGGACAACGGCAAGCTCACCGATCACCACGGCAAAACCGTCGATTTCCGCAACACCATCCTGATTATGACCACCAATGCCGGAGCGTCCGACATGGCGCGCGAATCGATCGGGTTCGGCGCCGCCACTCGCGAAGACGCCCAGGAAGATGCAGTGAAGCGGATGTTCACCCCCGAATTCCGCAACCGGCTCGATGCCATCGTCCCGTTCAGCTATCTGCCGCCGGCGGTGGTCGCGCGCGTGGTCGACAAGTTCATCCTCCAGCTCGAACTCCAGCTGGCCGACCGCAACGTCCATATCGACCTCGACGAAGAAGCGCGCGAATGGCTGACCAGCCGCGGCTACGACAAGATGTACGGGGCGCGCCCGATGGGCCGGCTGGTGCAGGAAAAGATCAAGCAGCCGCTCGCCGAGGAATTGCTGTTCGGCAAGCTGATCAACGGCGGAGAGGTCAAGGTCCGCATCAAGGACAATACGCCAAGCTTCGAAATCACCCCCGCGCCGCCCAAGGCCGCCAAGACCAGGGGCAAGGCGCCCAAAGTCAAGGCCAACGCCAAGGCCGGCGCGCCGTCCAAGGACGACGGCGGGGAACCGCCCGCCGAATAAATTATCGCGCGCGAAAACGAAGGGCCGGGAGGAAACTTCCGGCCCTTTTCATTGCCGCTGCGGCGCGGGAGCGATTCGCGTTGCCGGGCGATTTCCAGTACCAGCGCCCGCGGGGGGCTGACCAAATGGCCGCAATCGCCGCGCATCAACGCAGGTACCTGGTCGCGGGTGCAGTGTTTCTCGCGCTTGCCGCCGCCGGCTCCGGATTAGTGCTGTTTTACCCCGCGCTCGGCCCGATCGCCGGAACCATGGCTCCGCAGCTTTACGTCGACACCCTGCCCGGCGCGCAAATTCCGCTGAATGGCCGCTATGTCCTCGTCGATGCGGCTTCGGCGCGCTTGTACATGATCGAAGATGGCCGCGTTCGCGATTCGATGCGGGTGATCGTCGGCAAGCCCGAAACCCCGACGCCCGAATTGAAAAGCGTCATCCAGTACGAAACGCTGAACCCCTATTGGCACGTCACCGCCGATCTCGCGAAGTCGCTGATTGCCCAGCGCGTGCTTCACGATGGCACCGCGTATCTGACCGACCGTGGCTATGAAGTGCTCTCCGGCTGGGGGCCCGGAGCGCGCGTGCTTGCGCCCGACAGCGTCGACTGGAAGGCCGTCGCCGCCGGCGACGCGACGGTGTACGTCCGCCAGCGGCCCGGGCCCGCCAATTCCCTCGGCCAGTATAAGTTCGACCTGCCCAACGGCGACGGCATCTATCTTCACGATACGCCCAAAAAGGAATTGTTCGCCCAGGACGCGCGCAACCTCAGCCATGGCTGCGTGAGGCTGGAGGATGCGCAGAAACTGGCGCGCTGGCTGCTTGGCAAGGATCCCCCGACCGAAGCGACCGCGGAAGTCCATGTGCTCCTGCCAAGCCCGGTGCCGATCACCATCAGCTACCTCGATGCGGGCAGCCAGACCAGGCTGGCACTGCTGCGCTAGCGTCGCCACGATGGCGTGTCGCTCGCTCGCTGGGCGCTGGGTTGCGCGCATTTGCATCCGCGCGAGCATTCGCGCCGTATTTCAATGGCAGCTAATCAGGAGCCGTTGAAATGACCATTGATGCCGGCGCACATACTTTCAGCACCGCCTCGGGCGACCCAGCATATCTGCGGCGCAGGGCCGTTGAAGAGGCGCGGGCCGCGGTCGGCGCCAAGTCGCTTGCAAGCACCCTTATCCACGTCGAGCTCGCAACCGCTTTCGCGCGGCGCTGTCGCGACGTCGCAGATCGGGCGTGGGTGGCACAGCATCGAATCTGGTAGGCCGAATGAGGGCGGTTGCCGTCGCAACCCGAAGCGCAATCCCGGCCCCAGGCCAACCCCGCGATAAGCGTCCACCACGGGCTTACCAGATCAGCGCCAAATCAGGTATGACGGTTACGTCCGGGGGCGGACAGGCTTGGCCACGGCAACAACCAGGTCGGCAGCTTGTGCAGGGGGGCGAATGACCACCAACAACCGCAAAGGGCTGGAACGATACAACGGCCTGTACCTCTGGATGATCATCCCGATGGCGGTCATGCAGATCGGGATATTCCGTGATTATTGGGGTGACCTGACCGACAATGCGTGGGCCGTTCATGTCCATTATTGGACGGCGACCCTGTGGTATTTCTTCCTGATCCTCCAACCCTATTACGCTGAACGCCGGCAATTCGAACGACACCGGACGAACGGGATCATCGGTTTCTTTCTCGCGGGCGGAGTGGCGATGACCGCGCTGAGCGCGCTTCACCGCGATATCGCGAACGCGGCGCTCTCGGCCCGGATGCGCGCTGAGTTCGGACCGTTCGAACCGTGGTTCTTTTACGGCATCGCAACGGTCGAGATCGTCATGATGTCGGCGTTCATCTTTGCTGTAATCCAGGCGATCCGTCACCGACGTTCGCTGCCCGATCACGCGTGGTGGCTGATATCCACCGTCTTCATCATCATGATGCCTGCGCTTGGCCGGGGAATAGGGGTTCTGTGGGCGATAATCTTCGGTAAGGACGATCCTAGCCAGGTGACATTACCGCTTTATCTGACGACGGCGATCATCATCCTTTTGCTGCTGTGGGCGGCGAAAAGATACGGCCGGATCAATCACCCGGCGACGTGGCTGGCACTCGGCGTGAATCTCTTCAACCTGCTGTTTGAACCCCTCGGAAAATGGCCTTGGCTGCAGGGCGTCTTGCGGATGGCGATCAAAGGCTAGGGTCGCGTGATCGATGCGCAGCCCCGCCGACCCGCACGCGGCCCCGCGACCGCTCAATCCTTGTTGTGGATCTCCACGGCCCCCTGCGATCCGGCGCCGTTCGGCTGGACATGGATCGTGAACGGGCTGCCGTCGCTCGCAATGCCCGACACCGCATCGCCCGAAGCGCTCGCAGTCATGCCCTTCTTTTTGAATTCGCCGAGGAAGTAGGCGCGGACCTGCTCCGGCGGCGCCGGCGCCTTGAACGCGATATTGACCACCGAATCATCGTTCACGGCGTTGACGTGAAAGCCGGTGACGGTCGCGCCGGGGAACATCTTGACCCCGTCGATGTCGAAATCGCCGTGCGCCATGGCGCCTTCGGGAAGCTTCACCTGCCCCTTGGCGAACGGCAGGTCGAACGACAGTTTGCCGTCGGCGTCACCATTGATGTTGACGGTCTCGTTGCCGTCCTTGTCCCCGTCATGCTTGGCTTGGA
>JBDSGQ010000086.1:0-55977 GCA_039918915.1 Sphingomicrobium sp.
GGAAGTCGGCGAGAAAATTGCCGAGGCGATGGACAAGGTCGGCAAGGAAGGCGTGATCACCGTCGAGGAAGCCAAGGGGCTCGAGTTCGAACTCGACGTCGTCGAAGGCATGCAGTTCGACCGCGGCTACCTTTCGCCCTACTTCATCACCAACCCGGAAAAGATGCAGGTTGAGCTTGCCGACCCCTACATCCTGATCCACGAAAAGAAGCTGTCCAACCTGCAGGCGATGCTTCCAATTCTGGAAGCCGTCGTCCAGTCGGGCCGTCCGCTGCTGATCATTGCCGAGGACATCGAAGGCGAAGCCCTGGCCACCCTGGTGGTCAACAAGCTGCGCGGTGGCCTCAAGGTCGCGGCCGTCAAGGCGCCCGGCTTCGGCGATCGCCGCAAGGCGATGCTGGAGGACATTGCGATCCTTACCGGCGGCGAAATGATTAGCGAGGATCTCGGCATCAAGCTCGAGAACGTCACGGTGACGATGCTCGGCCAGGCCAAGCGCGTCACGATCGACAAGGATAACACCACGATCATCGATGGCTCCGGCGCCAAGGATGCGATCGAGGGCCGCGTCGGTGCGATCCGCCAGCAGGTCGAAAACACCACGTCGGACTACGACCGCGAAAAGCTGCAGGAGCGGCTTGCCAAGCTCGCCGGCGGCGTTGCCGTGATCAAGGTCGGCGGTGCCTCGGAGATCGAAGTCAAGGAGCGCAAGGACCGCGTCGACGACGCGCTTCATGCGACCCGCGCGGCGGTCGAGGAAGGGATCGTTCCCGGCGGCGGCACCGCGCTGCTCTATGCGACCAAGGCGCTCGATGGCCTCAAGGGCGAGAACGACGACCAGACCCGCGGCATCGACATCATCCGCAAGGCGCTCCAGTCGCCGCTTCGGCAGATTGCCGAAAACGCCGGCCATGACGGTGCGGTCGTTGCGGGCAAGCTGATCGACGGCAACGATCCGACGCTCGGCTTCAACGCCCAGACCGAGGAATATGAAAACCTCGTCCAGGCGGGGGTGATCGATCCGACCAAGGTCGTTCGTGCCGCGCTCCAGGACGCAGCCTCGGTTGCCGGCCTGCTGATCACGACCGAAGCGACCATCGCCGAATTGCCGGACGACAAGCCGGCGCCGGCCATGGGTGGCGGCGGCGGCATGGGCGGAATGGACTTTTAAAAAGTCCGTTCGTCAGTGCGTTGAAGTGGAAGGGCCGGGGCTTTGCTCCGGCCCTTCTTCGTTGGCGGCCATGGCGTTCAGCATGTCTTCGGCATTGTTGAGCTGGTTCGACTGGTCGGCGTTTGGCGCCGGCGGCACGTCGCGATCACACGCGGCAAGCAGAAGCAGCAGGGCGGCGGCCAGATATCTCACCAGCGCCGACTAGCATTGGCTTCGGACACAAAAAAGGGCCGCTCCGAAGAGCGGCCCTTTCCCGTTTCCCTGAAGGGATTCGGCTTAGTGCGTGGTGTTGTCGGCGGCGTTGGCAACGGCGTCGCCAGCGTTGTCGAGCGCATTGCCGGCCGAGTTGATGTCGTTGCTGGCCGCATTCAGCGCAGCATCGGCGCTGTTCGAAGCGTCGCCGGCGGCGGCGTTGACGTCGTAATCAGCGTTGTTCTCGACCGCAGTTTCGTTGGCCGCATTGTTGTCGACGTTGTTCTTGTTGCAAGCAGCAAGACCCAGCGCGAGGACCGCAACGGTCACAATGGTAACTTTCTTCATGATCGCCACTCCCATCCAAAGCCCCCAAAAACGGGCGCTAATTGGGGCCTGCACACAAGAATTGTTCAGGCCAGACCTTCGGCAATAGCTGCAATCTCTACTTACGCACAAGAGATTATTTTATAAGGCGGAATTGACCATATAAAGATATCTTTATATCGTTAAGCGATGGATGCAGCACTGCCGCTTGCCGACCGCTTTCAGGCCCTTGCCGATCCCACACGGCTGCGCATCGTGGCCTTGCTGCGGATCATGGAATTGTCCGTCGGTGAGCTGGCGCAGGTGCTGGGGCAAAGCCAGCCGCGCGTTTCCCGCCACCTCAAGGTTCTTGCCGACGCCGGCGTGCTTGAGCGGCGCAAGGAAGGCAGCTGGGTGTTCCTGACCCTGGCCGACGGTGATCAGCTGGACCCGATGTTCGCGCTGATCGACTGTTGGGCCGATCCTGTCACTGAACGATTGTTTGCGTTCGATGCCGCGCGCACCGAGACCATTCGTGCCGAACGGGCCGAGGCTGCCACCCGCTACTTCGCCGGCCATGCCGACGTATGGGATCAGATCCGCTCGCTCCATGTCGCCGAATCCGAAGTTGAACGCGCGATTGGCGATGCGCTTGGCGGCCGTCCGCTCGGCCGCCTGGTCGATATCGGCACTGGAACCGGCCGGATGATCGAGCTGTTCGGCCCCCGCGCCGTCCAGTCGGTCGGCATCGATCGCTCGTCCGAAATGCTTCGGCTGGCGCGCGTCAAGCTGGAAGCAGCCGGGATTCAGCCCAGCCTTCGTCAAGGCGATATGTATGCGCTGCCGTTGCCGGACGATTGTGCTGACAGCGTCATCATCCACCAGGTGCTTCATTACGCGCACTCGCCCGCGGCAGCGATCGCCGAAGCGGCGCGGGTGCTGGCGCCTGGCGGGACTCTCCTGATCGTCGATTTCGCGGCTCATGAGCGTGAGGAATTGCGCTCCAGCGACGCCCACATCCGCCTTGGCTTCGAAGACGACGCAATGGCCGGCTGGTTCACTGCGGCGGGGCTGGAAGTGGACCAGGTACGCCACCTCAAAGGCGGCGAGCTGACCGTCACTCTGTGGCGCGGCGCCAAGGCCCAAGCCCGGGTCAGGCGGGCCGCATGAACGCCTTTGCCCAGCCGAGCCAGCCGCCGCCGCTATTCGCCGAAGCGCGCGGCGATATTGAGGTCAGCTTCGAATTCTTCCCGCCCAAGAGCGAGCCAATGGCGGCGACCTTGTGGGAATCGATCCAGACGCTCGCCCCGCTTGGCCCGCGGTTCGTATCGGTCACTTACGGCGCTGGCGGATCGACGCGCGAGCGGACCCACCAGACGGTCGAGCGAATCCTTGCCGAGACCGACCTCACGCCGGCCGCGCACCTGACCTGCGTCGGCGCGACCCGCGAGGAGATCGACGCGGTGGCACGCGATTATTGGGAGCTTGGAGTGCGCCACATCGTCGCGCTTCGCGGCGACCCTTCGGAGCCCGGCACGCCCTATGCGCCGCACCCCGCTGGCTATGCCAATGCGACCGAGTTGGTCGCTGGCCTTAAACGCATCGCCCCCTTCGAAATCTCGGTCGCGGCTTATCCGGAGTGCCATCCCGATTCGGGCACGCAGCGGGCGGACCTCGACAATCTCAAGCGCAAGATCGATGCCGGCGCCGACCGGGCGATCACCCAGTTTTTCTTTTCACCCGATTGCTTCCTGCGGTTCCAGGATGCGGTTGCGGCGGCCGGCATGGACGTCGAAATCGTGCCCGGAATCCTCCCCGTGTCCAACGTCGCCCAGACCCGCCGTTTTGCCGCCAGTTGCGGGGCGACGATCCCCGACTGGCTCAACGCGCTGTTCGAAGGGCTCGACGACCTGCCGGCAGCGCGCCAGCTGATCGCGGCGACGGCTGCGGCCGAGCTGTGCGGCCAGCTGTACGCCGGCGGCGTCCGGCACTTCCACTTCTACACCCTCAACCGCGCCGAGCTGAGCTACGCCATCTGCCACCTGCTCGGCGCCCGCCCGCACCGGAAGATCAGCCAATGACCGCCGCCGACACCTTCCGCGCCGAAGCCGCCAAGCGGATTCTGATCAAGGACGGGGCCTACGGCACCATGATCCAGGCCGAGCGGCTGAAAAGCGACGATTATTGCGGCGGCCTCGACCTGATGAAGGATCAGAAGGGCAATAATGATTTGCTCAACCTGACCCGGCCCAACGTCGTGCGCGGCATTTGCGAGCGCTTTGCGGAAGCTGGCGCGGACCTGCTGGCGACGAACACGTTCAATGCCAATTCGATCAGCCAGGCCGATTATGGCGCCGAACACCTGGTTGCGCGGATCAATGAAACGGCGGCGCGCCTGACTCGCGAAGTCGCCGACGCGTTCACCGCCCGGGATGGGCGTCGGCGCTGGGTGGCCGGAGCGATGGGTCCGACCAACAAGACCCTGTCGCTGTCGCCCAAGGTCAACGATCCGGGTTACCGGGAGGTCGACTTCGATCAAGTGAAAGCGGTGTATCGCGGACAGGTCGATGCGCTGGTCGAAGGCGGCGTCGATTTCATCCTGGTTGAAACGATCTTCGATACGCTCAATGCCAAGGCGGCGATCATGGCCACGCTGGAGGCGGAGCAGGCACTAGGCCGGCCGCTGCCACTGATGATTTCGATGACCCTGACCGACCTCAGCGGCCGTAACCTGTCGGGGCACACGGTCGAGGCCTTTTGGGCCTCGGTGCGCCACGCGCGCCCATTGACGATCGGGCTCAATTGTTCGTTCGGCGCGGCGCAGCTCCGCCCGCAGCTCGCGGCGCTGGCGCAAATCGCCGATGCGCTGGTGATGGCTTATCCCAATGCGGGCCTGCCCAATGAACTTGGCGAATATGACGAAGCCGCTGAACAGACCGCCGCGCAAGTGCGGGAATGGACGACCAGCGGCCTCGTCAATGTGGTCGGCGGCTGTTGCGGGACGACTCCCCTGCACATCGCCGCAATATCCGGGGCGGTGCGCGATTGCACGCCGCGCGCCGTCCCGGATCGCCGCCCCGGAACGCTGCTCGCTGGCCTCGAACCGATGACGATCGCCGCCTGATCGTGGAACATTCGACGGTCGGGCAGGCGGGCGCGGGCGCGCGTTTTGTAAACATTGGCGAACGCTGCAACGTCACCGGGTCGGCGCGCTTCAAGAAGCTGATCCTTGCCGGCGAATTTGAAGCCGCGGTCGAAGTGGCCCGGGACCAGGTCGAAAACGGCGCCCAGATCCTTGACGTGAACATGGACGAAGCGCTGCTCGACAGCGAAGCGGCGATCACCACCTTTCTCAAGCGCATCGCCGCCGAACCCGACATCGCCCGCATCCCGGTCATGGTCGACAGCTCCAAATGGAGCGTGATCGAAGCCGGGTTGAAATGCGTGTCCGGCAAGCCGATCGTCAATTCGATCAGCATGAAAGAAGGCGAGGGGCCGTTCCTCGACCTTGCGCGCAAGTGCCGGGCCTATGGCGCGGCGGTCGTGGTGATGGCGTTCGATGAAGTTGGCCAGGCCGATACCGTCGAACGGAAAGTGTCGATCTGCGACCGCGCTTACGCCTTGCTGGTCGCCGATGGCACCGATCCCGGCGACATCATCTTCGACCCCAATATCTTCGCCGTTGCGACGGGCATCGACGAGCATCGCCGCTACGCCTTGGATTTCATCGAGGCGACCCGCGAAATCCGCGCCCGTTGCCCCGGCGCTCACGTCAGCGGCGGCCTTTCGAACCTCAGTTTTTCGTTTCGTGGCAACGAACCGGTGCGCCGCGCGATGCACAGCGTTTTTCTTTATCACGCGATTCCGGCGGGTCTCGACATGGCCATCGTCAACGCCGGCCAGCTCGACGTCTATGACCAGATCGATCCCGAACTTCGTGACGCGTGCGAGGACGTGGTGCTCGATCGCCGCGACGACGCCACCGAACGGCTGGTCGACCTTGCCGAACGCTTCCGGGGCACCGACCTTGCGGAGGAAAAGAAGCTTGCCGAATGGCGGTCGCTGCAGGTCGGCGAACGTTTATCCTATGCGATGGTCAAGGGCATTGACGCCGACATCGTTGCGGACACCGAAGAAGCGCGGCAATTGTTCGCCCGCCCGATCGAAGTGATCGAAGGCCCGCTGATGGACGGCATGAACGTCGTCGGCGACCTGTTCGGTTCAGGCAAGATGTTCCTTCCCCAGGTCGTCAAATCGGCGCGCGTGATGAAAAAAGCGGTCGCCCACCTGATCCCCTTTATCGAAGCCGAAAAGGAAGCGACTGGAGCCACCCAGGGCAAGGGTCGGATCGTCATGGCCACCGTCAAGGGCGACGTTCACGACATCGGCAAGAACATCGTCGGCGTGGTTCTTCAGTGCAACGGCTTCGAAGTCATCGACCTCGGCGTGATGGTGCCGTGGCAGGACATCCTGCAGTCGGCGAAAGACAATCAGGCCGACATGATCGGGCTCAGCGGCCTGATCACGCCGTCGCTCGACGAAATGGTGACGGTGGCTGACGAAATGCAGCGCCTGGGACTGACGACTCCGCTGCTCATCGGCGGAGCGACCACTAGCAAGGCGCACACCGCGCTGCGCATCGATCCCGCTTACGACGGCCCGGTGATCCACGTCGTCGACGCCAGCCGCGCCGTTGGCGTGGCGTCGAACCTGGTGTCGGACACGCATCGCGAACCTTTGATCCTGACCACTGCCGACGACTATGACAAACTGCGCAAATCGCGTGAGCGAAGCGGCCACAGTGAGCTTTCGACGCTGGACCAGGCGCGTGCCAACGCCATGCCGTTCGACCCGTCCGGACAGGCGTGCACCCCTGCCTATCCGGGCCTTCACCATTTCGGCGACTGGCCGCTCAAGGACTTGCGGACTTCGATCGACTGGACGCCCTTCTTCCGGGCGTGGGAGCTGGCTGGCACTTATCCGTCGATCCTCGAGGACTCGGTCGTTGGCGAAAGCGCGCGCGGTCTGTTTGCCGATGCGCAGGCGATGCTCGACCAGATCGTCGCCGAACGCTGGGTCACGCCCAAGGCGACGGTCGGCCTGTGGCGGTGCAAGCGCGAAGGCGACGATGTGCTCGTTCTGGCCGGCAATGACTGGACTCGCATTCCCTTCCTTCGGCAGCAAATCAAGAAGCGCGAAGGCCGCTTCAACATGTGCCTCGCGGACTTCATCTCACCCGAGGGCGAAGACTGGATTGGCGGGTTCGCGCTGGGCATTCACGGTCTTGAACCGCACCTTGAACGGTTCAAGCAGACCGTCGACGATTATGACGACATCCTGCTCAAGGCGCTTGCCGATCGGCTTGCCGAAAGCTTTGCCGAGGTGCTCCATGCGCAGGTCCGCAACCGCTTGTGGGGTTATGCCGAAGAACATCTGTCCAACGCCCAACTGATCCGCGAAAATTATTCGGGCATCAGGCCCGCGCCCGGCTATCCGGCGTGCCCCGATCACAGCCTGAAGCCGATCCTGTTTGACATGCTTGGCCAAAATCCGGGGGAAGTGACGCTGACGGAGAATTTCGCGATGCTTCCGACCTCCGCCGTCTCGGGCCTTTATTTCGGGCATCGCGACAGCCAGTATTTCGGCGTTGCGCGCGTTGGCCGCGACCAGCTCGAGGATTATGCCGAACGCCGCGGTGCCTCGCTTGAGTTGGCCGAACGGTGGCTCCGGCCCAACCTCGACTAGCGCCCAACCTCGACTAGCGACCCGCCACGCACTAGCGCCGTGACCATGGTCCGGCGGCTCGTCATTATCTTTGCCTTGCTGCTTGTCCCGGCACTTGCGCAGGCGCGGGGCATCGACCCGCAGCTTGTGGCCGAAGGTCCGGCACCGCCGGGCGGCGAAGTCGAACTTGCAATTCACATGCATCCGGTCGCTGGTTGGCACGGCTATTGGCAGAACCCCGGCGACGCCGGCCTGGCGATGAATGTGCAATGGCAATTGCCCCCCGGCTTCGCCGCCGGCCCGCTGCGCTATCCGGTGCCGGGGCGGCTCCAAATCTCCGGGCTGATGAACTTCGTTTACGACCGCGACTATGCCGTGCTGGTCCGTTTGACCGTCCCACCGGGTGCGCGGGGGATCGTGCCGATCCGCGCCCGGGCGCGGTGGCTGGCGTGCACCGACAAGATTTGCGTGCCGGAACAGGGCGAACTGGCGGCCGACCTGCCGGTGGGGACGGGGACTCCGCGCCGAACGCTGTTCGACAGCTGGCGGCGCGACCTGCCGCGGCCGTTGGTCAGCGTCGGCCGGTTCGCTGCTGGCACCAACAACAAGGCGTTGCGCATCGCGATCCCGCTTCCGGCCGGCGTCAGCGTGACCGACCCTTATGTGTTCCCCGTGACCGAAAACGCGGTGGATTATGACGCTCCTCAAAAATTCGGGCGCGAGGGCGACTTCCTGATTGCCGAGCTGATGGCCAAGGGCGCACCGCCGGCCAGGTTTCAGGGGGTGCTCGCGCTGCGCGACGGGGGGGGGCTCGAATTCACCGCGGAGCCCGGCTCGGTTCCTGAAATTCGCCATCCCCTCGACCGGGGGGGAGGGGCCGCGTTGCTGTGGGCGGTCCTTGGCGCTCTCGCGGGTGGCGTGCTGCTCAACCTGATGCCGTGCGTGTTCCCGATTTTGGCGCTGAAGGCGCTGCATCTGTCGAGGGCCGGGGAGCGGCCGCACGAAGCGCGAGCCGATGCGCTGGCCTATGCCGCCGGCGCCGCCATCGGGACCGCGGCACTGGGAGCGGCATTGCTTGCGATCCGCGCGGCTGGAACCGAGGCCGGCTGGGCGTTCCAGCTGCAGGACCCGCGCACCGTCATGCTGCTGCTGCTGCTGGCAGTCGCGATCACCGCCAATCTGCTCGGCCTGTTCGAACTTCCGGTGCTGGGCGGGAATGCGCGCCCGGCGGGAGGTTTCGCGACCGGAGCGTTGGCGGCTTTCACCGCGACGCCGTGCGCCGGGCCGTTCCTCGGCGCCGCGCTGGGGACCGCTTTATTGCTTCCGGCAGCCGGCGCAGTGCTGGTGTTCGCGGCCCTTGGGCTGGGCTTGGCGATCCCGTTCCTGGCGGTGGCCTTTATCCCGCAATTGCGATCGCGCCTGCCCGCGCCAGGGCGGTGGATGCAGCGCCTGCAGCGGTTCCTGGCGATCCCTATGGCGGCGACCGCGGCGGCGTGCCTGTGGCTGCTCTATCGCCAGACGGGCGCGACGGGGCTTGTCATCGGGGCCATTGCGGTGGTGGCGATTGCCGCCGTGCTGTTCGCCGCTGGCGCACTTCAGCGGCGCGGCCGTGGCGGCCTGTGGGCCGCCGCCGCCGCCGCCCTGATCGTCGTTGGGACGGCGCTGTGGCAAGTCCCGCCGCGCTCGACGTCGCCCGCGATAATCCAGGGGGCAGAAGCGTGGAGCGAGGCCGCGGTCGATCGCGCGGCAGCCGGGCACAAGCCGCTGTTCGTCTATTTCACCGCCGACTGGTGCCTGACGTGCAAGGCCAATGAAGCGGCGGCGATCGACCGGCCCGAAGTGCGCCGCGCTTTCCGCCAGGCGGGGGTCACCGTCCTGGCCGGCGACTGGACCGCGGGCGATCCGGCGATCACTCGGTTCCTCGAAGCCCACGGGCGATCAGGCGTGCCCTTTTACCTGTGGTATGCGCCGGGCCGTCCGCCCGAGGAGCTGCCGCAGCTGCTCACTCCGTCGATGCTTATTTCCCGCGCTCGACAGGCGAGGCACTAACCGCTCGCCGCCACACCGGCTTGCCGGCGAGCCACGTTTCCAACACCTGGGTCTGGCCCAGCGCCAGCGCGTCGACCTTGGTCGGGTCGCGGTCGACGATGATGAAGTCGGCCCATTTGCCAGGCTCCAGCGCGCCAATGCGGTCTTCGGCGAAACCCGCGTAAGCGCCGCCGCGAGTAAAGGCGTTCAAAGCCTGGGCGAAGGTCAGCCGTTCGGCTGGAATCCAGCCTCCCGGCGGTTGGCCGGTGATGTCCTGACGGCTGATGCCCGCGGCCAGGCCGGGGAAGGGATTGGGGCTTTCCACCGGAAAGTCGGACCCGAACGCGAGCCGCGCACCGCTCTTGAGCACCGCTTGCCAGGCGTAAGCACCGCCCAGTCGGTCCGGCCCGAGCCGCGCCTCCGCCATCAACCGGTCGCTGGTCTGATGCGTCGGCTGCATTGACGCGATGACCCCCGCCGGCGCGAGGCGCGGGATGTCGATGGGGTCGACGATCTGGAAATGCTCGATCCGCCAGCGGCGGTCGCGGCCATATTTACGCGACAGCTGTTCATAAGTGGTCAGAACCTGCGCGTTCGCCGCGTCGCCAATGGCGTGGGTTGCCACCTGAAAACCCGCTGCTGCGGCGGCGTCTGCCAGCTGGAGCAACTCGGCGTCGGAGTTGAACTGGAGGCCGCGCGTATCGGGCTTGTCGGCATAGGGCGCTTTCAGCCACGCCCCGCGCGAGCCGAGTGCGCCGTCGGCAAACAGCTTGATTCCGACGACGCGCAGCCGGTCGCCGAACAGCCATGGCGTCGGTGCTTTCACCGCCAGGTCGCGGGCGGCCGAAAGGTAGGTAATCAGCCGGACGTTGAGCGTTCCAGCCTCCCCCGCCCGGCGGAATGCCTGCCAGTCGCCGGTCGACGTGCTCATCGATCCGACCGCGGTGACGCCATAGCCAAGCAGGATGTCCTGCGACTTGGCCAGCGCCTGGTCGAGCTCGGCGGGCGTCGCGGGCGGCAGTACCTTGCCGATCAGGTCCATGGCATTGTCGACGAACAGGCCATGATCGATCCGCCCGCCAGCGGGTGCCGGCGTTGTGTTGCTGACGTTTGCGGCGCGCATTGCCGCGCCATTGGCCACGAGGGCATGGCCGTCGACTCGGTCGAGCACGACCGGCCGGCCTGGAACGACGGCGTCAAGGTCGGCGGCGGTGGGAAAGTTCTTCTGCGGCCACAATTCCTGGTTCCAGCCGGATCCCCGGATCCACTTCACGCCGGGATGGCTGACCGCATAATCGCGCAGCCGTTGCTGAAGCTCGGCGAGCGACCGGGTACCGGTCAGGTCGAGGTGCATTGCCGCAAACCCCAGATCCGTCACGTGGCCGTGCGAGTCGATCAGGCCCGGCAGTAGAGTGCGGCCCTGGCCGTCGACCTGCCGAGTGATTCCCGCCAGCCGGACGAGCTCGGGATGTTCGAGCAGCTGCCGCACCTTGCCGTCGGCGCCGATGACGAGCCCGGCAAAGTGCTGAATCTCGCCGTTGGCGCCGATTTGGATGCCGTTGACGTTGGTGACGAGCGTATCGGCGTGAGCGGTCGAAGCAGTGAGCGCCGTGAGCGCGGCAATGATCATGGTTCGCATGGCCGATGCTTAGCATTGTTCCGCGCTTGGTGAAGCGCTACGCCTCGCGGCCGATGAAAGCGCCCACGATCGACGACATTCGCACCGCCGCCGGGCGGATTGATGGGGCAGTGATCGACACCCCGATGCTGATCAGCCGGACTCTGTCGGAAATCATCGGTGCCGAAGTCTGGTTGAAGTACGAGAATCTTCAGTTCACCTCCGCCTACAAGGAGCGTGGAGCGCTCAACAAGTTGCTCCAGCTGACTGCCGAGGACCGGGCCCGGGGAGTCATCGCCGCGTCGGCCGGCAATCATGCGCAGGCCGTTGCCTATCACGCCCGCCGGCTCGGCATTCCCGCGACCATCGTCATGCCGGAATCGACGCCGACGGTGAAAGTGACGCAGACCGCCGGCCATGGCGCGACGGTCGTTCTTCACGGCGACATGTTCGACGATGCTTATGCCAAGGCGCGCGAGCTGACGCTTGAGAAGGGCTTTGTGTTCGTCCACCCGTTCGACGATCCGCAAGTGATCGCCGGCGCGGGCACGCTTGGGGTGGAAATGCTCGCCGCGGTGCCCGATCTCGACACGCTGGTGATTCCGATCGGTGGCGGCGGGTTGATGTCCGGAATTGCCATTGCGGCGCGCGCGATCAAGCCGGACATCGAGCTGATTGGCGTCGAAGCCGAGCTGTATCCGTCGATGAAATGCGCGATTGAGGGATGCTTCCTGCCACTTGGCGGCGATACTCTGGCCGAGGGCATTGCGGTCAAGCATCCGGGCGAACTTACGCGTCAGATTCTGGGTGAACTCGTCAATGAAGTCGTCCTGGTTTCGGAGCGCGACCTGGAGCGTGCGGTCGCTATGCTGGTCGGGATTGAAAAGACCGTAGTCGAGGGGGCGGGGGCCGCGGGACTTGCGGCAATGATTGCCGACCCGCAACGTTTCGCAGGTAAAAAGGTCGCTACCGTTCTGTGCGGTGGCAACATCGACACGCACCTACTCGCCAATGTGCTGGTTCGCGATCTGGTCCGCCAGGGCCGCATCGCCCGGCTCCACGTCGCGGCCCACGACCAGCCCGGAGCGCTCGCCGCGATCACGCGCAAAGTCTACGAAGCCGGCGTTAACGTGATCGAGATCAACCACAGCCGGATTTTCACGCGGTTGCCGGCCAAGGACACGATGATCGAAGTCGAATGCGAAGCCCGCGATGCCTCGGCCATCGACGATGTCGTTGCCCGCCTCGAAGCGGCGGGCTTCCGCGTCGAGCGCGCGCAACTCGACTAGCGCCGGGACCCGGCAATAAGCTGTCCCTTGGCGGGACAGATGGCGATTTGACCGGCGCGCGGGCATCCAGACCCTTTCCATCCGCGTTCACCAGCCGCATAAAGAGTTCGCTAACCAAGAGAGATCGAGGCCCGGGGTGACCGCACCCTTTCGCTTTCCAAAGTTCTTCGTCACCAATCCGAGCCCGTGCCCGTACCTGGCCGGCAAGGTTGAGCGGAAGGTGTTTACGGAGCTTGGCGGCCGCCATTCGAGCGAGCTGAACGAAGCGCTTGGCCGGATCGGTTTTCGCCGCAGCCAGTCGGTCGCCTATCGTCCCAGCTGCATCGATTGTTCGGCCTGCGTGTCGGTTCGCGTGCTGGCCGCCGAGTTCGAGCCGAGCGCTACCCAGCGCAAGCTGCTTCGCCGCCATTCGGATATCGAGATCGGGGCGTGCAAGCCGTGGACGACCGAAGAGCAATATGAGCTGCTTCGCCGCTATCTGGCGGCGCGCCACCCCGGCGGCGGGATGGCCGAAATGGACGAAGGCGACTTCGCCGACATGGTCGAACAGACGCCGGTGCGGACGTTGGTCATCGAATATCGCGAGCCAAGCGTGAACGGGCGTCCGGGCAAGCTGATCGGCGCCTGCCTGAGCGACCAGCAAAGCGATGGCCTGTCGATGATCTACAGCTTTTTCGACGTTGGCCCCGACGCCCGCAAGGGTCTGGGGACCTTCATCATCCTCGACCATATCCAGCGCGCCGCGCGTTCCGGCCTGCCCTATGTGTATCTCGGCTATTGGGTCGAAGGATCGACGCGAATGGCATATAAAACCGCGTTCCGGCCGCTCGAACGGCTGGATCGGGATGGCTGGCGGCGGATGGATGAGCCGCAACCGGAAGTTGCCCCGAACGATGCGTCGGCGTTGCCCGCGCGAAACAAGTCGCGGCGTTTGCGGACCGACGCCTAACGCATTTGGCGCACGGTATTGATTGCAGCGACGGTGCAGGCGGCAAACAGCGCGCCTTCAAGCCCGCTGGTCACGACCATCGTCACTGGTCCGAACCCGCTTTCGCCGAACAGATGGCCGATGCTGTCGAGCCGGAGCCGCGAGCCTGGAACTTCGCGCGCCAGCAGCGCCAGGCTGCCAAGCATCAATCGTCCGCCGGCGAGGCCGATCAACGCCCCGGCACCCCCGCCGACCGCCGCGGCGCGCGCTGCGCCGGCCGCGACCGAGCCGGCCCGCGCGGCCAGCCAGGCGCCAAGTCCAACCGCGCCGCCGAGCATCGCGCCTTCGGCAGCGCCGGTGATCTCTCGCGGCGAATGGCCGACCAGCAGCGTAAAGGCATCGAGCCCGAACAGCTTGGCTAAAGCGCCGACCAGCAAGCCGCCGGCAGCGCCGCCGAATATTGTCCACGGCAGCGAACGCGGCCGCAGCGCTTGTGCGCCGGCAAGGCCAAGGCTGACCCCGGCCGCGCCGACCAGGCCGACCAGCGCGGTCACTCCAAGCAGGACCAGCAGCACCGACAATGCACCGACCCCTTGGGGCGCGGGCTGCGAGGCGCCGATAAAGCCGTAGATCAGCCCGCCCGCGGTGCCCGCCAGGCCCCCGCCAAGGGTTCCCGCCGCAATCGTCGTCGCAAATTGCTGAAGCGCGGGCGCTGGCGCGGTCGCGCCGGCGGGCGTCGCCAAGCGCTCGCCGCCCTCGGATTCGATCACTCGGACCGGCGCGATGAACCGGTAACCGTGCTTGGGCACCGTCTGGATGAAGCGCGGATTGGCCGCGGGGTCGCCAAGGCGGCTGCGCAAAGTCTTGATGCATTGGGTCAGCGCTTCGTCGGTGACGGGCACGCCGTCCCACACTTCGGCGAGGAACCGGTCTTTCGACACCAGGCCGCCGCGTTCGCGCACCAGCAGCGCCAGCGCGTCGAGATAGCGGGCGTTGAGTTCGACCGTTTCCGATCCGCGCCGCAGCCGCCGGTCGGCGGGATCGAGCACGAAATCGTCGAAGGCGAACGTCGCAACCATGTTTCAGCAGATCCTCACAACTTCCTCATGCCGCTCACCCGCCGCGCTGGCACAATGGTCGCCGTAACATGCATGGAGAGCGAGTGATGGCAAGCAAGGCGAATGACGGCGGCGGGAAGGGCGGCTTCCCGTGGCGCCTGGTCGGATGGGGAACGGCGGGGTTCGTTCTTCTTCTGCCACTGATGTTCCACGCGCCGTGGACAATCGCCGATTTTGTGTTTGCAGCCGTGATGTTCGGGCTGGTCGGCGGCACGATCGAACTGGCGGCGCGGGCGTCGCGCAATCCGTTCTACCGGCTCGGGGTTCTCGTGGCCGTTGCCGCCTCGTTCCTGCTCGTCTGGATTAACGGGGCGGTCGGGATCATTGGCGATGAAGGGAACCCGGCGAACCTGATGTTCCTGGTGGTCATCCTGGTTGCGCTCGCGGGAGCAATCGCGGTCCGGTTCAGGGTCGACGGAATGGCGCGGGCCATGGCTGTGGCCGCCGTCGCGCAGGCGATTGTTGGCGTCATTGCCGGGGCCTATCGCCTTGGCGCGTCGGAGCCGCCGGGACTGGTCGGAGTCCTCGTCTTGATCGGCTTTTTCACGATGCTGTGGGCGATCTCGGCGGCGCTGTTCGCGAAGGCCGCGCAGGGATAAAAAAAGGCGGAGCGCGCCGGGCGCTCCGCCTTTTCCCATCCCCCTGAATTGCTGGGCTTAAGCGACCTGTGCCTCGGGCACGGGTTCGGCCACTTCGTCAGGATCGCGCAGCACATAGCCACGGCCCCACACGGTTTCGATATAATTGGCGCCGCCGCATGCCAGGCTGAGCTTCTTGCGCAGCTTGCAGATGAAGACGTCGATGATCTTGAGTTCGGGCTCGTCCATTCCGCCATAAAGGTGGTTGAGGAACATTTCCTTGGTCAGGGTCGTGCCCTTGCGGAGCGAAAGCAGCTCCAGCATCGCATATTCCTTGCCGGTCAAATGCACTCGCGCGCCGTCGACTTCGACCGTCTTGGCGTCGAGGTTCACGGCCAGCTTGCCGGTGCGGATAACCGATTGCGAATGGCCCTTGGACCGGCGGACGATGGCATGGATTCGGGCGACCAGTTCGTCGCGGTGGAACGGCTTGGTGACATAATCGTCGGCACCGAAGCCGAGCGCGCGGACCTTGCTGTCCATCTCGCCAATGCCCGACAGGATCAGGACCGGAGTGCCGACCTTGGCGGTGCGCAATTTCTTGAGCACGTCATAGCCGTGCATGTCCGGCAAATTCAGGTCGAGGCAGATGATGTCGTAATCGTACAGCTTGCCGAGATCGAGGCCCTCTTCGCCAAGATCGGTGGTGTAGACATTGAAGCCTTCCGAGCCGAGCATCAGCTCAATGCTCTTGGCCGTCGTCGGCTCGTCCTCAATCAGCAGCACTCGCATCGCTGTTCCCCCCGTTCGCGGCGCCAGGCTTGAGCAACTAATCGTTACCGGGCCTTAACAGCCTTGAAGCGTTCATTAACCATTCGATGTCTGATCGGAAAAGGTTAATATTGTGTAACCGGCTGAATTCCCTGCGTTCGTTGCAAGGGAGTCACAAATCGCTCCACAACGGCTATGGCGGCGCGATGTTGGAAGACCGCATCCTGTTCATCGACGCCGAAGCGATCGTCATCGACAAGCCCGCTGGCCTGCCCGTCGACGAGCCGCGTCGCGGCGGCGATTCACTCATTGCCCGGCTCGGCGAGCTGCGCTGCGGCTTCAAGCGCACGCCGACGCCGATGCACCGGCTCGACATGGACACCAGCGGCTGTCTGCTGCTGGCGCGCTCACCCAAGGCGCGCGCAATCTTTCAACAGGCCTTCGAAAGCCGGTCGGTCGAAAAACATTATCTCGCAGTGGTCGGCGGCGAGCTGGCCGAGGAATCCGGAGTCATCGAAGACCGGCTCGCCAAGACCTCCAGCGCCGAAGCGGGATGGAAGATGGTCAGCGACCCCGCCGGTATCGAGGCACGGACGCTGTGGCGGCGGATCCGGGTCAGCGACGGCGCGACCCTGGTCGAATTCCGCCCGCTGACCGGCCGTACGCATCAGATCCGCGTCCACGCCCGCGCCGCGTTCGGCACCGGCATCCTCGGCGACCGGGTTTACGGCGTCCCGGGCGGACCGATGCTGCTCCACGCATCGCGCCTGGTCGTCCCGCGCGAGGGCAAGGCGGCGATCGACGTGGAAGCGCCATTGCCGGACTATTTCGGTGAATGGCGTGCCTTCGCCAAGCCCGGGACCGAGAATGCGGCCTGAGGATGTCGACCTGCCCGACGACGCGTTGAGCGAAAGCTTCCTCGCCGCGACCGGGCCCGGCGGCCAGAACGTCAACAAGGTCGCAACCGCTGTTCAGCTGCGCGTCGACGTGTTCAAGCTGCGCCTGCACCCGGACACTTACCAACGACTGAAGACCATTGCCGGAAGCCGGATGACGATTTCGGGCGAGCTGTTGATCACCGCGCGCCGATTTCGCACCCAGGACGCCAATCGCCAGGATGCGCGGGCGCGGCTGGCGCAGATGATTGCCGATGCCCATATCGTGCCCCGGGCGCGCAAGGCGACCCGGCCGAGCCGCTCCGCCAAGGCCCAGCGGGTCGACCAGAAAAAGCAGCGCAGCGCGATCAAGCAGGGCCGCGGCAAGGTGGAGTTCGATTGATGTTCGATTTAAAGATCACCGCCGCCGACAATGCGACCCTGTACCGCGACCTTGCCTCCGCGCTGCAGGGACTGGTGGCGGGCGAGCCGGACCCGATCGCGAACATGGCCAATGCCGCGGCGCTGATTTTCGACAGCCTCGGCGACGTGAACTGGGTCGGATTTTACCGCAATGTCGGCGGGCAACTGGTGCTTGGGCCGTTCCAGGGGCGCCCGGCGTGCATCCGCATTCCGTTCGGCAGCGGCGTGTGCGGGGCTGCGGCGGCAACGCTGCAGGTCCAGCGGGTCGACGACGTCACTGCCTTTCCCGGCCACATCGCCTGCGATTCCGCCTCGGCCAGTGAGCTGGTGGTGCCAATCGTCCGCGACGGGGCGCTGATTGCCGTGCTCGACCTCGACAGCCCCAACCGCGCGCGGTTCACCGCGGACGACGAGGCGGGCTGTGTCAGGCTTGCCGAAATTCTCGGCGCAATCCTCTAGCTCAGCTGTTCCAGCCGGGCGTCGTCGAGCGAACCGGGAATCAGCATCACGGGGCAGGGCAGCTTGCCGGCATCGTTGCCGCAGAAATTCGCGACCAGCGCTCCGGGATTGCCGCTTGGCGCAGCGCCAAGCACCAGCGCCGCGACTTCCGACCGTTCGCCGATGTAATCGCGCACCGCCTTCACGGCTTCGCCCTGTTCGACCATGACCTTCGCTTCAACGCCGGATTCGTCGAGAAACTCGCCGATGGCGGAACTGACGACGCCTTCGATGCGAAGCCGCTGTTCTTCGGCCATCGCCGCCTGGACCCCGCCAAATTGCACGAAATCCTGCGGCTCGACGATTCCCAGAACCTCGATGCGGCCGTTGGTCTTGGCCGCGCGTCGGGCCGCGAAGCGCAACGCCACGCGCGCTTCGTCGCTATCGTCGACGATGACCAGATAGGTCCGTTTCGCCTCTTGATCCCCCATTGCCGCCCAGTGCTGCGTTAAACCGGCGCCAAGCGCAAGCGGCCTCAATCGTTTGGCCGCGCACTTGACCGTGCCCGCCGCATTGGCTTTGAGCGCTTCAGCCTCGTGGACGGACCAGCCCCATGCCGATCGAACTGAAGATGCCCGCGCTCTCGCCAACGATGGAGGAGGGCACGCTTGCCAAATGGCTGGTGAAGGAAGGCGACACCGTCGTTTCCGGCGACATCCTCGCCGAAATCGAGACCGACAAGGCGACGATGGAATTTGAAGCCGTCGACGAAGGCACGATTGCCAAGATCCTGGTTCCGGACGGGACCGATGGGGTGAAGGTCGGCGCGCCGATCGCGATTCTTGCCAGCGAAGGCGAAAGCGTCGATTCGGCCGCGTCGGCAACGCCAGCCCCCCCACCGCCAGCCGCCGCCGCACCGCCAGAACCGCCAGCCGCGCCGGCAGCCGCCCCGGCGCCGAAACCCGCCGTCGATGCTCCCCCGCCAGCCGCTCCGGCGGCCCCAGCACCGGCACCGGCCGCCCCGGCGCCGGCCCCAGCCGCGCCAGAGCGGGCTTCCGGCGGCGACCGCATCAAGGCTTCGCCGCTGGCCCGGCGCATCGCCCAGGCGCAGGGGGTCGATCTTGCGACCGTCACTGGCAGTGGCCCCGGCGGGCGGATCGTCCGCGCCGATGTCGAAGGCGCAACGGGCGGGGCGAAGCCCGCGCCTCAGGCGTCAGCAGCGGGCGCGCCGGGCGGCCCCTCGGCTTCGCCCGGGACCGGCATTCCGCATGAAACGATCAAGCTGTCGAACATGCGCAAGACCATCGCGCGCCGCCTGACCGAATCGAAGCAGCAGGTTCCCCACATCTATCTGACGGTCGATACCCAGCTCGACGCGCTGCTCAAGCTGCGCGGCGAGCTCAATGCCGGGCTTGCCGCGCGCAACGTGAAGCTCAGCGTCAACGATTTGCTGATCAAGGCGCTGGCGCAGGCGCTGATCGATGTTCCCGAATGCAATGTCAGCTTCGCCGGGGATACTTTGATCAAATATAGCCGCGCCGACATTTCGGTTGCAGTGTCCATCGACGGCGGCCTCATCACCCCGATCGTCGCCAGCGCCGACACCAAGAGCGTATCGGCGATCTCGACCGAGATGAAGGATCTGGCGTCGCGGGCCAAGGAGGGCAAGCTCCAGCCCGCTGAATATCAGGGCGGCACCGCCAGCCTAAGCAATATGGGGATGTACGGCATCAAGCAGTTCGAAGCTGTGATCAATCCGCCCCAGGGCATGATCATGGCGATCGGCGCGGGCGAAAAGCGGCCCTACGTCATCAACGACTCGCTCCAGATCGCGACCATCTTGTCCGCCACCGGCAGCTTCGACCACCGCGCCATCGACGGCGCCGACGGCGCCAAGCTGATGAAGCGCTTCAAGGAACTCATCGAACATCCGCTGGGGATGCTGGCTTGAGCCCAGTGGCGCGGCGTCCCCTCATTCGAGTCACTGCAATGCCCGCCGACACCAATCCCTATGGCGGCGTGTTCGGCGGCTGGCTGATGAGCCAGATGGGCCTCGCCTGCGGCTCCTTCGCGTCTCAGCGGACGGGCGGGAAGGCGATCCTGGTCGGTGCCGAAGCGCTCAAATTTCCGGGCGCGATGGCGGTCGGCGATGAGCTGAGCGTCTATGTCGAGCTGTTGAAGCAGGGGCGCACTTCGCTGCGCTTGAAAGCCGAAGCAATCGGCCGGCACCGCGACGGCGACCTTGAAACCGTGGTTGCGGAGGGCGAGTTCACCTTCGTCGCGCTGGATTCAGACAATCGACCGCGGCCGATCGCGGCAGAGGAATAGAAGATGGCTGACACCTACGACCTTATCGTGCTCGGTTCCGGCCCCGGCGGCTACGTCGCTGCAATCCGCGCCGCGCAGCTCGGCCTCAAGACCGCAATCGTCGAGCGCGAGTTGCTCGGCGGTATCTGCCTTAACTGGGGGTGCATTCCGACCAAGGCGCTGCTGCGCTCGGCCGAGGTCTATCATTACATGACCCACGCCGACGCCTACGGCCTCAGCAATGACCAGCCGTCGTTCGACATCGCCAAGGTCGTGGCGCGCAGCCGGGCGGTGGCCAAGCAACTCAACCAGGGCGTCACGCACCTGATGAAGAAGAACAAGATCGCGGTGCACATGGGCGAGGGCGCAATCACCGGCCAGGGCAAGCTCAGCGTCACGGGCGCCGACGGCAAGGCGACCGAGCTTGCCGCCAAGCACATCATCGTCGCCACCGGCGCGCGGGCGCGCGACCTGCCGTTCGCCAAGGCCGACGGCAAGCGCATCTGGACCTATCGGACCGCCATGACTCCGCCGGAAATGCCGACCGAGCTGCTGGTCATCGGATCGGGCGCGATCGGGATCGAATTCGCCAGTTTCTACGCCGATCTCGGTGCCAAGGTGACCGTGGTCGAAATGCTCGACCGGGTGGTGCCGGTCGAGGATGAGGAGGTCAGCGCGCAGCTTGCGAAAAGCCTGACCAAACAGGGGCTGACGATCCTCACCGGCGCTGGTGTCGAAAGCCTGAAAGCCAACGGAAAGGGCGTTGCCGCGACGATCAAGACCAGCGACGGCAAGTCGGCCGAACAGCGTTTCAGCCATTGCATCGTCGCGGTCGGGATCGCTCCGAACACCGAAAACATCGGGCTTGAAGCGCTCGGCGTCAAAACCACCAAGGGCCATATCGACACCGATCCGCTGTGCCGGACCAATGTTCCCGGCCTGTGGGCGATTGGCGATGTTACCGCGCCGCCGTGGCTCGCCCACAAGGCCAGCCACGAAGGCGTCACCGCGGCCGAAGCGATCGCGCAGGAACTTGGCAACACGGACGTTCACCCGCACCCGACCGACGCCAGGAACATTCCGGGCTGCACCTATTGCCGGCCGCAAGTGGCGAGCGTCGGCTTGACCGAGGCTAAGGCCAAGGAAGCGGGTTACGAGGTCAAGGTCGGCAAGTTCCCGGCAATCGGCAACGGCAAGGCGATCGCGCTGGGCGAGGTCGAGGGTTTCGTCAAAACGGTGTTCGACGCCAATACCGGCGAGTTGCTTGGCGCGCATATGATCGGCGCCGAAGTCACCGAACTGATCCAGGGCTACACCATCGGCAAGACCGCCGAGCTGGTCGAAACCGACTTCATCAACACCGTCTTCCCCCACCCGACACTAAGCGAGATGATGCACGAAAGCGTGCTCGCCGCGTTCGGGCGGGTCATTCATATTTAGCGAACAGTTCGCGCTGTCCTACATGCCGCCACATGTGCCAATGGCGGGCAAATGCCGCTTCCGACGCGATTCATGGACCGCCCGATCATGCTCACGAGTGCGAACATTGGGAACATTCGCTAAGCGATGAGCGCGCCCACCGCCTCCACCCGCACGCTCGTCATTGCGCTGATCGCCAATTTCGGGATCGCCGTGTCGAAGTTCGTCGCGGCCGCGATCACCGGATCGTCGGCGATGCTGACCGAGGGCGTTCACAGCGTCGTCGATTGCACCAACCAGCTGCTGCTGATGTGGGGCCGCCACGCGGCGCGGCGTCCGGCCGACCGGATTCACCCGTTCGGCTATGGCCGCGAGGTTTATTTCTGGAGCTTCGTCGTTGCCGTGCTGGTGTTTGCACTCGGCGCCGGCGTGTCCGTCTACGAAGGCATTTTGCATATTGCTCACCCGGCGGAAGCGACGTCGCCGCTGATCGGCTATGGCGTGCTGCTCGTCGCCTTTTTCCT
Source organism: Sphingomicrobium sp. (assembly GCA_039918915.1). Classification (GTDB taxonomy): domain Bacteria; phylum Pseudomonadota; class Alphaproteobacteria; order Sphingomonadales; family Sphingomonadaceae; genus Sphingomicrobium. The sequence continues at coordinate 21,710 of JBDSGQ010000086.1, forward strand.
CGAAGGCTGGTCGACGCTCGAAGCGTTCAAGGAATTTCGCGCCGCCAAGGGCGATGTCGGCTGGCTGGAGGCGGTGCGCCAGTCGAAGGACCCGCCGTCGTTCATCGTCCTCCTCGAAAACGGGGCGGCAATGGCGGGCATCGTCGCGGCGGCGATTGGCCTGGCTTTGGCGCAGGCCACTGGCGATCCCTTTTATGACGGCGCCGCCTCGATCGTCATCGGGGTGATTCTTGGGCTGACGGCGGGGCTATTGGCCTATGAATCGAAGGGGCTGCTGATTGGCGAAGCGGCCGATCCTGAAGTGGTGCAGGGCCTGCGCGAACTGGCCGTTGGGCAAAGCGGCGTGGTGGGCGTGGGCCATGTCCTCACCCTTCACTCGTCGCCCGACCAGATCACGGTGATGATGAACGTCGACTTCCAGAACGAGATTCCGGCCGGCGAAGTCGAACAGATCGTATCCCGGATCGAGCACGAAGCGCGCGCCCGCTGGCCAGCGGTCAAGCGGCTGTTCGTGCGGCCGTTGGAAGGCGCGGGAAACCAGCGGCACTCGTAAGCCTGCGTACGGCGCGCTCGCATAAGTCTCGGTGAGCACCCCAAGAAGTGCCGTATTGAGCCGCCGCGGCCGCGGCCCGATAGCGCGCTGATGGACGAGGCTTCCCGATCGCGGATCAAAGGCGACTTCGATCGCGCCGTGAACATGACCGCAGCGGAGATCGAGCGCTGGCTGCGGACCGCCGACAGCCGGCGGGTTGGCTGGAAAGGCGCCGACGGCAGCGCGCGCGAAAGCGTCGGCCACGCCAGCGGCCGGCGGATTGCCGGCATCCTTCGCCGGCCGGCGGAAGAACTCGGCGCGGACGATTACGCCCATATGCGCAAGGTCGTCGGCTTCGTCCGCCGCCACTGCGCGCAGCAGCCCGCCAACATCTACACCTCCCGCTGGCGCTATAGCCTGATGAACTGGGGCCACGACCCTGCCAGGGAGGGCTGAAGCGGCGGCTATTGCCCCGTTGGGCAGTCCGCGCTCTAACGGCGGGCGATGGACGCCTTTTCGTACCTTTCGGTCCTCCTCTCGATCATTCTCGGGCTTGCAATGACCCAAATTCTCCAGGGCTATCGGATGATCCTGCTGGCCAGGCGGCGGGTCGATTACGACCCCTTGCCGGTGGCGTGGAGCGTGCTGGTCCTGCTGTTCGCGACGCAGGCATGGTGGGCGAGCTTTGGCCTGCGCGACCATAGCGACTGGAATTTCCTCGGCTTCACCATCGTTCTTTTGCAGATGGTCCTGCTGTACATGATGGCTGGGATCATCCGTCCCGACCTGGCCGGCGAACGCATCGACTTGGCGGCGCATTTCGACGATCATCGGCGGGCGTTTTTCGGGTTCATGCTGGCGATGCTGGTGACCAGCGTGGTCAAGGACGCGCTGCTCAACTTCAGTCTGCCCGGTTCGCTCAACCTGCTGTTTCACGGCCTGTTGATGGTCAGCGCGATCATCGGCATGGCGTCGTCGTCGCGGCGGGTCCATTATGCGCTTGCGGTGTTCGCGGCGGCGGCATTTACCGCTTATGTCGCGCTGTTGTTCGCGAGGCTGTGATCGGCTCCCGTTGACCTCGCCGCGCATCGCCCTTATTGGGCCGGTCGTCCGCTAAGGCCTCGATTCCATCGACCTCATGCCGGACAAGAGCTGAACATTGCTCGACACCGTGAAGCCGGATGGACGCCACTTGAAAGAGGGTCGGTCATCAGGTCTTCGCGTTTTTGCGTTGGGCAAAGTAACCGCGGGCGGCCTCGATTGGAGGTTCTGCCTCGCAACGAAAAGGTGAAGGGCTTCATGCCAACGATTAACCAGCTGATCCGCAAGGGTCGCGAACCGCAGAAGGCCAAGTCGAAGGTCCCTGCGATGGAGCAGAATCCGCAAAAGCGCGGCGTCTGCACCCGCGTTTATACGACCACTCCGAAGAAGCCGAACTCGGCGCTGCGCAAGGTTGCCAAGGTCCGCCTGACCAACCAGCGCGAAGTCATCAGCTACATTCCGGGCGAGGGACACAACCTCCAGGAACATAGCGTGGTGCTGATCCGCGGCGGCCGTGTGCGCGATCTTCCCGGCGTTCGTTATCACGTCCTTCGCGGCGTGCTCGATACGCAGGGTGTGAAGGATCGCCGCCAGTCGCGTTCCAAGTACGGCGCCAAGCGTCCCAAATAATCACGAGAGTAAGCCCCGGGCGGTCCGGGTTCCCATCAAGTACCACTTGTGGGTCCCTCAAGTCCCGGAACAGGCTGAAGCGAAAGGAAATTTCCAATGGCTCGTCGTCGTCGTCCAGAAAAGCGCGAGATTCTTCCCGATCCGAAGTTCGGTGATATCGTCCTGTCGAAATTCATGAACAGCGTCATGCTCGACGGCAAGAAGTCCGTCGCCGAAGGCATCGTCTACGGCGCCCTTGAAAGCGTCGAGACCCGCCTCAAGCGTGAGCCTATCGGCGTGTTTCACGACGCTCTCAACAATGTGAAGCCGGGCATCGAGGTTCGCTCCCGCCGGGTCGGCGGCGCGACCTATCAGGTCCCCGTCGAAGTCCGTACCGAACGTGCCCAGGCGCTGGCGATCCGCTGGCTGATCACGGCTGCTCGCGCACGGTCGGAAAAGACCATGGCCGGCCGCCTGTCGGGCGAACTGATGGACGCTTCGCAAAATCGCGGCAATGCGGTGAAGAAGCGCGAAGATACGCACCGCATGGCCGAAGCGAACCGCGCCTTCAGCCATTATCGTTGGTAGCATCCGGCGCCGGCGCAATCTGGCACTGGTAGTTTTCGTACCTATATTCTGAAGGTCCGGCACGGCCGGATCCTCATACATCCAAGGAAGCCCTAGAAATGGCCCGCAGCCATCCGCTCGAACGGTATCGCAACATCGGCATCATGGCGCACATCGACGCCGGCAAGACGACGACCACCGAGCGCATCCTTTATTACACCGGCAAGTCCTACAAGATCGGCGAAGTGCATGAAGGCACGGCGACGATGGACTGGATGGAGCAGGAGCAAGAGCGCGGGATCACCATCACGTCGGCGGCGACGACCTGTTTCTGGAGCGCCGAGGAGGGCAATGGCCCCGAGCACCGGATCAATATCATCGATACGCCCGGCCACGTCGACTTCACCATCGAAGTCGAACGTTCGCTGCGCGTGCTTGATGGCGCGGTCGCCTGTTTCGACGGCGTCGCCGGGGTCGAGCCGCAGTCCGAGACGGTGTGGCGCCAGGCGGAAAAGTATCACGTTCCGCGGATGTGCTTCGTCAACAAGCTCGACCGCACCGGCGCGAACTTCAACATGTGCGTGGAGATGATCAAGGATCGTCTCGGCGCCCGCCCGGCGGTGCTGTATCTGCCGATTGGCATCGAAGGCGGCTTCAAGGGCCTCGTCGACCTGGTCGAGAACCGCGCGATCATCTGGCTCGACGAAAGCCTGGGCGCCAAGTTCGTCTATGAAGAGATTCCCGCCGACCTCGTCGATGCCGCCGCGGCGGCTCGCAAGGACCTCATCGAAATGGCCGTCGAGCAAGACGACGAGGTCATGGAAACCTACCTCGAAGGCACCGAGCCCGACACCGCGACGCTCAAGAAGCTGATCCGCAAGGGCACCTTGAACTTCTCGTTCGTGCCGGTGCTGTGCGGCTCGGCGTTCAAGAACAAGGGCGTCCAGCCCCTGCTCGACGGAGTCGTCGATTACCTGCCGAGCCCGCTCGACATCCCGCCGGTGGAAGGCCTCAAGCTCGATGGCGAAACCACCGAGACCCGGGCCCCGTCGGACGATGCGCCATTCTCCGCGCTGGCGTTCAAGATCATGAACGATCCGTTTGTCGGCACCCTGACCTTCGCCCGCATCTATTCGGGCAAGCTTGAAACCGCGAGCCAGGTGCTCAACTCGGTCAAGGACAAGAAGGAAAAGGTCGGCCGCATGCTGCTGATGCATGCCAACGATCGCGAGGACATCCAGATCGCTTATGCCGGCGACATTGTCGCTCTGGCCGGGCTGAAGGACACCACGACCGGCGATACGCTGTCTGCTGCCAATGACCCGATCATCCTCGAGCGGATGGAGTTTCCGGACCCGGTCATCGAAGTGGCCGTCGAGCCCAAGACCAAGGCCGACCAGGAAAAGATGGGCGTCGCCCTCAACCGGCTGGCGCGCGAAGATCCGTCGTTCCGAGTCACCACCGACCATGAATCGGGCCAGACCATCATCAAGGGGATGGGCGAGCTTCACCTCGAGATTCTCGTCGATCGCATGAAGCGGGAGTTCAAGGTCGAGGCGAATGTCGGCGCCCCGCAGGTCGCTTACCGCGAATATCTCGCGAAGCCTGTCGACCTGACCTACACCCACAAGAAGCAGTCGGGCGGCTCTGGCCAGTTCGGCGAAATCAAGATCAACGTGATTCCGGCCGAACGCGGCACCGGCTTCCAGTTTTTCGACGAGATCAAGGGCGGCAACGTCCCCAAGGAATTTATTCCGTCGGTCGAAAAGGGCCTCCGCGAAACCGCCGAGACGGGGTCGCTGATCGGCTTCCCGATCATCGATTTCGAAGTCCATTTGATCGACGGCAAGTACCACGACGTCGATTCGTCGGCGCTGGCGTTTGAAATCTGCGCCCGTGGCGCGATGCGCGAAGCGGCTCACAAGGCCGGCATCAAGCTGCTCGAACCGATCATGAAGGTCGAAGTGGTCACGCCCGAGGATTATCTGGGCGACGTCATCGGCGATCTCAATTCGCGGCGCGGACAAATCCAGGGCACCGACAGCCGGGGCAACGCCCAGGTGGTTGAAGCCGTGGTGCCGCTCGCCAATATGTTCGGCTACGTCAACCAGCTGCGCTCGTTCACTCAGGGGCGCGCGCAGTACACGATGCAGTTCTCGCACTATGACGAAGTGCCGCAGAACGTTGCCGACGAAGTGAAGGCGAAGCTGGCATAAGCGTGAGTTTGTAGTTATGGGCGCGCTCGCATTGGGCGGGCCGCCCGGATTTTTCGAAACAGAAGAGGCGTAAAATGGCTAAGGCGAAATTCGAGCGGAACAAGCCGCACTGCAACATTGGCACCATTGGTCACGTTGACCATGGCAAGACGTCGCTGACGGCCGCGATCACCAAGGTGCTGGCCAAGACCGGCGGCGGCGTTGCGGTCGACTTCGCCAACATCGACAAGGCGCCGGAAGAGCGCGAGCGCGGAATCACCATTTCGACGGCGCACGTCGAATATGAAACCGACAAGCGCCACTATGCGCACGTCGATTGCCCGGGCCACGCCGATTATGTGAAGAACATGATCACTGGCGCCGCCCAGATGGATGGCGCGATCCTGGTCGTGTCGGCCGCCGACGGCCCGATGCCGCAGACCAAGGAGCACATCCTGCTCGCCAACCAGGTCGGCGTGCCGACGATGGTGGTGTTCCTGAACAAGGTCGACCAGGTTGACGATCCCGAGCTGCTTGAGCTGGTCGAACTGGAAATTCGCGAAGAGCTGTCGAAGCGTGGCTACGACGGCGAGAATATTCCGATCATCACCGGCTCGGCGCTGGCGGTGCTTGAGGACCGCGACGAGAATATCGGCGAGGAATCGATCAAGAAGCTGATGGATGCGGTCGACGAATGGATTCCGCAGCCGGAGCGTCCGCTCGACAAGCCGTTCCTGATGCCGATCGAAGACGTGTTCTCGATTTCAGGCCGCGGTACGGTCGTTACCGGCCGCGTCGAAACCGGCATCGTCAAGGTTGGCGAGGAAGTCGAAATCGTCGGCATCCGCGACACTCAGAAGACGGTTGTCACCGGCGTCGAAATGTTCCGCAAGCTGCTCGATCAGGGCCAGGCCGGCGACAACATCGGCGCGCTTCTGCGCGGCGTCGGGCGTGAAGACGTCGAGCGTGGCCAGGTTCTCTGCAAGCCGGGCTCGATCACTCCGCACACCGACTTCCAGGCCGAAGTCTACGTCCTGTCGAAGGACGAGGGCGGCCGTCACACGCCGTTCTTCGCCAACTATCGTCCGCAATTCTACTTCCGCACCACGGACGTCACCGGCGAAGTCCTGCTTCCCGAAGGCACCGAAATGGTGATGCCGGGCGACAACGTCAGCCTCGGCGTCAAGCTGATCGCTCCGATCGCCATGGACCCGGGCCTGCGCTTCGCAATTCGCGAAGGCGGCCGCACGGTCGGCGCGGGGGTTGTCGGCACGATCTCTAAGTAATATAGGGCGCCAACCGCGCGATTCTGGAACACAGGTCGCGCGGTTCGCTTTTGAGTTTGTTCGAATAAGCGCGCTTCAGCGGAAGCTGGGGCTCGTTGGCTCTTTCGCATCGGTAGGGACATGGAAACGCAAAACATCCGGATTCGCTTGAAGGCGTTCGATCATCGAGTGCTCGATCAGGCGACTGGCGACATTGCCGACACGGCGCGCCGCACGGGTGCGCTCATTCGCGGTCCCATTCCCCTGCCGACGCGCATCGAGAAGTTCACCGTCAACCGCTCACCGCACGTCGACAAGAAGTCGCGTGAGCAGTTCGAGGTCCGGACTTACAAGCGGCTGCTCGATATCGTGCAGCCCACGCCGCAAACGGTCGACGCGCTGATGAAGCTCGATCTGGCCGCCGGCGTCGATGTGGAGATCAAGCTGGCCTAAGCCAGTGCCGGACCCGGTTAGCCGGGTCGGGCGAGTAGGTGGATACCGCCGGAGACTAGCTCCGGGCTGCGTCCCCGCCGTTCCCTTTGGGGAGCATTAGCCCAGGCGGGGCACGCAAGAATTTTCGCGGGCTGCACGCACCTTCGGAATTGTCCGCAGGTGCCTCTGTTGAGGAGTGATGGATCATGCGCACCGGCGTGATCGCGAAGAAGGTCGGAATGACCCGCTTGTTTCAGGCGGACGGTCGGCATGTGCCGGTTACCGTCCTGCAACTGGAAAGCGTGCAGGTCATCGGCCGCCGCGAAATGGACCGTGACGGCTATACCGCCGTCCAGCTCGGCGCCGGCACGGCGAAAGCGAAGAACGTCGCCAAGCCGCAGCGCGTCGCGTTCGGCAAGGCTGAGGTCGAACCCAAGTCGCAAGTCGTCGAATTCCGCGTCGCCGAAGATGCGCTGCTGGACGTCGGTGCGACGATCAGCGCCGACCATTTCATCGCCGGCCAGATGGTCGACGTGTCCGGCGTGACTCAGGGCAAGGGCTTTGCCGGCGCCATGAAGCGCTGGAACTTCGGTGGTCTGCGCGCAACCCACGGCGTGTCGCTGTCCCACCGTTCGCACGGTTCGACGGGTAACCGCCAGGATCCGGGCCGAGTGTTCAAGAACAAGAAGATGGCGGGCCACATGGGCGCTCGCAATCGCACGCAGCAAAATCTCGAAATCGTCCGCACCGATCCCATTCGCGGGCTGCTGTTCGTCAAGGGCTCGGTTCCCGGCCACAAGGGCAGCTGGTTGACCGTCGCCGACGCGATCAAGCTGCCGCTCAACGAAAACGCGCCCTATCCCGCCGGCATCGTTAGCAAGAACCAGCCGATCGATGAGTCGGAAATTCCGGCAGCGGGCTTGGTCGATGACGCCGCGGTCCACGAAATGCCGGCGCTGCCGAGCGATGCCGAAGTGGCAGCGATCGCCGCCGAACAGGAAGCTGGCGCAGCCGCCGAAGCGGAAGCCGCCGATGCCGCCGAAGCGGCGGGGCAGAACAACGAAGCCGGCGCTGGCGAGGGTGAAGCCCCCGCCACCGACGACGGCAAGGAAGGCTAAGCCATGAAGGTCAAGGTTCAAAGCCTGGATGCCAAGGCCGGCGGGGACATCGATCTCAACGACGAGATCTATGCCGTCGAGCCGCGCGCCGACATCCTCCACCGCGTCGTGACGTGGCAGCTCGAAAAGCGCCGCGCGACCGCCCGTGGCGCCCGCGAGCGTTCGGATGTCGCGCGTACCGGCAAGAAATACGGCAAGCAGAAGGGCGGCGGCACCGCTCGTCACGGCGATCGCCGCGCTCCGATCTTCATCGGCGGCGGCAAGGCCCATGGCCCGCGGGTGCGTGACTTCAATCCGTCGCTGAACAAGAAAATCCGTGTTCTCGGCCTCAAGATGGCGCTGTCGGCCAAGGCCAAGAACGGCAATCTGGTCGTGATCGACAATCTCGACGTCAAGGACGGCAAGACCCGGGTGCTTCGCGAACAGCTTGGCCAGCTTGCCTTTGGCAAGACGGCCCTGGTGATCGACGGCGACGCGCTCAATGTCGGTTTCGCCCGCGCTTCGTCGAACCTTGGAAGCATCAACCTGCTCTCCGCCGTTGGCGCCAATGTCTATGACATCATGCGCCACGAGACGCTGGTCCTGACCCGCGCCGCGGTCGAGAAACTGGAGGCCCGTTTCAATGGCTAAGAAGCCGCAGACGGCGCCGGACGTGCGCCATTACGACATCGTTCTGGCACCGCACATCACCGAGAAATCGACGATGCTGTCGGAAGCCAATGCGGTCGTCTTCCGGGTCGCCAAGCAGGCAACCAAGCCGGAAATCAAGGCCGCCGTGGAAGCTCTGTTCGGAGTGACCGTGGTGGGCGTCAACACGCTCGTCACCAAGGGCAAGACCAAGAAGTGGAAGGGCAAGCCCTACACCCGGTCCGACGTGAAGAAGGCGATCGTGCGCCTGGCCGACGGTCAGTCGATCGATATTACGGAAGGGGTTCGCGCGTAATGGCTCTCAAGCAATACAAGCCGACCTCGCCGTCGCGCCGCGGGCTGGTGCTCGTCGACAAGTCGTCGCTGTGGAAGGGCAAGCCCGTCAAGGCGCTGACCGAAGGCAAGCGCAAGACCGGCGGACGCAACAACAAGGGGCATGTGACCAGCCGCGGCATCGCTGGCGGCCACAAGCAGAAGTATCGCTTGATCGATTTCAAGCGGCGCACGTGGGACGTGCCGGCGACGGTCGAGCGGCTGGAATATGACCCCAACCGTTCGGCGTTCATCGCCCTCGTCACCTACGAAGGTGGCGAACAAGCCTATATCATCGCTCCGCAGCGCCTGGCTCCGGGCGACCAGGTGATCGCCGGCCGCAAGGTCGACGTGAAGCCGGGCAACGCAATGGAAATCGGCCAGATGCCGGTCGGCACCATCGTCCACAATGTGGAGATGAAGCCGGGCAAGGGCGGCCAGATCGCGCGCGCCGCGGGCACTTATGTGCAGGTCGTCGGCCGCGACCGCGGAATGGTCATCGTTCGCCTCAATTCGGGCGAACAGCGCTACATCCGCTCGGATTGCATGGCGACGGTTGGCGCAGTGTCGAACCCCGACAACGGCAACCAGACGCTGGCCAAGGCCGGCCGCACACGCTGGCTCGGCCGCCGCCCGCTGACCCGTGGTGTCGCCAAGAACCCGGTCGATCACCCGCATGGCGGTGGTGAAGGCCGGACTTCGGGCGGCCGTCACCCGGTCACTCCGTGGGGCAAGCCGACCAAGGGCGCCCGTACTCGTCATAACAAGTCGACCGACAAGTTCATCATTCGGTCGCGTCACGCGAAGAAGAAGGGTTAAAAGATGGCCCGGTCCGTCTGGAAAGGTCCGTTCGTCGAGCTTTCGCTTCTGAAGAAGGCGGAAACGGCGCAGGACAGCAGCAAGCGCACGCCGATCAAGACCTGGTCGCGCCGCTCGACGATTCTGCCGCAGTTCGTCGGCCTCACCTTCAATGTCTACAACGGCCGCAAGTTTGTGCCGGTGTCGGTCAATGAAGACATGGTCGGAATGAAGCTCGGCGAGTTCGCTCCGACGCGCACCTTCCCCGGTCACGCGTCCGACAAGAAGGGCAAGCGCTGATGAGCAAGCCAGTCTCTCCCCGCAAGGTCGGCGACAAGGAAGCGCTCGCGATCGGTAACACGATCCGCGGCTCGGCCCAGAAGCTCAACCTCGTCGCTCAGCTGATCCGCGGCCGCAAGGTCGAAGAAGCGCTGAACATCCTCAAATTCTCTCCCAAGGGAATGGCCAAGGACGTCAGCAAGGTGCTCGCTTCGGCGGTCGCCAATGCCGAGAACAACCACAATCTCGACGTCGACGCTTTGGTCGTTGCCGAAGCCAGTGTCGGCAAGTCGATCTCGCTGAAGCGCTTCGCCACCCGCGCCCGCGGCCGCTCGTCGCGAATCGTCAAGCCGTACAGCCGAATCCGCGTCGTCGTGCGCGAGCAGGAAGAAGCGTAACATGGGCCAGAAATCCTCTCCGATCGGGCTTCGCCTGCAGATCAACCGCACCTGGGACAGCCGCTGGTTCGCGGAAGGCCAGGATTACGGCCGCTTGCTGCTCGAAGACCTGAAGATCCGGAATTACATCGTGAAGCGCTCGCCCCAGGCGGCGATTTCCAAGGTGGTGATCGAACGTCCGGCAAAGATTTGCCGAGTGTCGATTTATGCCGCTCGCCCGGGCGTCATCATCGGCAAGAAGGGCGCGGACATTGAAAAGCTCAAGAAAGAGCTTCAGAAGATGACCAGCTCCGACGTCAGCTTGAACATCGTCGAAATCCGCAAGCCGGAAGTCGACGCCAAGCTCGTCGCTCAGGGCGTCGCTGACCAGCTTGAGCGCCGCATCGCCTTCCGCCGTGCCATGAAGCGCGCGGTTCAGTCGGCGCTTCGCCTTGGTGCCGAGGGCATCCGCATCACCTGCGCCGGCCGTCTCGGCGGCGCCGAAATCGCGCGTACCGAATGGTATCGCGAAGGCCGGGTGCCGCTGCACACGCTGCGCGGCAACGTCGATTATGCCGAAGCAACTGCCCACACCGCCTACGGCGTGTGCGGCGTCAAAGTGTGGGTCTTCAAGGGCGAAATTCTCGGCCATGACCCGCTCGCTCAGGACCGGTTGATGATGGAAGCTCAGACTTCCGGAGTTCGTCCGGCGCGCGAAGAACGCGGCAACCGGTAAGGATTTAACAGAGCCATGCTGCAACCCAAGCGCACCAAATTCCGCAAGGCCTTCAAGGGCCGCATCCACGGCAATGCCAAGGGTGGCACCGAACTCAACTTCGGCGCATTCGGCCTGAAGGCGATGGAGCCGGAGCGGATTACTGCTCGCCAGATCGAAGCGGCGCGCCGCGCGATCACGCGCCACATCAAGCGGTCGGGCCGGTTGTGGATTCGGATTTTCCCCGATCTTCCGGTCAGCTCGAAGCCTGCCGAAGTCCGCATGGGCTCGGGCAAGGGCGCGCCTGAATTCTGGGTTGCCCGGGTCAAGCCCGGCCGCATCCTGTTCGAGCTCGACGGCGTTCCTGGCCCGCTTGCCAAGACCGCGTTCGAGCGCGCCGCTGAAAAGCTTCCGATCAAGACCAAGGTCGTCGCCCGTCTCGGCGAAACGCTGGTCGAAGAGGAAAAGTAAGATGCCAGCGATCGACGATTTCAAGCAGAAGAGCGACGACCAGTTGCAGCAGCAGCTGGTCGAGCTGAAGCGCGAACAGTTCAACCTGCGCTTTCAGTCGGCGACCAACCAGCTCGAAAAACCGAGCCGGGTACGTGAAGTGCGCCGCGGCATCGCGCGCATTCAGACGCTGCAGAACGAACGCGCCCGCGCCGAAACGGCGAAGGGCTGAGGAGAGTATTAGAGATGCCAAAGCGCGTCCTCACCGGCACGGTAGTGTCCGACAAGGGTGACAAGACCATCGTGGTCCGGGTCGAACGGCGGGTGAAGCACCCGCTGTACGGCAAGATCATCAAGCTGTCGAAGAAGTACCATGCGCACGATGTGGCGAATGCGTTCCACACGGGCGAGATCGTCCGCATCGAAGAATGCGCGCCGATTTCGAAGCTGAAGACGTGGTCGGTGATCGACCGGATTGGAACGGCGAAAGCCGACGTGGTCGAAATCGCCGAGCCCGAAGCGCTGTCGCCGCAGCAATCGCCGCCGGCATCGACGCCGCCGGAGCCTGCGCCTCCCGTCGAGGACAAGGCCGTCGAGGACAAGGCGGAAGAGCCGGCGAAGAAGCCAGCGAAGAAGCCGGCCAAGAAGACCAAGACCAAAGACACCGCCAAAGCGGACGCTTGAGAAGAATTGAGAGGATAAGGGTCGAACCATGATCCAGATGCAGTCCAACCTTGAGGTCGCTGACAACAGCGGGGCCAAGCGCGTCCAGTGCATTAAGGTGCTTGGCGGGTCGAAGCGCCGGGTTGCCGGCGTTGGCGACATTATCGTCGTTTCCGTCAAGGAAGCGGCGCCGCGCGGCCGCGTGAAGAAAGGCGACGTTCACCGCGCGGTGATCGTCCGCACGGCCAAGGACATTCGCCGTCCCGACGGTTCGGTGATTCGCTTCGATTCCAACGCCGCAGTGCTGGTCAACAAGAACGAGGAGCCGATCGGCACCCGTATCTTTGGCCCCGTGGTGCGCGAGCTTCGCGCCCGCAAGCACATGAAGATCATCAGCCTTGCGCCGGAGGTGCTGTAGCCATGGCTGCTGCAAAAATCCGCAAGGGCGACCGCGTTGTGATCCTGGCCGGCAAGGACAAGGGCCGCACCGGCGAAGTGGTCAAGGCGATGCCCAAGGATTCCAAGGTGATCGTGTCGGGCGTCAACGTCCACGCGCGCCATCGCAAGGCTTCGCAGGAAAATCCGCAGGGCGGCATCGAGCGCCGCGAAGCGCCGCTGCACGTTTCGAACGTCGCGATTGCGACGGCCGACGGCAAGCCGACCCGAGTCCGCTTCGAGGAGCGTGACGGCAAGAAGGTTCGAGTCGCGGCCAAGACCGGAGAGCTGATCAATGGCTGACAAGGAAACCAAGGCTGCCGAAGCCGAGAAGCCCGAAGTGAGCGCGCCGGCCGAGCAGGCCGCCGAGCCCGCCAAGGCGAAGGCTGCCGGCAAGGCCAAGGCGGCTGACAAGGCTGAGCCCGCTGGCAAGGCTGAGCCCGCCGACAAGGGCGAGCCCACGGCAAAGCCCGCCAAGAAGGCCAAGCCGGCGTCGGGCGACTATGTCGCGCGGATGCGCCAGGATTACGACGATCGCATCGTCGGCGCGATGACCGATCGGTTTGGTTACAAGAACCGCATGGAAGTCCCGCGGCTGGACAAGATCGTCATCAACATGGGTGTCGGCGACGCCACGCAGGACAAGAAGCGGGTCGAAACCGCAGCTGCGGAGCTTGAGCAGATCGCTGGCCAGAAGCCGGTGATAACCAAGGCGAAGAAGTCGATCGCCCAGTTCAAGCTGCGCGAAGGCATGCCGATCGGTTGCAAGGTCACTTTGCGCCGCGAGCGCATGTACGAATTCCTCGATCGGCTGGTCACGATCGCGCTTCCGCGCGTCCGCGATTTCAGGGGCCTCAATCCCAAGTCGTTCGACGGCCGTGGCAATTACGCCATGGGCCTTAAGGAGCAGATCATTTTCCCGGAAATCAATTACGACCAGATCGACCAGGTCCGGGGAATGGACGTTATCATCACCACCACGGCGAAGACGGATGAAGAAGCGCGCGAACTGCTGCGCCTGTTCAACTTTCCCTTCCCGGCAGAGGAGCAGCGGGAGGCCGCGTAAGCGGGCTCCCCTCAGGAGAAGAACTTAAGTCATGGCGAAACTGAGTTCGATCAACAAGAACGAGCGTCGCAAGAAGCTCGTTCTGAAAAATGCGGCGAAGTACGCGAAGCTCAGGGCTATCGCGGACGACAAGTCGCTTGACGAAACCGAGCGGCTGATGGCGCGCCTGAAAATGGCGGAGCTGCCGCGCAATGGAAACCCGACGCGTATTCGCAACCGCTGTGAGCTCACGGGCCGCAGCCGCGCTTATTATCGCAAGTTCCGCCTGTCGCGGATCATGCTGCGGGATCTGGCCAACAAGGGCCTGATCCCCGGCGTCGTAAAGTCGAGCTGGTAAGGGGCTAGGATGGCGATGACCGATCCATTGGGTGACATGCTCACCCGCATCCGCAACGGCCAGCAGGCGCGCAAGGATTCGATCCTGACGCCGGCGTCGAAGCTGCGTAGCCACGTGCTCGATGTGCTTCAGCGCGAAGGCTATATCCGCGGTTACACCGAAGAGCAGCTGGCGGGCCAGAAGGGCCTGCGCATCGAGCTTAAATATTTCGAGGGCCAGCCCGCGATCCAGCATCTGGCGCGCGTGTCGAAGCCCGGCCGCCGGGTCTATTCGGGCGCTCAGGAGCTGCCGCGGATCCGCAACGGGCTTGGCACCATCATCGTGTCGACTCCGCGCGGCGTCCTGTCGGACGTCGAAGCGCGCGAGCAAAATGTCGGCGGTGAAGTGCTGGCGGAGGTATTCTGATGTCGCGTATCGGTAAACGTCCGGTCACTTTGCCATCGGGGGTCAGCGCGACCACCGAAGGCCAGCGCCTGTCGGTCAAGGGTCCCAAGGGCACGCTGCAGCTGCAGATGCGCGACGAGATCAGCTACGACATTTCCGACGACGGAATCAGCGTCCAGCCGGCCAATGCGACCAAGCAGGCGCGGGCCTTTTGGGGCATGCAGCGCACGCTTGTGCAGAACCTTGTCACCGGCGTTTCGGAAGGCTTCACCAAGGTTCTCGAAATCAACGGCGTCGGTTACCGCGCCCAGGCGCAGGGCAAGAACCTGCGCTTGCAGCTGGGCTACAGCCACGACGTCAATTTCCCGGTGCCGGAAGGGGTCGACATCAAGACGCCCGATCAGAATACGGTCGAAATCAGCGGCATCGACAAGCAGCAGGTCGGCCAGGTCGCGGCCGAAATTCGCCGCTGGCGCAAGCCTGAGCCCTACAAGGGCAAGGGCATCAAGTATCGCGGCGAGTTCATCTTCCGCAAAGAAGGCAAGAAGAAATAGCCATGGCCCACCTTTCGCTTTTCGACCGCCGCCGCCGCCGGGTCCGCACTGCGCTTCGCGCCCGTGCGTCCGGCAAGCCGCGGCTTTCGGTCCACCGTTCGGGCCGCCACATCTACGCCCAGGTCATCGACGATGCGGCGGGCAAGACGCTTGCCGCCGCTTCGACCCTGGACAAGGACCTCAAGGGCAAGACCGCCGCCACCAAGGACGGCGCCGCGCTGGTCGGCAAGACGCTTGCGGAGCGGGCCAAGGCGGCCGGCGTATCGCGCGTCGTGTTCGATCGCGGCGGCTTCCTGTTCCATGGCCGGGTCAAGGCCCTCGCCGACGCTGCCCGCGACGGCGGACTGGAGTTTTAAATGGCTGACGAAAAGCAGACCGACGAAGTGAACACCGACGCGGCCGCGCCGGCGGCGCCGACCGAAGCGACCCCGGCTCCGGCCGAGGCAGCGCCGGCCGAAGCGACTCCGGCTCCGGCCGAAGCAGCTCCGGCGGAAGCGCCTTCGGCTCCGGCTGAAGCAGCTCCGGCGGAAGCGCCTGCGGCTCCGGCTGAAGCAACCCCGGCTCCGGCCGAGGCGGCTGAAGCGGCCCCGGTCCAAGCCGAGGAACCGCGCCCCGAGCAGCCGCAGGGCCGTGGTCCGCGCGGCGGACGCGGCGGCGGCGCGGGACGTGGCCGTGGCGGCAATGACCGTGGCGGTGGACGCGGGCGGCGCGACGATCGCCGTGGCGGCCGTGGCGGCGACGACGACGGCGAGGAGCTGATCGAAAAGCTCGTCCACATCAACCGCGTGTCCAAGACCGTTAAGGGCGGCAAGCGTTTCGGCTTTGCAGCTCTGGTCGTGGTCGGTGACGGCAAGGGCCGCGCCGGTTTCGGTCACGGCAAGGCGCGCGAAGTGCCCGAAGCGATCAGCAAGGCGACTGCGGCCGCCAAAAAGGCGATGATCCGCGTGCCGTTGCGCGATGGCCGGACGCTGCACCATGACGGGCTTGGCCACTTCGGTGCCGGCCGCGTGACGGTCCGCACCGCTCCGGCCGGAACCGGCATCATCGCCGGTGGCCCGATGCGTGCGATTTTCGAAAGCCTCGGCGTTGCCGACGTGGTCACCAAGTCGGTCGGCACGTCGAACCCGTACAACATGATCCGCGCGACCTTCGAAGCGCTCAAGGAACAGACCAGTCCGCGTTCGGTTGCTCAGCGGCGGGGCAAAAAGGTCTCCGACCTGCTCGGCCGCGGTGGCGCCAATGCCGCCGAAGCCGAAGCCCAGGCCGAAGCGGTCACGGAGTAATAGCGATGGCCAAGATCAAGATCACGCAGACCGGATCGCCGATTCGCCGGGACAAGACGCAGCGCGCGACGCTGGTCGGTCTTGGGCTCAACAAGCTCGGCCGCACGGTCGAAGTAAACCAGACCCCGGAAGTCATGGGCCAGGTGCGCAAGGTGCAGCATCTGCTGAAGGTCGAACAACCGGCCTGACCGATTATCCAAACCCAACCAGTGCCCCGCGGGGCATGCGCGACAAAAGCGAAAGCGAGTGCACGACATGAAACTCAACGAAATCCGTGACAACAAGGGCGCCCGCCAATCGCGCGTGCGCGTCGGCCGGGGCATCGGCTCGGGGCTCGGCAAGACCGCCGGCCGCGGCCAGAAGGGCGCCAAGGCGCGCTCGGGCGTGTCGATCGCCGGCTTCGAAGGCGGCCAGATGCCGCTCCACATGCGGTTGCCGAAGCGCGGCTTCAACAACATCTTCGCCAAGGATTATGCCGAAGTGAATCTCGGCGCGATCCAGAAGGCGCTCGACGCCGGCAAGCTCGATGCCAAGGCGACCCTCGATCATGACGCGCTCAAGGCCGCTGGCCTTGCTCGCGGCGGCAAGGACGGAGTCCGGCTGCTCGGCAAGGGCGCGGTCACCGGCAAGCTCGCGTTCAAGGTCGCCGGCGTGTCCAAGGGCGCTCGCGAGGCGGTCGAAAAGGCTGGCGGTTCGGTCGAACTGATCGAACGCAAGAATCCCGCCGAGCTGGCCGCCGCCAAGAAGGGCAAGGCCCGCGAAGCGCGCATCGCCCACAAGGCGGAAAAGCAAAAGGGCTAAGCTGGCCGTTCCGCGGAACGGCCGTCGTTGCACTCGCAATGACGGCAACGCGGCTTATATGAGCGGCAGAGCCCAGGGGATTATCGACACATGGCATCCGCAGCCGAACACATGGCGTCAAGCATCAGCCTGGCGAACTTCGCCAAGGCGGCCGAGCTTAAGAAGCGGCTGTGGTTCACGCTCGGCGCGCTGATCCTGTTCCGTTTGCTATCCTTCGTCCCCGTTCCGGGGATCGACCCGGCGGCGATGAGCGCGCTTTACGCAACGCAAAGCGGCGGCATCCTCGACGTCTTCAACACCTTTTCCGGGGGCGCTCTCCAGCGCTTCTCGATCGTCGCGCTCGGCGTCATGCCGTACATCACCGCGTCGATCGTCGTGCAGCTTGGCGGCACGCTCTACGGGCCGTGGATGACGCTCCGCAAGGAAGGCGAAACGGGCCGCAAGAAGCTCAATCAATATACCCGCTACCTGACCGTCGCGATCACGCTGGTGCAGGGCTATCTGGCGGTAAAGGGCCTTGAATCGCAGTCGCTGAAACAGGGCATCAGCGCCGTGGTCCAGCCCGGAATGCTGTTCGAAGTGGCGGGCACGGTCAGCCTGGTCGGCGGCACCTTGTTCCTGATGTGGATCGGCGAACAGATCACCAGCCGCGGGATCGGCAACGGCGTGTCGCTGATCATCATGGCGGGAATCGTCGCGCGCTTGCCCCAGGGCATCGTGCAGTTGCTCGAAGGCAGCCGGACGGGATCCACCAGCCCGCTCATCGTCGTCGGAATCGTCGGCCTGACGATCGCCCTGGTCCTGTTCATCTGCTTCATGGAGCGGGCGCAGCGCAGGGTCCTCGTCCAATATCCCAAGCGCCAGACCGCGCGCGGCATGCAGCAGGAGCGTTCGCACCTGCCGATCAAGCTCAACACCGCCGGAGTCATCCCGCCGATCTTCGCGTCGTCGCTGTTGCTGATGCCGCTGACCGTGCTCAACTGGGCCGGCACCAGTGCGGACCCCAACAGCACCAGCAGCGACTGGCTGATCAGTATCAGCACCTATCTGCAACACGGCTCGCCGCTGTACATGCTGCTGTACGGGCTCGGCATTGCCTTTTTCTGCTTCTTTTACACCTCGGTTCAGTTCAACAGCGAGGAAACCGCCGAGAACCTGAAGCGCCATGGCGGCTTCATCCCCGGCATCCGTCCGGGCAAGGCGACTGAGCAATATTTCGATTATCTGCTCACCCGCATCACTGTCGTCGGCGCGGCCTACCTCGTGCTGATCTGCCTCGTTCCCGAATTCCTGTCGGTCCAGGCCGGCCTCAATTTTGCGCTTGGCGGGACCAGCCTGCTGATCGTCGTCAACGTGACGATGGATACCGTCAGCCAGATTCAAAGCCATTTGATCGCGCACCAATATGGTGACCTGATCAAGAAGGCGAAGCTTAAGACCACCCCGCGGCGGCGCTAGACCGACCGCCGGCCAGTGGGAGAGTCGCGCGTGATGAATATTGTCCTCTTGGGTCCGCCGGGCGCGGGTAAAGGCACGCAGGCCGCGCGCCTCCAGGCCACGCGCGGAATGATTCAATTGTCCACCGGCGATATGCTTCGCGAAGCCGTGGCCGCGGGCACTCCGGTCGGGATCAAGGCGAAAGCGGTCATGGCCCGTGGCGAACTGGTCAGCGATGCGATCGTCAGCGCGCTGATCGGCGAGCGGCTCGATGCAGCGGCAACGCAGGGCGCGATCTTCGACGGTTTCCCGCGCACCGGCCACCAGGCGGAAGCGCTCGAAATCCTGCTTGGCCAGCGCGGCCGCCAGCTCGACCATGTGATCGAACTGGCTGTCGACGAGGACGCGTTGGTCAAGCGCATCACCGGGCGTTTCAGCTGCGCCAAATGCGGTGCCGGCTACCACGACAGTTTTCGCCCAACCCGGCAAGCCGGCGTGTGCGACGCGTGCGGATCGACCGAGTTTGTCCGCCGCCCGGATGACAATGAACAGACGGTGCGGACGCGGATGGCCGAATATCGCGCCAAGACCGCGCCGATCCTGCCTTATTACGAAGCCAAGGGCCTGGTCCGCACGGTCGACGGCATGGCTTCGGTCGAGGAAGTCGCGGCGCACATCGACGCCATCCTCGACGGGACAGCCTAGACGCGCTCCAGCGTTACGAAGCGGAAGCGTGGCCGGTCGCCTTCGGCACCATGTTCCTCACGCCCGATTTCGCGCCAATGCCCGTCCTCGCGCGGATCGGCCATGGTCGTGTCACCCGCCACGTCGGCCAGCACTTCGGTCAGCTCGATGCGATCCGCATGGGGCAGGAATAGTGCAAATATCTCCGCCCCCCCGATGACGCTGATCGTTTTGCCACCGGCCAGCGCAATCGCGTCCTGCACCGTTCCAGCGTGCTCTGCCCCAGCTGCGCTCCACTCCGGATCGTGGGTTAGCACCACATGACGGCGCCCGGGGAGCAGTCCCGGCAGGCTGTCGAAAGTCTTGCGGCCCATCACCATCATGCTGCCCATGGTCAGCGCCTTGAAGCGCTTGAGGTCGGCGGGCAGGTGCCACGGCAACCGGCCGTCGCGGCCGATCACGCCGTTTTGCGCGCGGGCGACGACAAGCGTGATTGGCGGACGGTCCATCGCGCTTCTGTGCCGCTGTCGCGCGGCTGTGCCAAGCGCGCTATTGCGGGAACATGATCGACGCCCAACGCCAGCTGATCGCCGCCGCTCGGGAAACCCTCGGCGACAAGGGGGTCGTCACCGACCCTGCCGAGATCGCGCATTGGGCGGTCGACTGGCGCGGCCGGGTCCACGGCGCGTCGGCGGCGTTGCTTGCGCCCGCGTCCACCGAACAGGTGGTTGAGGTCGTAAAGCTCGCCGCGCAGCACCGGGTGCCACTGGTGCCGCAGGGCGGAAACACCGGCATGGCCGCCGGCGCGACGCCACCGGCGGACGGCTCGGCGATCCTGCTGTCGCTGCGGCGAATGAACCGCATCCGCTCAATCAGCACCGAAGGGCGGCTGGCGGTAGCGGAGGCAGGCGTGATCCTCGACACCCTGCATCATGCGGTGGACGAACAAGGGCTGCGCTTCCCGCTGACGCTTGGCGCGCGCGGCAGCTGCACCATCGGTGGCCTTACGTCGACCAATGCCGGCGGCACGCAGGTGCTGAAATTCGGGACCATGCGCGCGCTGGTCGCGGGGGTTGAGGCGGTGCTTCCCGACGGAACGGTGCATAGCGGCCTCTCAGGCCTCAAAAAGGACAATCGCGGCTACAGCCTCGATCAGCTGCTGATCGGCGCCGAAGGAACGCTTGGCGTGATCACCGCGGTCGCGCTCAAGCTGGTGCCCGCGGTCGCCGCGCGGGGCGTGGCCTGGGCAGCGGTTGCGGACCCCGGCCGAGCGCTTGATCTGCTGCGTTTCCTCGAAGCGCGCACCGCCGCGATCGAGGGATTCGAGCTGGTCGCCGAAGATTCGCTGCAACTGGTGCTCAAGCATGTTCCGGGAACGCGCGCGCCTTTGGCAGACAAAGCGCCGTGGCACGTGCTGGTCGAAGCAACCACCATCGACACCGCTGTCGATGTCGGTGCCGACCTGCAGCGCCTGTTGGCGGCCGCGCTCGACGCCGGCCTGATCACGAATGCCACGATCGCCGCCAATGAAGCCCAAGCCGACGCCTTCTGGAAAATCCGCGACTCGATTTCGGAGGCGGAACGCGCTGAAGGCCCGACGCTGGCGCACGATATCTCGGTCCCCGTGGCCGACATGCCGCGCTTCCTCGCGACCGCTTCGGCCGAGGTCGAGCGCGCCTTCCCCGGCGTCGTCGCCAGCGGGTTCGGCCATCTCGGCGACGGCAACATCCATTTTCACATCAGGGCCGGGGCCAACGCCCCTCCCGACTGGTACGACCGCCCGGGCGCCGAGATCACTCGGCTGGTCGACGACCTCGTCACTGCCGCTGGCGGCTCGATTTCCGCCGAGCACGGCATCGGCCAGCTCAAGCTCGCCGAATTCGCCCGGCTCGCGCCGCCCGGCCGAATTCACGCTCTGCGCGCGATCAAGCACGCGCTCGACCCGCTCGGCATCATGAACCCCGGCAAGCTGGTTCCGTAGCCGGCGCTATCCCTTGCGGATGCGGAAATCTCCGGGCCGGTCGCCCGGGACCATCGCATAGCCGGGCGCCAGCTCCGCCGACCAGCCCGGCCCGGTTATCGTCCGGCCCTCGATCTTCGCTGGTCCGGGGACCCGCGCGAACTTCCAGTCGGGTGACAGCAACAATTCGCCCGTCGCGGTCAGCGCGCCCCAATGGTCGCGAATGTTGGTCGCCTGGCTGTACACATTGCCGGCACTGCCCAGCGCGAACACCGTGTTCGGATTGAATTCGATGTTCATGCTTTCGAACGCGAAGGTCACCGTCGGCCCATCCACCAGCCTGGCGGTCAGCTCGGTCTTTCGCGCCTGGATTGTGGCGTCGCGCGCGGTCTCCTCGGCGACGATTCGTGCGCCGCCATATCTGGCCATCGCCGTTTGCGGGCGAACCTTGCCGCCAATGGCCTTGGCGAGCAGGTCGGGCACCGCTTCGCCTTTCAGCGCGGCTCGGCGCCAGCCGTTCGTCGTCCGATCCAGCAGCAGGCCATAGGCCGGTCCGACGACATAGCCGAACGACCGGATCAGTGATGGACGATCGGCCGCTCCGTCCAGGCGCTTGAGCGCGACACGGGTCGCCTGCGCTCCGGCGCCGACGCGCAAGCCGGTATATTCGGCAATACCCTCGTTCGCGATCAGGCTGCCTTCCGCCGCTCGCGCGCTCGGATATCGCGCCAACCGCGCTGCTCGGTATGACAGTGCATCGCGTGCCGCCGCCTGCCACGTCTTGCGGGTCAAAGCGGACTTCAGCGCCTGGACTTCAAGCCGGGCGTAAATGCGCGCCTCGCGCGCGTCCAAATGGCCGTTGTCCGCTTCGGCGCCCGTGAACCCCAGCGCCGGCTGGATTCGGTGAAAGGATTCGTGGCTCATCAGGATTCGCCGTTCGACCGCGTCGGCGGGCAGCGGCAGCAGGATTTCGGCAACGCGCTTGCCGGCGATCTCCACCGACGTATTGGCAATGCCGATGGTGGGCGGCAACGGCCCGACCCACACCGTGCCTTCGCGGTGGAATCCGGCAACTCCGGGATCGAAGCTGGCAACGGCGGTCTTGGTCGCCGGATCGACGAACAGCAACGGACCGCACAGCGACTTGCGCCAGATCGGGATGCTGTTGGCGCAATAGGTGGAAAATTCGACGATTGCGTGCGCCGGATCGACCGGTTGCGGAGCGCTTGCCGAAACGCTGCTCAACGCCAGCCCAAGCGCGCTGCTCAAAATCACCAACATTGCATTCCCCCAGTCTGGCGCGCCCGGCAGGATTCGAACCTGCGACCTCAAGCTTAGAAGGCTCGTGCTCTATCCATCTGAGCTACGGGCGCGTGACCGCAGGATTAACGGCAATTGACGCGACAAGGAACCGCGCTACGCCTGAGAATATGAGCGGCGAGGGGTTGCGGCAGGTCGAGGCGCGAACGCTCCACGGCGCGCGCTTCCGCTTCTTCGATTTCGTCATGGTCGCGTTCGTCGTGGTGCTTCTGCTGTCCAACGTCGTCGGGGCCGAAAAGCGCTCGGTCATCGACGTTCCGGGGCTTGGCTCGTGGCCGTTTGGCGCGGGCATCCTGTTCTTCCCGATATCCTACGTCATCGATGACATCCTAACCGAAGTGTACGGCTACGCACGCGCTCGGCGGGCGATCTGGGCGGGGTTCGGGGCGCTCGCGTTCTTGGCGCTGATGGAATGGACCGTCGTCCATTTGCCGGTTGCGCCGGGGTGGACAGGGCAACCTGCTTACGAGCGCGTGTTCGGCGGTGGCTGGCGCATCATCGGCGCGTCCATGGCCGCGTTTTTCGTCGGCGACCTGCTCAATTCGGTCGTTCTCGCCAAAATGAAGATCTGGACCGCGGGCAAGCATTTATGGACCCGAACGATCGGCAGCACGATCATCGGGGAAGGCGCCGACAGCCTGATTTTCTACCCGCTGGCATTCTACGGAATGGCCGATTGGCCGGTCGGCATCCTCGCCGCGGTGATGCTCAGCCAGTTCGTGCTCAAGGTAAGCTGGGAAGCGCTGCTGACCCCCATCACTTATGCCGTGGTCGGCTGGCTCAAGCGCAAGGAAGGCGTCGACGTGTACGACGTCGGAACCGACTTTACTCCGTTCACCCTCGACGAATAACGCCTAGGCGGCAACGCTTTCGAACAATCCTTCGAACAGGCGGCGCCCGTCGCTATTGCCATGCGCCGCCTCGATCGCCCGCTCGGGGTGCGGCATCAGGCCCAGCACATTGCCCGCATCGTTCAGGATTCCGGCAATGCTCCGCGCCGAACCGTTGACCTCGTCGAGGTAGCGGAACGCGACTCGGCCGTCGCCTTCCAGCCGGTCGAGCGTGGCCGCATCCGCCTGGTAATTGCCGTCATGATGGGCCACCGGCAAAGCGATGGTCTCGCCGGCGTCATAGGCGCTGGTGAACAGGCTTTGGCTGTTCTCCACGCGCAGCGGCACTGGCCGGCACACGAAGCTCAGCCGCGCATTGCGCATCAGTGCGCCGGGCAACAGGCCGGCTTCGGTCAGGACCTGGAAACCGTTGCAAATGCCGATCACCGGGACTCCGCGGGCAGCGGCTTCGCGCACCGCGCCCATCACCGGCGATCGCGCCGCCATTGCCCCCGAACGCAGATAGTCGCCGTAGGAAAAGCCGCCGGGAATGCCGATGAAGTCGGTGCCGTCGGGAAGCGCGCTGTCCTTGTGCCACACCATCGCCGGCTTGCGGCCCGTGGCCTGTTCCAGCGCAACGGCCAGGTCGCGGTCGCAATTTGACCCGGGAAAGACGATGACCGCGGTCTTCACGCGCTCGCCTCCTCCGGCCGCTCGATGCGGAAGTTCTCGATGACCGTGTTGGCCAGCAGCTTGCGGCACATGTCTTCGATGTCGGCATCGGCAGTACCATCGGCAAGGTCGAGTTCGATAAGCTTGCCGGCGCGCACGTCGTTGACGCTGCCGAAGCCGAGGCCTTCCAGCGCATGGTGGATGGCCTTTCCCTGCGGGTCGAGGACGCCGGGTTTGAGAGTGATGAACACGCGCGCTTTCATGGGTCTCGCCTGCCGGTCGGTGAAGGGTGTGGCCCCTATGGCTCCGCGCTTGCGTGGCGACAAGCGCGCGGTGAATGGTTGACCGGCCGCGTCAGTTCCAATCGGCATCGGCATGGGTTGCGAGCCGCCGCGCCGCATCGACAATGTCGGCAAGATCGACCGGCTTGTCATAAGGGTCCGCGTCCAGCTCGGTGACGCGCCGAAGCCGCTGTTGCCAGCGCTTGAGCGCCTGGGTGTAGGGCAGGAACGGGGTCCGCATCAGCGCTCCGTCCGCCAGTTCCTCGACATCGGCGATACCCATGTGCAGCCACTCGCCGCTGTGCCAGTCGGCCATGTCGACCGCGGGAAACAGGCAAATGCCGTGCAGATCGACGCCGCGGTTCACGGCCGCGAGCGCCTCGCACACCATGTCGTTCAGCCAGTCGGGACGGCCGCCGCCGATCCCCGACGTCTCGGCGACAATGCACGGCCGCTGATACTTCTCCCACGATTCCCAGATCAGGTCGGCAACCGGCCGGATGCGGTCGTCGCCGGGCTGGAGCGGGTTGTTGGGCTTGCCGCCGCCCGCATATTCCATCTGCCCGAAGCTGTAATTGTTAAGGCCGAGGATATCGATCAGCTCCAGGCTGCCGCCATATTCAGGGTGTTTAAGGCCGGAGATGATGTCCCAGGCGAGATAGGCGTCGTCATACGCCTCCTGGTGCGCGGTCGCCGCCCAATCGGGCCGGTCGCGCGGCGGAACCACCCAGATCAACGGGTCGATGTGGACAAAGCGAGTGTCGGGCAGCGCTTCCCGGATCGCCTTGCACGCCGCGATGTCGGCGCGGGCCAGCATGCAGGTGAAGCGCCGGCGTTCGTCGCGGCTGTGCCCGAACGGCGCGCACCAGCCCCATTCGCCGCCCATGTAGCCCCAGAAGGTCGGCTCGTTGACGGGAGTGATGCACAACGGGCCATGGTGCGCCCGCTCGGCGACATATTGCGCGGCCGCCTTGGCATAAGCGGCAAAGCGGGTGACGAACGCTTCGGAATAGGGGTCGAGATCGTCGGGATAGCCATAATGGCACAGATCCCAGATGGGCAGCACATTGTGTCTGCGCTGGGCGGCGAGGAACGGGTCGATCGTCGAAAAATCGAACGTCCCGTCGCCGCGGTCGGCCAGCGGCCATGGAATGCCTTCGCGGGCAACCGCAATCCCGAGCGGGGGCAGCAACGCATAATCCTCATCGGCATGCTGGTAATGCTTCAGTTCGGCATTGAGGTCGCGGCGCTTGCGCTCCTCGCCCCACAGGAAGCTCGAACATTCGAAGCCCGATAGGAAGAAGGTCGGGAAAATCCCGTCGCGCTGCGGCATTCCAAGGCTACGCATGAACGGCCACGAGGTTGCTCCGGCTTGCAACCGTGTCAGCAGCGCCGTAGCCCGTTGCGCTTCCGGAGAAGCCCATGACCGACCGTCCCGCCAGCCCGATTTCAACCCGCAAGCACGGCGATGTGCTGATCGTCCTCAGCAACAATCCACCGGTCAACGCCTTGTCGACCGCGGTTCGCCAGGGACTGGTCGATGCGATTGCCCAGGCCGAGGGCGACGACACCATCAACGCCGTCGTCATCGCCTGCGAAGGGCAGACCTTTTTCGCCGGCGCCGACATCACCGAATTCGGCAAGCCGCCGCAGGCGCCGTGGTTGCCGATGGTGGTCGACGCCATCGAAAATTGCCCCAAGCCGGTGGTCGCGGCGATTCACGGCACGGCGTTCGGTGGCGGGCTCGAAGTCGCGCTCGGCTGCCATTATCGGGTGGCCGCTCCGGGCGCCAAGCTCGGCACTCCGGAAGTGAAGCTCGGCCTCCTTCCCGGTGCCGGTGGAACCCAGCGCCTGCCGCGCGTCGTCGGCGTCGCCAAGGCGCTCGCAATGACCGCGACCGGCAATCCCATCGGCGCTCGCGAAGCCGCTGACTGCGGCCTCGTCGATCGGCTAATCGAAGGCGACCTCATCGCCCACGCCGTCGGCTATGCCGAGGAAGTGCGCGACGTCCGGCCGGTGCAACGCTCGTCGCAGCGCCAGGACAAGGTGACCGACGTCGATCCCGCGGTGTTCGACGATTTCCGCCGCGCCAATGACAAGAAATTCCGCGGTTTCGAAGCGCCGCTGAAGAATATCGAGGCAGTCCGCGTCGCGACTCAACTGCCCTATGCGCAAGGCGTGCTCGAAGAACGCAAGCTGTTCATGGAACTGATGAGCGGCACCCAGGCCCGCGCGCAGCAATATTTCTTCTTCGCCGAGCGCAAGGCCAACAAGATCGACGGCCTGCCCGAAGGCTCGGCGCCGCGCGAAATCCGCAAGGTCGGAGTGATTGGCGCCGGCACCATGGGCGGCGGCATTTCGATGAACTTCCTGTCCGCCGGGATCCCGGTAACGATCGTCGAGACCGCGCAGGACGCGCTTGATCGCGGCACCGGCGTGATCCTCCGCAACTATGAAGCCAGCGCCAAGCGCGGCAAACTGACGGCCGAACAGGTGGGCATTGCGATGGGGCTGCTCACGCCAACGCTCGACTTCAACGCCCTCGCCGATTGCGATTTAGTGATCGAGGCGGTGTACGAGAATATGGACGTGAAAAAGGAGGTATTCGGCCGCCTCGACAAGGTTGCGAAGCCCGGCGCGATCCTTGCCACCAACACCTCCTATCTCGACGTCAACGAGATTGCGGCCAGTATTTCGCGGCCCGCCGACGTCGTTGGAACGCACTTTTTCTCGCCCGCGAACATCATGAAGTTGCTCGAGGTGGTGCGCGGGGCGCAGACCGCGCCCGACGTCCTGCTGACGGCCATGGCGTTGGCCAAGCGCATCCGCAAAGTCGCGGTGGTCGCGGGGGTGTGCCACGGCTTCATCGGCAATCGCATGCTGATGCCGCGCCAGATCGAAGCGACGCGCCTGCTGCTCGAGGGTGCAACACCCGAACAGATCGACCGCGTCCATGTCGAATTTGGAATGCCGATGGGCCCGTTCCAGATGGCCGACCTCGCCGGCGTCGACATCGGCTGGCACCGCGATCCCAAGCGCATCGAGAATGTTCGCGACGCCCTTTGCGCAATCGACCGCTGGGGCCAGAAGAAGGGCGCCGGCTTCTACGATTATGACGACCAGCGCCGGCCCACGCCGTCGCCAGTGGTCCAGCAGATCATCGACGATTTCGCTGCCAGCGAAGGCGTCGAACGCCGCGCGATCAGCGACCAGGAAATCGTCGAGCGGACGCTTTACACCATGGTCAACGAAGGCTCGAAAATCCTTGAGGAAGGCATTGCCCAGCGGGCCTCCGACGTCGATGTGGTGTGGGTCTATGGGTACGGCTGGCCGGTCTATCGCGGCGGCCCGATGTTGTGGGCCGACACCGAAGGTCTCGCCAAGATCGTCGACGGCCTCAAGCGCCAGGAAGCGCGGCTTGGTCCCGACTTCACCTTCTCGCCATTGTTGCTCGACAAAGCGGCGAAGGGCGAAGCTTTTACCCGTTAGCCGATCGGTTCCCCGGTGCGCTTGGGCCGGTCCTGAAGCAAGGCCAGCATCGCCAGCGCCATGGCCGCGATTCCAGCGCCGGTCAGGAACGTCGCATTGGGGCCATGGCGATCCCACAGCAGTCCGGCGCCAACACTGCCCAGCAATGTCGCGATGCCGGTTACGAACCAGAATGCGCCGAAGCTGGTTGCCCGCAGATGCTTGGGCGCGCTGTCGGCGATCATCCGTGAAAAAATGCCCTGCGTCAGCGCCATGTGAGTCCCCCACAAAGCGACACCGACCATCACTGCGGTGAAGCTCGTCGCGCTCGCCAGCAGCAGGTCGCCGGCGATCAGCACGGCAATGCCCACCATCAGGATCGTTCGCGGCCGCATCCGGTCGCTCAGCATTCCAGCGGGATAGGCAAGGGCGACATAAGCGAGGTTGAACACCGCCAGCGTCAGCGGCGACCACAGCTCGCTAAGGCCGGCGTCGATACCCTTGAGGATCAAAAAGGCTTCGGAAAAGCGGGCGAGCGCGAATAGGAAGCCGACCGCCAGCAGGCGGCGCGTGTCGACGTCGATCTGGCGAAATCCGGCGAACACCGGCGACGGCTTGTCCGGGGCCAGCTGCCGGGTCGGTTCGCGAAGCGCGATCCACGCGGTCAGGAAGGCCGCCGCGGCGGGGATCACCGCGATCCAGAACACCAGCCGGATGCGGCTTGCGAACAGGGCCATCAGGGCAATCGCGACCAGTGGCGCAAGCAGCGCTCCGACCGTGTCGAGCGACTGGCGCAGGCCGAATGCCCGGCCACGAATTTCGGGCGGGGTTTCGTCGGCGACCATGGCATCGCGCGGCGCCCCGCGGACGCCCTTGCCGATGCGGTCGGTGAACCGTGCCGCCATCAGCAGCGCTCCGCTGGTCGCCAGCGGGAACAGCGGTTTGGACAACGCCGCAATGCCATAGCCCGCCATGATCCACGGTTTTCGCCGGCGGCTGCGGTCCGACAGGCGGCCTGAAAACAGCTTCGCAAAATTACCGGTGGCCTCGGCTATTCCGTCGATCGCGCCCAGCGCCGTCACCGGCAGCCCCAGGACAATGGTCACGAACGCCGGCAGAAGCGCGTGATAAATTTCGCTCGACAGGTCCATCAGCAGGCTGACGAAGCCCAGGATCCAGACATTGCGGGGAATTTTGGGCGGACTGCTCACCGACTCTTCTTTGCGGGACTTGCGGCCTCAGGCAAGCCAGGACTGCCTGCGCTCAAGCAATATTGCGATCGTCATAACATTTGTTACACTGCAACCATGTTCGGCGGATCGACACCGGCTGCAATTGCCTCGCGGTTTAACGCCGTTGCGCAGGTGTGGTTTGCCGATGGTCCGGCGGAACGCGCCGAACGTGCCAGGCGCAAATTGATGTCGGCGATCCTTGCCGCCGAACCGGCAACGCTCAATCAGGTCGCCGCCAAGGTCGGCCGCGGCGCGCCCGCGGTCAGCCGCTCGGTCGACGCATTGGTGCGGGCCGGTTTGGTCGAACGGACTCAGGATGCGGGCAATCGCCGGCGGCTTGCGCTCCGCCTCACCGATCAGGGCCGCGCGCATCTCGACAGCAATGCCGGGACCGACGGCCATTTGTTCGCTCGCCTTGAACGCCTGGCCCATAGTGAGCTGCGCGCGGTCGAGCGGGCGCTCGAAATCCTCGAACGGGGAATATAACCGCTGCTGATGGGGCGATGTTGCGTTGCAACAATGGCCGTTATCGGCTAGGGGCGCGCGCACTAACTTCTCAGGAAAATCAATGAACCTGCGCAACGTCGCGATCATCGCGCACGTCGATCATGGCAAGACGACGCTGGTCGATCAACTGTTCCGCCAGTCCGGCACCTTCCGCGATAACCAACGCGTCGAGGAACGGGCGATGGATTCGAACGACCTCGAAAAGGAACGCGGGATCACGATTCTCGCCAAATGCACTTCGGTCGAATGGCCGAATGCGGCGGGCGAAGTCACGCACATCAACATCGTCGATACGCCCGGCCACGCCGATTTCGGCGCGGAGGTCGAACGCATCCTGTCGATGGTCGACGGCGTGATCCTGCTGGTCGACGCCGCCGAAGGGCCGATGCCGCAGACCAAGTTCGTCACCGGCAAGGCGCTTGCGCTGGGCTTGAAGCCGATCGTCGTGGTCAACAAGATCGACCGCCCCGACGCCCGCGCGGCCGAAGTGCTCGACGAAATATTCGAACTGTTCCTCAATCTTGAAGCCAATGACGAACAGCTCGATTTCCCGACGCTCTATGCGTCCGGCCGCGCTGGCTATGCGGGCCGCGAGGACACCGTTCGCGACGGCGACCTGACGCCGTTGTTCGAAACCATCGTCAGTCACGTGCCCGCGCCCGGCCTCGATCCCGACGGCGAATTCAAGATGCTTACCACGCTGCTCGACCGTGATCCGTTCCTCGGCCGCATCCTTACCGGGCGCATCGAAAGCGGCCGGCTGCAAGTCAACATGCCGATCAAGGCAATCGACGTCGACGGCAACAAGGTCGAAGAAGGCCGCGCCACCAAGGTGTTCGCCTTCCGCGGGCTGGAACGTGTTCCGGTCGAAACCGCCCAGGCGGGCGACATCGTCGCCATTGCCGGGCTGATCAACGCCACCGTGTCCAACACCATCGCCGACATCGCCGTCACCGAGCCGCTCCACGCGCGGCCGATCGACCCGCCGACCCTGGCGATGAGCTTTTCGGTCAACGACAGCCCCTATGCCGGGCGCGACGGCGACAAGGTGCAAAGCCGCGTCATCCGTGACCGGCTCGAGCGTGAAGCCGAAGGCAATGTCGCGATCCGTGTCACCATGTCAGGCGACAACGACAGTTATGAAGTCGCCGGCCGTGGCGAGCTTCAGCTTGGCGTCGTCATCGAGACGCTCCGCCGCGAAGGCTTCGAACTGTCGATTTCCCGTCCGCGCGTCCTGTTCCGCGATGGCAAGGGAGGCCGCGAAGAGCCGTATGAAACCGTCGTCATCGACGTCGACGACGAATTTTCCGGGACGGTCATCGACAAGATGGCGCTGCGCAAGGCGGAAATGACCGACATGCGCCCGTCGGGCGGCGGCAAGACCCGCCTGACCTTCTCGGCGCCAAGCCGCGGCCTGATCGGCTATCACGGCGAATTCCTGTCCGACACGCGCGGGACCGGCATCATGAATCGGTTGTTCGAGAAATATGGCCCCTACAAGGGCGCGATTACCGGCCGCCAGAACGGCGTCCTCATTTCGATGGAACGGGGCAAGGCCGTCGCTTATGCGCTCAACATGCTGGAAGAACGCGGCGTGCTGTTCATCTCGCCCGGCGACGATCTCTACGAAGGCATGGTGATCGGCGAAAATGCCAAGATCCACGATCTTGAAGTGAACCCGCTCAAGACCAAGCAGCTGACCAATTTCCGTGCCAGCGGCCCCAAGGACGAAGGCATTCGCTTAACTCCGCCGCGCCGAATGACTCTGGAACAGGCGATCGCCTACATCCAGGACGACGAGCTGGTCGAAGTCACGCCCAAGGTCATCCGCATCCGCAAGCGCTGCCTCGACCCGCACGAGCGCAAGCGCAACGCACGGCGATCAGAGGCGGCCTAAGCTTCCGGTTCCGCGACAATAAGCGGGTCGAAGAGCCACGCTGCCACAATGGCCGCGGCGGCGGCACCAAGCAGCTGCGCGACGATGAACAGCGGAACATCTTGCGGCGCAATCCCGGCGAAGCTGTTGGTCAGGCTTCGGGCAACGGTGATCGCCGGATTGGCAAAGCTTGTCGAGGACGTGAACCAATAAGCCGCGGTGATGTAGAGCGCCACCGCCGGAGCCACCCAGTCGCGGCGAAAACGCAGGGTTCCAAGGATTGTCACGATGAGGCCGAAGGTGGCGATGAATTCGCCCGCGAACTGGCCGACGCCGTGGCGCGCCTTCACTGACAATTGAAGCGTCGGCAGGCCAAACATCAGGTGGGCGGCCCACGCGCCGAGGATTCCGAACAGCAGCTGGACCGCGACGTAGCCGGCGGCATCGGTCAACCGAAGCTCGCGGCGGAAGGCGGCGACAAGGCTGACCGCCGGGTTCATGTGCGCGCCCGAGATCGGGCCAAGGATTGTGATCAGCACAAACAGCATCGCCGCTGTCGCAAGCGTATTCCCAAGCAAGGCGATGGCGTCGTTCCCGAGCGAAAGGTTTTGGGCCATGATCCCCGAGCCGATGACGCAGGCGAACAGAAAGAAGGAGCCAAGCGCTTCGGCGGCGAGGCGTCGGCTGAGCGGAAGAGGGCTGGTCAGGTCCACTGTCGATTACGCGTGTGCGCGACGATCGTTACAAATTGACGACACTGGCCAGGCATCAGTGTTTCGCCATTTCGAGCACCCTGGCCCATTCGGCGTCGCGGACCGGAGCGACCGAGAGGCGCGACTGGCGGATCAGCTCCATGCCCGCAAGGCTCGGCTCGGCCTTGATTTCGGCAAGCGTCACCGGCCGCTCGAGCGGGCGGACCGGCTCGACCAGCACGCGCACCCAGTCGGGCGCCGCGGGGTCGGGCTCGGGAGCGCTTGCAACGCGCATGATCCCGACCACCGCTTTGTCCGACATGCTGTGATAGAAAAAGGCTTCGTCGCCGGGCTTCATCGCCCGCAAGTGAAGCCTCGCGGCGTTGTTGCGGACGCCATCCCACTGGGTCGCGCGATCGCGTACCAGATCGGTCCAGCCATAGGCTTGCGGTTCGGATTTCATCAGCCAGCGGGCCATTGGGTCACTTTCACGAATCAGGCGCTCTCGATACACCTGCGGCAGCCCGCCTCAAACCAGGGACGAAGCGAGGTGTACGCGCCGATTGGACTCCTAAAAACTGAACAAATTGAAAGAGTTCCGTATTCCACCGCTGCTTACCAACGGTTCACCGCTTGAAGCTTGGCTCGTCCGGAACCTTGTCATATTCGGGTTTCAGCAATTTGAAGAGCGAGCGAGCCAAACGGCCTTTTAAAGCCGGGCTCCGGGCAAGACGGGCGAGACCCACTGGAACTTCAGGCGCGCGACGAAAGCGCCTCCAGCGGATCGCCCGCCAGCATAGGGCAAGTCAAAAGTGGTCAATCTCATCGGCGGGCGCGCTGCGTCCGCGATCATGGGTCTGTGCATGTTGGCACTGGGTTCGAGCCAGGCCGTCGGCCAGGGCCTCCCGCTCCAGGGTTCAGCGTTCCAGGGGCTCCAGCTTGACGTCAAAGCGGCGGTCGCCTCGCTTGATACCGACGCCACTGCAAGGCCGCTTGGCAGGATCGTTGCCCCGGCGTCACTGATGGTCGAAAAAGCGATCGCAACCACTAGCGTTGCAATTCCCGCCCCCCCTGTTCCGGCGCCGGCAATCGCGACGCTGACGACGACCACGGTTGTCGCAAGCATCGCCGGCAGCATCAGCCAGGCTCAGCCGGCGCAGTCGGTGACGGTGAAGCTTCCGGCCGCGATCGCTCGCGAAGCGGCGTGGCTGTACCAGGGCGGCTGGCCGCTTGCGGCGCTGGTCGACAAATATAGCGCCGGAGCGGCGCTCGACGAGCAGACCAACTGCCTTGCAACCGCGGTTTATTTCGAGGCGCGCGGCGAAAGCCTCGAAGGCCAGCTGGCGGTTGCGCGGGTGGTCATCAATCGCGCGAGTTCGGGCAAATATCCGCCCAGCTGGTGCGCCACGATCAAGCAACATGCGCAATTCTCGTTCGTTCAGAACGGCCAGTTCCCGCAGGTCGCGACCGGTTCGGCGGCATGGGCCCGGGCCGAAGGCGTCGCCCGGCTGGCGGCCGCAAGCGTCATTCCTAGCGTCAGCACCGACGTGCTGTGGTATCACGCCAACTATGTGGCTCCGTCATGGGGCCGCCGGTTGAGCCGGGCCCAGCAGATCGGCGCACACATCTTTTACCGCAGCTAGGCTGCAGCGAAATCGGGGGGAGGCGAAAGGCGTTCCGGGTCACTTCCCGGGACGCCTTTTTCACGTCTCGGCGCGCATGCGAGTCGGACTGGCGTTAACCGCGTTCACTGGGGATTCGCATCGCGCTCTTTCCGGCCGAGCATCCAGGTTACGGAATTTTCGGGGGGAATTTCCTTCGCCGGAACGCCGCGGGAGGTTTGCCGGTGTTACGAATCCTGGTCGTTGAAGACGATTCACAGCTTGCCGCGACGATCAAATATCTGGTCGAGGACAACCCGCGTTACCGGGTGGTTGCGATTGCCGACGACGCCGAGAGCGCGATTGCAGCGACCAAGGAGCATGATCCCGACCTGGTTCTGCTCGACCTTCATCTTGCGCGCGGATCGACCGGCTTCCCGGTCGCGGTTCGGCTCAACGATCTTGGAGTTCCGTGCCTGCTGGTCAGCGGCAAGGCGCCACGCTTTCCGATGGCCGACCTCGCGCTCGGCTGCCTGATGAAGCCGTTCACCGCCGACGACGTCCATCGCTCGCTGGCAATGGCCGAAGACCTGCTGCGCGGGCGCGAGACGCTTCGGCCGAGGCTTCCTGCAAACCTCACCTTGTACGAGGGCGACGGCCCGATCGAGGAAGCACAGGGTGATGACCAGGCGGGGTATATTCCCTCGCGGCCATCGCTCCGAACCCGCCTCGAACACTGGATTTCGGGCCAGCAGCATTAGTCGAGGTCGGCCAGTTCGACCCGTCCCCGGTCGAATTTGAGGCCGACGGTGAGAAGCGCCCGAAAGGCGTTGTAGCCGCCGGTTCC
>JBDSGQ010000087.1:0-14830 GCA_039918915.1 Sphingomicrobium sp.
CGATTACGGCTGTGCCGATGCCCAGGCAGAACGCTTTCAGGCCAGCGCGAGCAGCGAGCCGGCAACCGCCGCACGCGAAGCGACGATGACCATATTGGTGTACGCACACGCCGAACACGCGGTGTGATCCGCGTCTGCTGAGACGAGGATGATCGCGGGGCGGCCCACGTTCGCGTGGGGTGCCTAAAACCAAGAGCTGGACGCATCCTCATATTTGATTAGCCTTGCTCTGCCGAAACCTCTTTCTGTCAACCACAGTTGACAATTTTCTCTTGTCAACTATAGGAGACGACATTGATCGCGGTGCGGCAGCATCCAAGGTTTGTGAGCTGGCTGAGCGGGCTGCGCGACGACCAAGCGCGGGGCCGAATTCTCAAACGGCTCGATCGGGCAGGCAAAGGCAATGTGGGAGACGCGACGCCTGTTGGTGCGGGCGTTTCGGAAATGAGAATTCATTATTGTCCAGGCTATCGGGTCTACTTTGTCAGTCGGGGTTCGCAGTTAGTCGTGCTCCTGTGTGGAGGCGATAAATCGAGCCAGACCGCCGACATCGAAGAGGCGAAGGGGCTGGCGAAGGAGCTTTGATGGCGAAGGTTCAAACCACGGCATTCGATTCTGCCGATTACCTGAATAGTGCGGAGGCGATCGCCGGATATCTGGACGCTTATCTGGATGATTCGACGCCCGAGGAACTGCGCGAAGCTCTCGCCAACGTCGCGCGCTCGCATGGGGTGTCCGACCTGGCCCGGCGCAGCGGCGTAAGCCGGCCCGGCATCTACAAAGCGTTGGGACAAGACGGCAATCCGTCGTTTGAAACCATCCAGGCGATTCTTGCCGCGATGGGGC
The DNA here is from genome assembly GCA_039918915.1 of Sphingomicrobium sp. GTDB lineage: Bacteria > Pseudomonadota > Alphaproteobacteria > Sphingomonadales > Sphingomonadaceae > Sphingomicrobium. The sequence continues at coordinate 847 of JBDSGQ010000087.1, forward strand.
TAAGGCTGACAGTCGTGCCGGCGGAGCGGGACCAGGAAGCCGCCTGACAGAGCTCGTTCGCGTCATCGTAAATAGCGATAGAACCAAATAGGTAAAAATAGCTTGACACCGTGACGCTGTTTGGGTACAACTTAGGAACAATGACGAATTGCGAGTCGGGCCGGCCATCCATCGGGGTGGCGCGGCCCGATTGCGTTGGGCTGGCCCTTCGACAGGCTCAGGGTGAGCGGTGGTTTGGGGTGAGCGGGTTCGGCGGTGGGACGATTTGGTGGGGAATGCGTGTTGGGGCGGAAATTGACATTGGTTAGCGGTGACAAGCCGCAGCAGCGAAAGACGAAAAAGGGCGATTGGTCGAAGGCCAAGGCGAACGAATTCCTGGCGGCGCTAAGCGCGACTTGCAACGTCACCGAAGCATGCCGGCAAAGCGGGGTGCCGATCACCACCGCGTACCGCCGGCGCAAGGCCGACGCGGCCTTTCGCGCCGGGTGGATCGAGGCGATCGGGAGCGCTTACCAGCGGCTTGAGCTGGCGCTTCTCGACCGGGCGTTCAACGGCACCGAAAAGGTGGTGACGAAGCGCGACGGTTCGGAAGAACGGATGCGCGAATATTCCGACCAGCTGGGCCTGCATTTGCTGAAGCTGCATCGCGGCACGGCGATCGAAGCGGCGCCGGAAAACGAGCCGGAGAATATCGACGAAATCCGCGACAAGCTGTTCGCCAAGCTGGAACGGTTGCGCCAGCGCGAAGAGGCGCGAGGGCCCGGCGAATGACGCCCGCGCAACGGCGCGAGCAGACGATCAGGCTGGCGCGGTCGTCGCCCGAAGTGCGCCGGCGAACCGTCGCGAAAATGACGTGGCAGGACGTCGTCGAGACCGATGCCGATTACGAACGGTGGATTCATGAAGGGCAGCAGGAGCCGCCAAGCGATGGCTGGCGCACCTGGCTGATGCTGGCGGGCCGGGGCTTCGGCAAGACGAGGGCTGGAGCGGAATGGATTTTCCGGCTCGGCAATGCGCGCCCGGGGGTTCGCATCGCCCTGGTTGGAGCGACGATCGACGAAGCGCGAAGCGTGATGGTGGAAGGGGTGAGCGGCCTGCTGGCCGTCGCCCGGCGTCATCGCCGAGTGCTGAAGTGGGAGCCGAGCCTGGGCCGGCTGACGTGGCCCAACGGCAGCGAGGCCAAATTGTTTTCCGGCGACAATGCCGACGGGCTGCGCGGACCCGAGCATGATTTTGCGTGGTGCGACGAACTGGCCAAGTGGCGACAAGCCGAAAGCGCATGGATCAATTTGCAGTTTGGGTTGCGGCGCGGGCCGCGCGCCCGGGCGCTGGTGACGACGACGCCGCGGCCGATCGCGTTGCTGAAGGAGATTGCCGGGCAGCCATTGACGGTCAACACGCACGGCCGGACGAGGGACAATATCAATCTGGACGCGCGTACCGTGGAGGTGCTGACCGCGACTTACGGCGGGACCCGGATCGGGGCGCAGGAACTGGACGGCGAAATTCTCGACGATGTCGAAGGCGCGCTGTGGACTCGCGAGATGATCGAGCGGTCGCGGCTGGGAAGCGCGCCGGCGCGCGGCGAGTTCGACCGGGTGGTGGTTGGAGTCGATCCGCCGGCCGGCGTCGGCGAGCGGTCGGATGCGTGCGGAATCGTCGTCGCGGGATCGATCGGCGAGCGGCATTACGTATTGGAAGATGCCAGCGTTCGCGGGCTTCGCCCCGACGGCTGGTCGAACCGCGTGGCGGCGGCGGCGGCGCGGTGGGAGGCGGGCCTGGTGGTCGCCGAAGCCAATAATGGCGGGGCGATGGTCGAGGAGGTGCTGAAGGCCGCCGACGTCGATTTGAAAGTGCGGCTGGTCCATGCGTCCAAGGGCAAATGCGCGCGGGCCGAGCCGATCGCCTTGCGGTTCGAGAAGGGCAAGGCATTCTTTGCCGGTCGGTTCGGCGAGCTGGAAGCCGAGCTTGGCGGATTGCAGGCGGGCGGCGGTTACGAAGGCCCCGGCAAGTCGCCCGACCGCGCCGATGCCATGGTGTGGGCGATGACGGTGCTGGGCGAGACCAGGAGCGGAGTGCCGCGAGTGCGGTGGCTTTAGAAAAAAGCGAAGCCGATGATCGCTCCGACTTGAAGCGCGGCGATGACGAATAGCTGGGTGGAGAAGGGTTCCTTGCGGGTCTTGTGGCGAAACAGCTGCCGCGCCAGCAACGCGCCCGGCGATCCGCCAATCAAGGCGAGGCCAAGCAGGTCGGCTTCGGGAATGCGGCGCTGTCCAGCGCAAGCGCGTTCCTTATCCTGCCAGAAGCGCAATATGGTCCAGAGGTTCACCAGCAGGAGCGCGGCAATAACCATGGTGGGCAGCTTGGGCATCGGCATTGATTAGCGCGACGAGCTTGCGAAAAGATTGATGCTGTTGCGGCGGTCGTGGCCGTGCCGCGGGATCGTAAAACTAAATTGTCGGCTATTCGACTTTGGAGGATCAGGTGATAGGTTATCCGAGGGCAAATGTCGGGGGACACCATGGCTACTGTTGCAGGAAAACTGGACTCGCCGGATCGCCGGCCGGACGTGCTGACCGGGACTCCGCGGGCGCATGCGCTCGACCGCTGGATCTTCGTCGCGATGGCGGCGTGGTTCATCGTCATCGTGCTGACCGGCTTCGTTCCGGATTCAATGATGAAGGTGGCGATGGTCAAGGCCGGGGCGCGGCCGCCATTCCCGCCGATCATGCACATTCACGCCGTGCTGATGGGATCATTCCTGCTGTTGTTGCTGGCGCAAAGCGTGATGATGGCGACGGGGCGCTGCGCGCTTCACAAGCAGGTTGGAATTGCCGCGTTCGTGCTGGTTCCGGCGCTGGTCGTGGTGGGCGCCATCCTGGCACCGACGATGTATCACATAGTGTGGGACGGGGCGCATCACGGGCCGCCGCCGGTGCAGGCGGCGCTGACGCCGGTCGTGCCGTTCCTGGAGAACATCCTGCTGCTGCAGCTTTCGGCGGGAATATTGTTTGGACTGTTCATGACGATGGCGCTGCGGGCGCGGTCGGCCAACAGCGGCTTTCACAAGCGCATGATCTTCCTGGCGACGGCGGTTCCGCTGGCCGCGGCGATCGACCGCATGTGGTGGTTGCCCAGCACCTTGCCGGCAAGCCCGATCGCAACCACCGGCTACATCCTGTTAGCAGTGGCGCCGATGCTGTTGTGGGACGTGATGCGGAACCGGCGGGTGCACGAGGCCTATCTGGTGTGGGCGGCGATTTTCATGCCCGTGTCCCTGCTGGTCGCGCGGCTGTGGGATACGCCCTGGTGGCACGCGACAGCGCAGCGCATCATGGGAATTTGACGGCGTAACGGCGGGCGGAATTGAGATTATTTAAGGGCTCCTTCGGGGGCCCTTATTTTTGGATGCGGGGCCGGCTGTTGCCGTCGCTTCGACATTTTTGGCGGCAAGCTGCCGCGCAAATTGCCGCCACTGCTCGGCGGCTCAAGACTTAGGAGCGAGCGATGGGGATGTGGTTCGGGCGCAAGAGCGCGCCGGCGGACGCGAGGCCGTTTGTGCCGGCGTGGCTGACGAATGTCGGCGAGGAGGAGGGGTTCGCGCGTTCCTATTCCGAGCAATATGACGAAGTGTACCGGCACAATCCGGTCGGGCAGCGGGCGGTTCGGCTGATTGCCGGGCTGGTCGGCGCGCTGACCATCGATGCGGTCGAAGGCAGCGCCGATGCCGCGCGGCTGGTGCGCAGCGACGGGCTGCTGGAAGGGATTACGGCGAACCTGCTGTTGCACGGCAATGCCTATGTCCAGTTGATCCCCGACCATCGCGATGCGCCGGCCGAGCTGGTCCAGCTTCGCCCCGAGCGGGTCAGCGTGGTCAGCGACGACCGCGGCTGGCCGGCGGCCTATCTTTATCGCGCGGGGGGCAAGGCTTCGCGGATCGAGCGCAGCGATGCGCTGGAGCGGCGGCAGGTCGCGCACATCCGCGCACTAAGCCCGCGTGACGACCATTATGGGATGGGTTGCCTGGACGCGGCGACGCCGGCGGCGACGGTGCATAACCGCGCCGCCAAGTGGAACAAGGCGCTGCTCGACAATGCGGCGCGGCCATCGGGGGCGTTGAATTACGATCCGCCCGACGGAAGCACGCTGTCGTCCGAGCAGTTCAAGCGGTTGAAGGACGAGCTGACCAACGAGTTCGCGGGCGCCGGCAATGCCGGGCGGCCGCTGCTTCTGGAAGGCGGGCTGAAGTGGCAGGCGATGAGCCTGAGCCCGGCGGACATGGACTTCGTCGCGTTGAAGGAAGGCGCGGCGCGGGACATTGCGCTGGCATTCGGAGTGCCGCCGGTGCTGGTCGGGCTTCCCGGCGACGCGACTTACGCCAATGCGCGCGAGGCCGGGCGGGCACTGTACCGCCACACGGTATTGCCGATGGCGGAGCGGATCCTGGTGGGGTTGGCGCGGATGCTGAGCGACTGGCTGGGGCCGGTGACGCTGAGCATCGACACCGACCAGTTGAGCGAGCTTGCCGACGACCGCGCCAAGCTGTGGCAAGTGATCGGTGCAGCGGAGTTTTTGAGCGAGGCCGAGAAGCGCGAAATGCTTGGCTTTGCGCCGGTGGAGCCGGGCCAATGAGCGCTGACGCGGTGCTTGCGACCCTGATGGCGCAGGCCGAAGGGCGCGGGGTCGACCTGATCACGCTGCGCGCGCTGGCCGAGGAATCGAGCCAGTCGGGGGCTCGGCGAGCGCTGGCGTCGCTGGGCCTCGACGACGCCCGGGCGCGGCGCGACATGGACGAACTGCGCGAGCTGTTGTCGGCGTGGCGCGAGGCCAAGCGCAGCGCGTGGCGCGCGGCGGTGAGCTGGGCGGTGCGGCTGGCCTGCGCGCTGCTGCTGGTTGGGATCGCGGTGCGGTTGCGGCTGACCGACCTGGTGGCGCCGTGAGATTTGCCGGTTATGTCGCAGTGTTCGGCCGCCCCGATAAAGGCGGCGACATCATCCGCCAGGGTGCGTTCGCGCGCGCCTTGGAGCGGGCGGGCGAAGTGCCGCTGCTGTGGCAGCACAAGGCGGGCGCGGTGGTCGGGCGGATCGAGCAGCTGCGCGAGGACCAGCGCGGGCTGCGGGTGATTGCGTCGGTTGGCGACGGCCGCGCGGCGGGCTTGCTGAGCAGTGGCCAGGTCGATGGGCTGAGCTTTGGTTATCGCGTTCGCGAGGCGAAGAGCGCGGGACGATTTCGCGAGCTGGTGGAGCTCGATCTGGTGGAGGTCAGCCTGGTCGCGAACCCGATGCAGCCGCAAGCGCGGGTGCATGCGGTTGAGAGCGGCGCCTAATGTTGGAGATAGACGGTGAGCTGCATGCCGGTGGCGGTGCGGGCCATCCACCATTTGAGGAGCGGATGGACGACGCCGGGCAGGTTCATCACTTCGCACACCGCGAAGTGATGGTCGGCGACGCGGTATTTTTTAAACGAACGCAGGCTGAATTCGTAGAGATGGAAGGGCGAATGCATCGGGCTGATGTGAGTGACGTAATTGGTCCCGCGCAGCCGGAAGTAACGGTTGATGAGGCGGGCGACCAAATGGTTGGCGTTAGGCACTTCGGCCTGGATGACGCCGCCCGGCTTGAGCCACTTGAGCGCTTTGCCGATCGATTGCGACGGGCTGTAAAGATGTTCGAGGACGGCGCCGAAGGTGATGAAGTCGAAGCTGGCGTCGGGAAAGTCGGCGGCCTCGATCGTCGTCAGCGACAGGCGTTCCGGATCGACCCGGTCGAGGGCGCGGCGGTAGAATGGTTCCGACGGTTCAATGCCCCAGGTGTCGAACCCGGCGGCAGTCAGAGCGCGCATCGCCTTGCCGAGGCCGGCGCCGATATCGAGTGCGGTCATTCCGGGCTTGAACGGCAGCAGGCGCTTGGCGGCGGCGATTTCGGCGGCGAAATAGTCGTGCGCGGGAGCGGTGTCGGCGGCGGCCCAATAGTCTTCGGGCGGCATGCCGTAATGGTCGGCAAGGTTGGCCGGGACCGGCTGGGGGTCGGCGAAAATGAGGTCGCAGTCGCGGCATTGCTTGACCGACACGGCAATTCCGGAAGCGCTTTTGGGGGTCATTCCCTGACGCCCATTGAGGCGCTGGCCAAGCAGGCGGAAGTCGGTCGAGCCGCACATGTCGCACGCGGCCACGGGATGAAAGGTGTAGGTCATGGCGTGGGCGTCGAGTGACATGGAATCATCATAACCGAAGTTAAGCGGCTGGCCAGCAGCCGTAACAAGTCGCCGGGAGGCTGATCCCGGGGAAGTGAAGTGAAGTGAGGGTCGCGATTTTCGCGGCCCTTTTTTCGTGGGTTCTGCACAGGAGAGAATGGGCATGGTGGAAGTGAAGGCAGATGTCCTCGAGCAGTCGTTTGACGCGTTCGAGGATGATGGGGTGGAAGCGCTCAAGGTCGAGCTGGAAACATTGAAGGCGAAGATCGCCAGCGGGGCGATCGCGGCGCAGCGGCCAGCGCTGGACGGGGTCAAATCGGCGGCGGCGACGAGCTTCGTCGACCAATATGTCCGGCGCGGGATTGAAACCGGGCTGGAAACCAAGGCGATCGGATCGTCGTCCGACGCGATCGGCGGCTATGCCGTGCCCGAGGAAATCGACCGCGTGATCGACGAGACGCTGATCGCGATCTCGCCCATTCGGGCGATTGCCAATGTCGTGAAGGTCGGCAGCGCCGGTTATCGCAAGCTGATCACCACCGGCGGGACTCCGTCGGGCTGGGTCGGCTTCGAAGCGGCTCGGCCGGAGACTGGAACCCCGACCTTTACCGAGGTCGTGCCGCCGTCGGGCGAGCTGTACGCCAATCCGGCGGCGTCGCAGCAGATGCTGGACGACGCCGGGTTCGATGTCGAAAACTGGCTGGCCCACGAAATCGCGGCCGAGTTCGCCCGCGCCGAAGGCAAAGCGTTTGTCAGCGGCACCGGCCTTAACCAGCCGCTCGGTTTCCTTGGTTCGCCACTTGCAGCGACGGCGGATCCGGCACGGCCGATGGGAACGCTGCAGTTCATCGGCACCGGCACTGCCGGGGCGTTCCCCAACAGCAACCCGGCGGACAAGCTGATCGACCTGGTGCAGAGCCTGCGTTCGCCATACCGCCAGGGCGCGGTGTTCGTGATGAACAGTGCGACGGCGGCCGCCGTGCGCAAGTTCAAGACTGCGGACGGGGCATTCATGTTCCAGCCGAGCCTGGCCGCGGGGCAGCCGTCAACGCTGCTCGGCTATCCGCTGATCGAGGCCGAGGACATGCCCGACATCAGCGCCAACAGCCTGTCGATCGCGTTCGGCAACTTCAAGGCCGGATATGTGATCGCCGAGCGCAATGCGACGACGATCCTGCGCGATCCCTACACGCACAAACCGTACGTCCACTTTTACGCCACCAAGCGGATCGGCGGCCAGGTGGTGAATTCGGAAAGCATCAAGCTTCTGAAGTTCGCCTGACCGACGCGAAGGGGCGGGCTTCCCCCTGGCGCCCGCCCCTTCATTCCGGACCGCGCGCAATGCCGCCGGGCCACCCAACATTCAAGATTGAGGAGCTGCAATGGCGGACGCGTTCACGCCGAGATTCGTCGATCTCGTGCGCAATTATTCGACGACCGTGGGCACCGGCGACTTTGCGCTTGGGCCGGCGGTCAATGGCAATGCCGGCTTCACCGCCGCGCTGCAGGTCGGCGACAATTTCTATTATTCGGCAATCGGCGTCGACAAGCCGGCCGAGCGCGAAGTCGGCCGCGGCACCCTGCTTGCCAACGGAATTATCCGCCGCGACCCGATCAGCGGGACCAAGACCAGCTTTACCGGCGGAACCAAGGCGATCGCGCTGATCGCCGCGGCCGAATGGTTCGGCACCGCCCAGGCGCTGCTGAGCACTGCCGGCGCGGCCGGTGGAGCCTTATTGTCCGCGGCGAGCCCGGCGGCGGCACGGTCGGTGCTGGAGCTTGCCAGCGCGAGCCTGGCCGAGACCGATAGCGATGACACCCTGGCGGCCAACAGCGATGCCCGAGTGCCGACGCAAAAGGCGGTTCGGGCGTTTGCCGCGCGATTCCCGCTGACCATTGCCGACCGCGCCGGACTGTCCGGTGCAAGCACGGCCGCCGGTGCGGCTTATTTGCGCGAGAAGGGCCGCGACGGCCTGTTCGTGTGGGATTCGACGGATTTGTCGGCGATGGTTGCCGCCGATCCCAACCAGGGCCTGCATGTCGCGCCCGCAACCAATCCAAGCGGGGCATCGGGCGCCTGGGTGCGCAGGTTCACTGGCCGCGCCATATCGACCTGGTGGGGCGTCATCGCCGGGGGAGCCGCGGCCGCCAATGGCGCGGCGATGGCCGCCGCTTTGACCACGCTGAAAAAGCTGGCGGTGCTTGGCTACGGTTACAACAACCAGGGCGGGTCGGTCGGGCTTCACACGCCAGCGGGCGTGTACGCGATGGACCGGCCGATCCAGCCGGCGCACGCGGTCGCGATCACCGGCGATTACACGGGCAATATCTCGGGCGGCGGAACCGTGTTCGTGTTCAGCAACGCCACCAGCGGATTCAAGATCGATGGCTGGGACGGATCGAGCCACCGTGGCAACGGCAGCTCGATCGACGGAGTGCAGCTGAAAGGCGCCTTTGCGGGTGCCGATGGAAGCGCGCACGGAATGGAGGTCAACGCCCATTTCACCGCGCGCAATTTCGCCATCCAGGATTTCAGCGGCGACGGAATTTACGCCTGGGGCAGCGTTGGCACGGTGCAGGGCAATGCCAATGATTGCCTGTTCGAAAACGGATCGATCAGCGGCTGCCGCCACGGCACCTATACCGACAGCGCGGATGCCAATTCGATCACTTTCATCCACGTCAGCTGCAGTTCCAATCGGCGCAGCGGCCACTTCGACAGCAGCTTCCTGGGGTGCCGTTATTATGGCGGCGACATTTCCACCAACGGCCTGACCCAAGGGTTTCCAACGCGCTGCAGCCAGTCGGGCAACATGTATGCCGTGAAGCTGGGGCAGGAGGCGTGGTGCGCGGCCAATGCGCCGACCGGAACCACGGCGAGCAACCAGGGCTGGCTGTACATGCGAGCGGGCGCGCCCGGCACCCTGTGCCCGGCGTGGGCAAGCGGCCTGACCTGGTATCATTCGGCGCCCTTCTGCAACGACGACGTCAACCAGGCGAGCCGGTTCGACGGGCTGTATGTCGAGCAGGACGGCAACCCCGCAATCTGTGCCGGCAGCGCATTGGTAACCGGCGGCGCAATCGCCGTGCCGGTCGTCAGCGCGATGACCGGCCTGCCTTATGGCGGATGGGTTCGCGGCAACGACACGACGACTCGCTTCGGCCGCAACCTGCAGATCGACAACGCGGTCAGCGGTTATGGCGCGCTGCACTTTCTTGGGCCGCAGCCGGGTTCGCCCAATGCCACCGGCGAAGGCGAGCTGCAGCTGCACAACATGAACAGTTCGTCGACCCTGAGCTTCTATAGCGGGGGGCTGTTCAAGGGCCGCGTGTGGAATGCCGCGGGAAGCAATTATTACGATTCGAGCGCGCATGTTTTCCGCAGTTCATCAAGCAGTCCGTGGGCGACGCTGGACGCCAACGGCCTGGCAGTGAAGGTCGGAAGCATCGGTTATGCGACCGGTGCCGGCGGGGCGGCCGCGCAGGCGACATCCAAGTCGACCACGGTCGCGCTCAACAAGGCGTGCGGGCAGATCACGATGAATGCCGCTGCGCTGGCCGCCAATGCCGGCGTGGCGTTCACGGTGACCAACAGCATGGTCGCGGCGACCGACACCGTGGGCCTTGTCCTGGCATCGGGCAACGCGACCCCGGGATCGTACAGCTACCAGGTCGACAAGGTCAGCGCGGGCTCGTTCGTCATCTGGGTCAAGAACATCAGCGGGGCCTCGCTGGGCGAAGCCCTGCTGTTCAATTTCGCGGTCAAGAAAGCCGTGGCGGCATGAGCATGAGCGCCAGTCCGATCGGCGAGCTGGCACTGGGCGCGCAGCCGTTGGTCGCCAGTAGCGGCGCGAAACAGCCCGGCCGGCGAACGGCGGTCGCCAAGGCGGACAACATTGCCCAGCCGGAGCCGCGCTGACCAGCGCCACAAGCCAAGGAACTCTCGATGACTTTGATGTTGAAGGACCCGGACGCGGTCCTGGACTATACGATCGACTGGGGCGCCGAATATCTCGGCAACGATTTGCTGGCGCAAAGCCAGTGGCTGCCCGTTCCCGACGAGCCTGGCGGAATCGCGGTGGTCGGCAGCGACTTCGACGCGACGACCGCGACCGTGAAAGTCGGCGGCGGGCTGACCGGCCACGTTTATCGGCTGATCAATCGCGTCGAACTGGCATCGGGGCGGATCGACGACCGGTCGATCACCTTGCGCGTGGAGGCTCGGTAATGGCCGGCGTCGGGCTGGCCCAGCCGATCGTCACGCTGAGCGAGGCGCAGGCCTTTGCGCGGATCGAGATCGGCGAAGAGGAAGCGCTGGTGGCGGGGCTGGTGCGCACTGCCAGCGCGCTGTGCGAAGCGTTTTTGAACCAGGTGGTGATTGCTCGCGAATTCAGCGCCGAACTGCCGGTCAGCGGCGGTTGGGAGCGGCTGCCAGTGACTCCCGTGCGGTCGATCGGGACGGTGGTCGCGGTCGATTTGAACGGGATCGAGCGCGCGCTTGCAAGCAGCACTTATGCACTCGACATCGATTCATCGGGCGACGGGTGGGTGCGCGCCAGCGACCCGGGCGGCGCGCCGCGGGTGCGAGTGACCGGGACCGCGGGCATGGCGGAGGATCACAATGGCGTTCCCGAGCCGATCCGCCAGGGCGTGGTGCGCCTGGTCGCGCATCTGTTCAGCGCGCGGGACGGCGCGGGCGGAGAGCCGCCCGCGGCCGTGACCGCGCTGTGGCGGCCGTATCGCCGGCTGAGCCTGGCATGACCGAGTTTGCCGGAACGCTGCGCGAGCGGGTGGCGATCGAGCGCCCGACAGCGGTGCGCAATGCGATGGGCTTGCAGGAGCCGGGGTGGGAGCAGGTATGCCGCTGCCTGGCGAGCGTGAAGCTCGACAGCGTTGGCGCCGAGAGCGAGGCGCAGGCGCTGAGCGCAATGCCGCGGTTTCGCGTGACGATCAGGGCCCGCGACGGGATCGCGCTGGGCAACCGGGTCAGCTGGAACGGCCGGCTGCTGATGGTTCGCCAACTGCTCGACGACCCGGCCGCGAGGGACCGGATTGCAATGCGCTGCGAAGAGGTAAGGTCGTGATGGGCCAAGTGATGAAGCGCGCCGCCGACATTGCGCGAGCGGCGCAGCAGCAGCGCGTCGCCGCGGTTGCCGAGCGGCTGACGGCGATCTTCGGAAGCGGCGCGGTCGAGGTCGAGGAAGCGCGCCTGCTGGTCCGCGGCAGCGGACTGATCAAGCGCTGGCTGATCGATCCCGAACTGCGCTTTCTCAGCGGAGCAGGCAAATGAGCGCGGGCGGTGCATTGCAGACCGCCATCGCGGCGGGGCTGGCGGCGGTCGGCGAGATGACCGGCGTGTTCGATCGGCCGCCGGCGCGGGCCGGGTTCCCGTACGCGACGATCGACGCGACCACCGAAAGCGACTGGAGCCACAAGAGCGGTGCCGGGCGCGAAGTCTGGGTCGCGATCACGGTGTGGGACGACCAGCCGGTGCGGCTTCACGGCCTTGCCGACGACGTGGAGCGGCAGGTGGAAGCGCTTGGCGCGATCGACGGTTGGCAGCTGGTGACCATGCGGCTGGTGCGGCGGCGCGTGGTTCGCGACGTGGCCGGGCCATGGGCTGCGGCAGTGGATTTTCGAGCGCGAATGCTCGCGCAATAAGCAAGGGAGAAGATGATGGCGGCGGAACGCGGAAGCGCATTCCTGCTTAAAATCGGCGATGGGTCGGCAACGCCGGCTTATGCGACGGTGGCGGGCCTCAAGACCACGCAATTGGCGGTCAATGGCGATGCAGTAGCGATTACCAACAAGGGCAGCGGGGGCTGGCGCGAACTGCTGTCGGGCGCCGGCGTGCGATCGGTGTCGGTCGCGGCGAGCGGCATTTTCACGGCGAGCGCCGCCGAAGCGCAGTTGCGCGGCCTCGCGCTCGACGGCGGCCTGGAAGATTATGAGCTGAGTTTCGAAAGCGGCGAGCGGATGCGCGGCCGGTTCCTCGTCACTCGGCTGGAATATGCCGGCGATTTTAACGGCGAGCGCAATTACATGCTGGCGCTGGAAAGCTCCGGCGAAGTCGTCGCGCTGTGAGTGGCGCCAATCCTTATCGGGGCGAAGCGAGTTTGGAAGTTGGCGGCGCGGTGCTGCTGCTTCGGCCAAGCTTCGGCGCGCTGGTTGCGGCGGAAGAGGAATTGGGATCGCTGTTCGAGCTGGTCGAGCGCGCGGCCGAGGGCGCGCTCAAGCTCAACCAGATCGTGGCGCTGTTCGATCATTTGTCGCGCGGCCGCCCTGAAGCGATCAGCCGCGAGCGGATCGGCGAAGCCGTGGTCGAGAAGGGTCTGGCGGGCGTGACTCCGATTCTGCGCCTGGTGCTTGGCCAGGTGCTGCAGGGGCGGTGACCCGTCGACACGCTGAGGGCGAACGGTTTGGGGCGGCTGCGGCACAGCTGTGTCATGCGGCGAGCGTGCTGCTGGGCTGGCGGCCCGACGAATTCTGGAGCGCGACGCCCGCCGAGCTTGGCACCGCACTGGCGCCGCCGGCTGACGCGAGCGCGAGCATGACGATCGAAGAACTGAAGCGCCGGTTTCCGGGCGAAGGGCTGCATCATGGATGAAACAATCGAGCAATTGGTGGTCAGCGTTCGCGCCGACACCGCCGGGTTCGCGCGCGACGTATCGACGATGCGCGGGCAGCTGGAAGGGCCGCTGGTTGCCGGCGCCGGGCGTGCGGGGCGCTTGATCGACAACTCGCTGGCGAAGGCGATCAGCAGCGGCAAGTTCGGGTTCGACGATCTGAAAAAGGTCGCGCTGGCGGCGATGGCGGACATTGCCCAGGCGTCGTTGCGCGCGCTGTTTCACGGGCCGGGCGGAGGCGGGGTCGGAGCAAGCCTGATCAACGGGCTCGGCGGATTGATTTCATCCTTGGCGGGATCGCCGGGGCGAGCGACCGGCGGGCCAGTGACGGGCGGGCGCAGCTATGTCGTTGGCGAGCGCGGGCCGGAATTGTTCGTGCCGCCGGGTGGGGGGCGGATCGAGCAGCTGGGCGGTGGCGGCGGGCGCGACGTGCGCGTTGCGATTTCCATCAACACGCCGACCCCCGGCGATCCGCAAATGCTTCGGCAGTCGAGCCGGCAAGTCGCGCGGGCAATCCGCTCCGCGCTTCAGGACCGGCGATGAACCTGTGGTTCACGCGGCCCGGAGCCGCGATCAGCCGCACGCACGTCAAGCGATTCGACCCGATCCACTGGACCGTCGATTTCCCGCGCGGCGCGATCGCTAGCCTGGTCACCAGCGAGGATGGGCACGGGCTGTCGATTGCGGCCGAGCTGCTGCGCAAGGGCGACCTGGTTGGGTTGATCTGGGACAGCACGGATGGCGCGGCGCATCCGGCGCATGCGCGCGAAACCGCGCGCGATTATTCGCACTGCGTTCTGAGCTTTCACTGGCAGTCGAGCGGAGTCATTTCCCTCGACGCGATCGATGGGCCGACGCTGACGATCGAAGGCACGGACGCCAGCGGCAATCCGCGCTCGTGGTTCGTGCGTTTGTGGAATTACGCGGTGGGAGCCCCGGAAAGCGCGGATATCACGATCGATTTCGATGCGCTCGACGGCGGTTTCGGACTAGCCGACGCCGACCGGGTCGACCCGACGCAGATCGACCGGATGTTCATCAGCCTGGTCGCGCCGGGCTATGTCAGCCAATCGGCGACCTTGTTCGCAAGCCCGGCGGCGGGCAGCGCGACGCTGAGCAATATCCGCTGCGACGGATCGTCGAGCGTGCTCGAAATCAAGGACGGG
>JBDSGQ010000088.1:0-8304 GCA_039918915.1 Sphingomicrobium sp.
CTTGATTGACAGCGAAATGCGCTCGCGCTCGACGTCGATTTCCTTGACGATCGCGTTGACCTGCTCACCCTTGCGGTACAGCTGGAGAGCTTCTTCGCCCGATACGCCCCAAGCGATGTCCGACATGTGGACCATGCCATCGACGTCACCCTCAAGCCCGACGAACAGGCCGAATTCGGTCGAATTCTTGACTTCGCCCGCGACCGTCGAGCCGACCGGATGAGAGTCCGCAAATGCCGCCCAGGGGTTTTCCTGCGCCTGCTTGAGGCCGAGCGAAATGCGGCGCTTCTCCTCGTCGACCTCGAGCACCTTGACCTCGACTTCCTGGCTGGTGCTGACGATCTTGCCGGGGTGGACGTTCTTCTTGGTCCAGCTCATTTCCGACACGTGGACCAGGCCTTCGATGCCCGCTTCGAGCTCCACGAAGGCGCCATATTCGGTGATGTTGGTCACTCGGCCGCTGAACACGCCGCCGACCGGATACTTGGCCGAAGCGCCTTCCCACGGGTCGCTTTCGAGCTGCTTCATGCCCAGGCTGATCCGCTGCGTTTCGCGGTTGATGCGGATGATCTGCACCTTCACCGTGTCGCCGATGTTGAGCACTTCGGACGGGTGATTGACGCGCTTGTAGCTGACGTCGGTGACGTGCAGCAGGCCGTCTATGCCGCCGAGGTCAACGAAGGCGCCATAGTCGGTGATGTTCTTGACCATGCCTTCGATGACCTGGCCTTCGGCAAGGCTCTGGATCAGGCCGCTGCGCTGCTCGGCGCGGGTTTCTTCGAGGATCGCCCGGCGCGATACGACGATATTGCCGCGGCGGCGGTCCATCTTGAGGATCTGGAAGGGCTGCGGAAGGTCCATCAGCGGGCCGACGTCGCGGACCGGACGAATATCGACCTGGCTTCCCGGAAGGAAGGCGACGGCGCCGCCGAGATCGACGGTGAAGCCGCCCTTCACGCGGCCGAAGATCACGCCTTCGACGCGGTTGCCGGCGTCGAATTCCTTTTCAAGCTTGTCCCACGCGGCTTCGCGGCGAGCGCGGTCGCGCGACAGCATCGCTTCGCCCTGGCTGTTCTCGACGCGGTCGACATAGACTTCGACTTCATCGCCGATCGCCAGTTCGGCCTTCTGGCCCGGCGCTGCGAATTCGCGCAGCGGCACTCGACCTTCGGACTTCAGCCCGACGTCGATCACCGCCATGTCGTTTTCAATGCCGGTGACGATGCCCTTCACCACCTTGCCTTCGAAGGTTTCGTTTTCGCCGCCGAGACTGTCGTTGAGAAGGGCCGCGAAATCGTCGCGGGTCGGGAAGGTCGTGGTCGCCATCAAACAGGATACTTTCAGCTTAATCGGGCCTGCCGCGTGGTCGCCACCATGGCGGACCTTCACATGCGGACCTGGTCAAAGGTACTGCCGCGGCCAGCTTATCCGGACGCGGCGTCCGAAGGGCGTTGCATGCGAACAGCCCGGCATGACAAAATGCGCGACCCGGTGCCGGCCAATGCCGGTTCACCGCACACGCTCGCCAAGGAGACGGGCTGTCCGCGAGGCTGTGCCCGCCGGACCGCGCGCCCTTAGCCGAGAAGGGGCCAAAGAGCAAGATCTTGCCGTCCGCGCCCGAGCCATAATCGGCTCTACAATTCCATGAAATAGGCAATATCCTATTGACGACAGGAACGAATAGGGAACAAATGCGGGCATGGAGTCGCCCGTCATGCTTGTCCTCGATCCTGCCATGCTGATCGCCATCGCGGCGCTGGTCAGCAGCCTTTCCGCCTTCATCTGGGCCGTGCGCAGGAAGCCCTAATCGGCTAAGGCCGCCAGCGATGTTCGAAGGCTGGGAAAATTTCTACCTGATCACGGGCGGGTCGGCGGGCGCGCTGATCGGCCTGATGTTCGTG
Organism: Sphingomicrobium sp.; assembly: GCA_039918915.1. Classification (GTDB taxonomy): domain Bacteria; phylum Pseudomonadota; class Alphaproteobacteria; order Sphingomonadales; family Sphingomonadaceae; genus Sphingomicrobium. The sequence continues at coordinate 1,902 of JBDSGQ010000088.1, forward strand.
GTGGTGACCCTGACTGCGGGGCGCGACCGCGACGAAGTCGAGCGCGGCAAGCACCTCTATACCTCGCCCATCGTTTGGCATCTGGCAGTGATCCTTGCGCTTAGCGCCGGGGCCATGGCGCCGACCATGCCGGCGATCGCGTTCGGCTGGCTGGCGGCGGGCCTGGCGCTGATCGGAGCGACCATGGGCGTGCGCAGCACCATCGGCATCGCGCGGCGCCCCGGCGCCCCTAAATCGCCGCTGTTCGACCTGTTCTGGTACGGCATTGCCCCCGCCATCGCCTACGTCGGGCTGGGCGCGGCCGCGCTGACGGTGCTGACGGGCCGGCCCTGGGCCAACAGCGCGATCGGTGCCGACCTGCTGGCCCTGCTTATGATCAGCATTCACGCCGAATGGGATCTGGTCACCTATCTTGCGCCCATCGCCAAGCCGGAGGGCGGCCAGGACCGCTAAGTTTCGCGGTCCTCGGCCCCGAGCTCACGCGTCATTTCGATCATCGTGCGGCGGAACCCCGTGGCGGTGAATATCGCCTGGGCAACGTCGTTCTTGTCCGCGGTAAACAGGATTGCGCGCGGCGCCCCGAGCGCGGTCAATTCGTCGAGCACGGCGGTCATCAACGCGCTGCCGATCCCCTGGCGCTGGTGGCCGGGATCGACCACCAGGTCGTAAATCACCCCCGCCGGTCCGCGCAGCGCCATGAAATCATCGCCTTCCATCCCGGCGAAAGCATAGCCGACCACCGCGCTTTCGCGCTCGGCCACCACCACGACCATGCCCGGCTGCTGCTGGCGATCGATCAGGAACTGGCCGTAGCGCGCTGCCATGTCGGGCACCGGGGCAATGAACCGGGCGGCATCGAAGTCGTGGTGCTCGGCAACCAGCATCGCGCCGAGCCTTCCGACCGCGTCGCGATCGGAGGCATGGGCGGGACGAATCTTGATGGCTGCCGGCACGCGGCGATTGTTGCAGCCGTGCATCGCTGCTGCAATGCCGGCCCTTTCAATCGTCCGAAAGCGACGAATGTCCCTTCCCGCGCAAGTACTTATTAGGTTATCGCAAATAATCTGCAGCGGCGATTCAGTGAGGTTTTAAGGGTGATGCGCAAGTTTCGGTTCCAGCTGGCAGTCATGGCCCTTGCCGCAGCATCAGCCGCGCCGGCACTCGCCCAGGACTTCGCTCCGGCACGGCCGCTGGCGACACCGGCGCCAATGGCTCCCCTCGCCGGCCGTCCCGACAGCAATGTCGAACCGTTTTACGCGGCTCGTCCCGGCACTCTTATCTGGCTCGGCGATGCCGGCCGCCGAGCGGCGGCCGCCAAGCTTCCCGAACTGTTGCGCCGGTCGCCGGTCGATGGGTTGGCCGAAGGCCCCGCGCTGGCGGCGTCGGTCGAAGCAGCGCTTGCGCGCAACCCTGCCCCGGCGGTGGATGCGGCGGGGCTTGCCGCCCAGCAGGCGGACGACAAAATCATCTCCACGGCATGGGTGCGATATGCCCAGGCGCTCAACGCTCCGGTGGCTGGCGTCAGCTATGGCGATCCCGCCCGGGCGCTGCGCATGCCGACGGCAAGCGCGGTACTGATCGGGGCCAGCGCCGCGCCGTCGCTGACCACCCTTGTCGAGCGGACAGCGGCGGTCAATCCGTTCTACGCCTCGCTTCGCGACACCGCCCTGCGCAATGGTTCAGGCAGCGACCCACGCGTTCGCGCAACGCTCGACCGGCTGCGGCTGGTGCCGGCCAGCGGCCGCGTGATCCTCGTCGATGTCGCCAATGCGCAGCTGATGATGCTGGAGGACGGGCGCGTCGTCGACACGATGAAAACCGTCGTCGGCAAACCCGACTTCCCGACGCCGTTGCTGGCCGGGACGGTGCATTACGTCACCTTGAACCCTTATTGGCACATTCCGCAGGACGTCGCTCGCCGCAAGGTCGCGCCGGTGGTGGTCAAGCGCGGCGTATCCTACCTCACGGCGGCCCGCTATCAGACCGTCGCGGCGTTCGGCGGCGACAAGGAAGTGGCGATCGACCCGACCACGGTCGACTGGAAGGCGGTCGCCAAGGGCGACGTCGAAGTGAACATCCGCCAGCTCACCGGCCCCAACAACATGATGGGCAAGATGAAGTTCGGCTTCGTCAACGATTACGGGATTTTCCTGCACGATACGCCGCACAAGGACTTCTTCCTCAAAGCCAAGCGCAACCTCAGCCTCGGCTGTGTCCGGCTCGAACACCCCGCGGCGCTCGCCACCTGGCTGCTTGGTCGTGAACCGGCTCCGTCGGGCGACGATGCCGAACAGAATGTCCAGCTGACCGCCGGCGTCCCGATCTTCATCAGTTACCTGACTGCGCGCCCGGACGGCGACAAGCTCGCGTTCGCCCCTGACGTCTACGGTCTCGACGGCAAGCCCGCGGCAACCAAGGTGGCGGCAGCGGCCGCTACCGGCGGCTCGGCTCAGCGCTAGCGGGGCCCACCCGCCCGGTCCGCGACCAGCCGCAAAGCGGCGGCGATGGCCCCGGCGACGTCGAGCTTGCTGGTATCCAGCACAATCGCACCGTCCGCCTGGCGCAACGGGGCCTCGGAACGCCCCGAATCGCGTTCGTCGCGGGCCATGATGTCCGCCAGCACGTCGGCCAGCTCGGCCGCCATGCCGCGCGCCACCAGCTCGCGCAGCCGCCGCTCCGCCCGGATTTGCGGGCTTGCGGTGACGAACAGCTTCACTTGCGCGTCCGGCGCGATGACGGTGCCGATATCGCGTCCATCGATGACCGCGCCCGACGATTGCGAAGCGAAGTCGCGCTGGCGTTCCAGCAGGGCCAAGCGAACGCCGGGGTAAGCCGAGATCGATGATGCGATGCGCGACACGGGCTCCGACCGAAGCTCCGGATCTTCGCGGTCGAGGTTGAGTTCGGCGCAAGCGCGGACGGCTTCGAATTCGTTGCCGGGGTCGCCCCCCCAGCGCCACAGGTTAAGCGCCGCGGCGCGATAGAGCAGGCCTGAATCCAGGTGCGGCAAGCCAAGCTCCTCGGCGATGGCGCGAGCGATCGTGCCCTTCCCGCTCGCCGCGGGGCCGTCCACTGCAATCACCAGCGGCTTGTTGCTGTTCGCGGCAGTTCCCATATTCCTGGTCAAGCGCTGCGCTTTGACAGGGGCATATGCCTATGGCAAGGCGCGCCGCCGGCTGCCGGACCTGGCGGCCGACCCACATTTTGACTGGAGTTCAAACCCACATGGTGAATCCCGAATGGGGCACCAAGCGCACTTGCCCCAAGTGCTCGACCCGTTTCTACGACCTGGGCAAGGACGACCCCGTGCATTGCATCAGCTGCGCAACCGATTTCATGCCCGACCCGGTGCTGAAATCGAAGCAGCCGATGGCGTTCGAAGCGGCCCCCGTGGCCAAGGAGCCGGCCGAGGACAAGGAGCTTGCGGCTGACGATCTGGCCGTCGACGAGGATGAGGAAATTAGCCCGGACGAGGAAGTCGACCTCAATACCGGCGATGACGACCTCGGCGTTGAAACCGCCAAGGAAGACGACGACAGCTAGGCGCTTTCGAACCGCATCTTTCGGATGTACATTTGGCGCCGTAGGGCGACCGAGATTTTCCCCTTTTCCAGAAGGGGAAAGTTCGCCTAAAGGCGCAACGACAAGGGGGCCGTAGCTCAGCTGGGAGAGCGCTGCAATGGCATTGCAGAGGTCAGGGGTTCGATCCCCCTCGGCTCCACCAAACCCCCGCTAATTTGCACGGCGAACGCGCCCCGCGGCGCGCCTGCCGTGCCGCGTTACACAAAGATGAAGTCGGTGGTTTCGACGTGGCTGACATGCGTCAGCGTGATCGTGAAGTCGGCGCGGCCATTGTGATCCGCGTCGACCGAAATCACCAGGTCGCCGGCTTTGTTGGCGGCGCTCGTTATTGCAGTTTCGTCGATGTGAAGCAGCCGCAGGTCGAGCTTGTCGGTGCCGCTTACGAAGTCGGTGACCCGGTCGTTGCCGCCGCTTCGTTCAAACACGAACGTATCGCTGCCGGCCCCGCCGGTCAGGGTATCGTTACCCGCCAGACCGCGAATGGTGTCGTTGCCGCCAAGTCCGTTAAGCGTATCGCTGCGCGACGTGCCGGTAAGGGTGTCATCGCCCTCCGTTGCCCCAGCGCTGCCCCCGGTCCCGCCACCCGTACCGCCGGTTCCCCCTCCGCTCGTCATGAACTGAAGCCCGGCCGTGACTGTGGCGACGTCGGTGTTCTTGAGCGTGATCACGTCGGTTCGCGAAAAGGACAAAATGACATCGGTGCCTGACTGGACGATCGATTGCGCGGCGGCGTAGCCCGAAATCTTGACCAGATCCCCCGCGGTGAAGTCGGTAATCACGTCCTTCCCGTCGCGCAGGGCGAACAGGAAGCTGTCGTTCCCGGCACCGCCTGTGAGCGTATCGTTGCCGAGGCCGCCTGCCAGGGTATCGTTGCCGTTACCGCCAGACAGGAAGTCGTTGCCGCCCATTCCGAACAATATGTTGTCCGCCGGATTGCCGGACAATGTTTGACCAAATTCGTTACCCGTGAGGTTGATCGGGTCCGCAAGGCCGCCCACGGCCGCACCGGCGTAAGGATCGTAATATGCCGTCAGCACCTCGACCTCGACCCGAGCGGCCAAGGTATAGTCGACCAACGCCAGAACCTGGTCGGTTCCTCCACGGGAAGCTTCGACGATGACGTCCTTCGCATTGTCCACATAATAAGTGTCGTTACCGGCTCCGCCGATCATCGTGTCCGCGCCGCGCCCGCCGATCAGCGTGTCATTTCCCGCCAGACCGGAAAGATTGTCATTCCCCGTGCCGCCCCGCAGCACGTCGCTGCCCGCAGTGCCGACGAGGGTGAGGGGCGCGTCGGTGACGAAGTGAATTGCCGACTGGACCGCGGTCACGGTCGTGTCCAACACCGTGACCTGGTCGGTCGAGGACAGCAGGACGACAACGTCAGCGCCCACCTGGGTGATCGACTGGGCAACGCCGTAATCGATGAACTTCAGGCTGTCGCCGACCGAAAAATCGGTGATCGTGTCTTTGCCGTCGTAAATGCTGAACACGAACGTGTCGTTGCCGGTACCGCCGGTCAGCGTGTCGTTGCCGCGCGCGCCGGCCAGCGTATCGTTACCGCCGCCGCCCGACAGGACGTTGTCGAAATTATCCCCGGTCAGGGTGTCGGCGAAGGATGAACCGTTGATTTGTTCAACGCTCCACATGTTTTGCAGGGAAGTTGTTACGCCCGCCAGGGCGTTGCCGTAATCGACCGTGTCAAAGCCGTCGCCGCCCGAGAAATTGTCCATGGCTGACGCCGCGAACAGCACGTCATTGCCGCTTCCACCCCAAAATGAAACGGCCGCCCCGGCGCCGACCACGACCGTGTCATTGCCGACGCCGCCGAGCAGCCGCCCGGAGCCAGCGTTCCAGTAGACCGTGTCGTCGCCGTCGCCGGCATCGACTTCGATCAACGCGCTCTGGGCGGCGATCGTCAGCGTATCGTTGAATGCGGTGCCCACTAAATATTCTATAGTTTCAACGTTCTGGATCGTTCCGCCACCAATCGTAACGGACTGTCCAGCGATGATCGGGGTCGAATTGAAGGTCACGCCGCTGGTTACACCGAGAAAGCTCAGGCTAAGATGATCGGTGCCCGATCCACCGTCGACGTCGTCGCCATAGCCCGCCCAAAGCCAGTCATTGCCAGCGCCGCCGTTCAGCTGATCATGTTCCAGGCCAGTGGTGCCGATGCCAATGGTCTCCATCGTGCCATCGGAGGAGTATATCAGATCGTTACCGTCGCCGCCGAAGATCGTGTCGGCCCCGCTGCCGCCGATCAGCTGATCCGGTCCCGTACTGCCGGTGATGACGTCGTCACCAGCGTCGCCGTAGACGATGGCCTGCGCGCCGGTAGTAGCAAAGATCGTGTCATTGCCATCGCCTCCGTGGGCGATCCAACTCGCGTAGATCGTGTCGTCGCCGGCGGCGCCATCGACCCGCGTCCACGCGCCCTGAGCAGCCACTATCGTGTCGTCGCCGTCACCCCCGTCGAGCAGGTAAGTGTCGGCGGCGCCGACCAGCGTGTCCTCCCCGCCCATACCGTAGATGGAGGCGTACGGGGCATAAGCCTGACCGGCTATGCTCAGGTAATCGTCGAAATTGCTTCCCTGCAACCATTGAACGGATTCGATGTTCGTGATGAGGCCGCCGCCAATCACCTGGGTCGCAAGGGCGGCGTCGAAATGAACGCCGCCTGATGCGCCCTGAAAACTGATCAGAAGCGTGTCGATCCCATCTCCGCCATCAACCTTATCGCCGTAGCCGGCGAAAATCGTGTCGTCGCCGATCCCGGCATCGACCGTATCGGTTTCGCTTCCGGTATCGAGCACTTGCG
>JBDSGQ010000089.1:0-4600 GCA_039918915.1 Sphingomicrobium sp.
CTGGGGATTCAGCGCGGCGTCGACGATGCCGCGATCAAAGCCGCGTACCGGCGCGCGGCGATGGATTGCCATCCCGACCGCAAGGGCGGCTGCAAGGACGCCGAAGCGCGCTTCAAGGCGGTGAACCAGGCCTATGATGTCCTGAAGGATCCTCAGAAGCGCGCGGCCTATGATCGCTTTGGCAAGGCCGCGTTTGAAAACGGCGGCGGCGCCGATCCGTTTGCCGATCCCGGTTTCAACGGCTTTTCCGACATCTTCTCGACCATCTTCGGCGAATTCATGGATCAGCGCGGCACGCGCCAGAACGCGGCCCGTGGCGCCGACCTTCGCTACGATCTTGAGCTGAGCCTCGAAGAAGCCTTCACCGGTATTGAAAAGGCGATCACGGTCGAAGCCCTGGCGCAGTGCGACACATGCCATGGCCGGGGCTGCTCCAAGACCAGCGATTGTGCGACCGCCTGCGCAACCTGTGGCGGAGCGGGCAAGGTCCGCGCGCAGCAGGGCTTCTTCGTGGTCGAACGCGGTTGCCCCAATTGCCGCGGTTCGGGCGAAGTCATCGCTGACCCGTGCCTCACTTGTCATGGCGAAGGCCGCGTCCTGGCGCAGCGGCGGCTATCGGTGAAGGTGCCCGCCGGAGTTGACGAAGGAACGCGCATCCGCGTCGCCGGCGAGGGCGAAGCCGGCATCCGCACCGCGGGCAGTGGCGACCTCTATCTGTTCGTGCACATGAAGCGGCACCCGATCTACAGCCGCGAAGGCACCAGCCTGATCGCCGAATGCCCGATCACCTTTACCAACGCGGCTTTGGGCGGATCGATCAGCCTGCCCGGGATCGATGGGCAGAAGGTCGACATCAAGATCCCCGCCGGAATCCAGTCGGGCGAGCAATTGCGCCATCGCGGATCGGGCATGAGCGTCCTCAACGGCCGTGGCCGCGGCGATGTCGTCGCCCTGATCCTGGTCGAAACGCCGACTCGGCTGAACGCCAAGCAAAAGCAGCTGCTGGAGGATTTCCGCGGCATGGAAACGGGCGACGAATGCCCCAATGCGAAAAGCTTCTTCAGCCGCGTCCGCGACTATTTCGCGGCCTGACTTCCGCGCAACTGCTCGATTTCAAGCCTTAACGCGAACATCTGCGCAAACAGCTCCGCAGCGGCGTGGCATTCGAAACTGGGGGTTCGCGGGGTGCGGCTGTCGCACTGAAACACGCCCTCGACCCCATTGCCCTGGAACGGCACGCGAAGGCTGGCCCTGACGCCGGCAGCGGCAAACTGGTCAAGTACCGCGCGATCCGGCGAGCGCAACAATGCCACGCCAAGCATCCGGTCGTCTCCGCGCGGAAAGATCGCGACCGGAGCCGCTGAACAATCGCCGACGATCGCCGGGACTTCGCCGATGGCCGAGGCCGGCCCGGCAAAGCCGCCGCGGCTGCTTTCGGCGGTGCAATCGCCGCTGGTAATCGTCACTCGGTCATAGCCGGTCAGCGCGCGCATGCGCCGCGCCGCCCCGTCGAGCAGGGCCTGGCCGGAATCGCTCGGCAGTCCGGCGATCAGCCCGCCGACCGTTCCAAATGCTTCGCCAAATCCGCTCGACGTCGGCACGGCCTCGAGCAGCACTCCGCCGTCGATCAGCTGGAAGGCGATATCGACGAGATCGTGGTGGTCGGTCAGGCGCACGGCATAAGCGCGGCCGATGCCGGTCGTTCCGCTCAGGCGGGAGAACAGATTGCGGACATCGTGAAGCGCCTGGGCATGGACGAACCGGCCAAGCGGCTCGTCGATCAGCGTGACGTGCGATTCCTTGAGCAGCCGGTGGATATTTTCGGAAGCGCGCCGGACGATCCAGTCGGGCGACAGTTCGAGCAGATAGCATCCGCCTTGCATGCCAGCGCCACCGGCTGCGGCCGGCGCGGCTACCGCTTCACTGTGCGTGCGCTGCAACGTTTCCATTCGACCGAGAAGCCACTCCCCGGACGCATCATAGCCGGGATTCCCCGTTTCGCACCTGAAAACGGGTTAATGTTCAACGCTTAAGCCGATGGGCCGAACACACGGTCGAAAATCACATCGACGTGGCGCACATGATGGCCGAGGTCGAACAGGCTTTCGAGCTGATCGGGGGAGAGGCGGCCGGTCACTTCGGGATCGGCCTTGAGCAGGTCGAGCAGCGCTAGCTCCCCGTCGGAATCCCACACTTTCATCGCGTTGCGCTGAACCAGGGCATAGCTGTCTTCGCGGCTCAGGCCGGCTTGGGTGAGGGCCAGCAGCACCCGCTGCGAATGAACCAGCCCGCCCATGCGGTTGAGGTTCTTCGCCATCCGTTGGGGATAGACCACAAGCTTGTCCACGACCCCGGTCAGGCGGGCCAGTGCGAAGTCGAGCGTGATCGTCGCATCGTGGCCGATGTAGCGTTCGACCGATGAGTGCGAAATGTCGCGCTCGTGCCACAAGGCAACATTTTCAAGCGCAGGCGTGACATAGCCGCGCACCATTCGGGCGAGGCCGGTGAGGTTTTCGGTCAGGACCGGATTGCGCTTGTGCGGCATTGCCGAGCTGCCCTTCTGGCCGGGCGAGAAATATTCCTCGGCTTCGAGCACTTCGGTGCGCTGCAGGTGGCGGACTTCGGTCGCCAGCCGCTCGATCGACGATGCGATCACGCCCAGGGTGGCGAAGAACATCGCGTGGCGGTCGCGCGGGATGACCTGGGTCGACACCGGCTCGGGCGCGAGCCCAAGCGCGGCGGCGACATGTGCTTCGACTTCTGGCGGGACTTGCGCGAAGGTCCCGACCGCGCCGGAAATCGCGCAGGTCGCAATGTCTTCGCGAGCCGCTGCGAGGCGCGCGCGGTTGCGCGCGAATTCGGCATGGGCCTGGGCGAGCTTGAGGCCAAACGTGGTCGGCTCGGCATGAATTCCATGGCTGCGCCCGATGGTCGGGGTCAGCTTGTGTTCGAACGCCCGGCGCTTGAGCACTTCAAGCAGCGCGTCGAGGTCGCCCAGCAGCAGCTCGGCGGCCTGGTTGAGCTGCACTGCAAGCGCGGTGTCGAGCACGTCGGAGCTGGTCATGCCCTGGTGCAGCCAGCGTCGCTCGGGCCCAAGCTTGTCGCCGGCCCAGGTGAGGAAGGCGATCACGTCATGCTTGGTGACGGCTTCGATGTCGTCGATCGCGGCGATATCGATGTCGCCTAGCACGTCGGCGTCATAGGCGGCGCGGATGGTCCGCGCATCCTCGGCGGGGATCATCCCAATCTTGCCCATCGCTTCGGCGGCGAAGACTTCGATCTGCCACCAGATGCGATAGCGGTTGGTTGCCGACCAGATGTCGGTCATTGGCGGACGGGAATAGCGTGGGACCATGCGCCGAGCGGCTAGCAGAGGTGCCGCGGGGCATCAAATCGCGATCGACCGGTGCCGCCGTCCGAAACTCGGCCGCGATTGCCGTTTGAAAGCTGGCCGAAGACGCGGATTGCGCGCATCAATGCCTTCACTCCTCACTGACCAGGCGAACCAGTTGATGTCTATTGCGACGACAAACCCCGGCCCGATGGTATTGCGCGCGGCGCTTGCGATCGCCCTGTGCGCCCTCGGCGGGTGCGGCCCCAGCGGCGATGATAAAGCCAATCAGGCCGGCGCCAGGCCGGGCGTTGTCAGCGCCGCGGCCGCGAGCAGCCCCACGGTCACGCCCATTTTACGCACCGGCCACACGATTTCGGACCAGCCGCTGAAGCTTCCGCCCGGGGCGGCCGAGATGGTCGCCGTCGCGGTCGATATTCCGGCGGGCGGCACTCTGCCGATCCACAAGCACCCGTGGTCGCGGTTTTTCTACGTCGAGCGCGGGACTTTGCGCGTCGTCAACCATGACACCGGCGCGTCGATGGATTTCAAAACGGGGCAGGTTCAGGCCGAAGCCATTGGTCAGTGGCACGCGGGAAGCGCGGTTGGCCCGGATCCGGTTCGAGTGATCGTCATCGATTTGGTGCCAACGGGAGTCGACAACACGATCATGAAGCCCATCACCCAATCTCGTTGAGGCCGCTGCCGCCATGGAGCAAGACATGAACGATGCCGATTTCGACGCCGTAGTCGCTGCTTCGACCCGGTGGATGCAGGCCTGGATGGACCAGGACCGTGCGACGCTCGACGCCTTTCTCGGTCCGGATTTCGCGCTGATCGTCTCGACCGTGCCGACCAAGCCGTTCGAACGGTCCGACTGGCTTCAGACCGCGGTCACCGACTATGTCTGCACGCGTTTCGCTTATGACGGCGTCCACTGCCGACGCGTTTCGGACGATCTGGTCGCGATGTCGGCTATCGCGGACTTTGACGCGACAATCGGCGGCCTTGACCGCTCGGGGCGCTATTTCGTGACCGACCTCTGGCGACGCGCCGCCAACAGCGCGCACGGATGGCAAATCGCCGCGCGCTATTCCTCACGTCCGGGCGAACTCGATGCCAGCGTCCGCGCCTTGCTTGAGCGCTGATCGAACCCCGGTGGGGCGCGCTCGGAGCGCAGCCAGCCGTTAGAACCAGAAGCTCAGGGCCGCGATCAGGAGCATCAGCTGCGCCACGAAGAACAAGGTGTCGGCGACCTTATCCAGGCGT
>JBDSGQ010000090.1:0-9995 GCA_039918915.1 Sphingomicrobium sp.
CAGCAGCGCTATGGCCAGCAGGGCTATGGCTATCAGCAGAATATCGCGGCCCCGGCGATGCGCGTCACCGCCATTACCGATGTTCAGCGCCGCTCCGGCGGAGTGCGCGTCAAGGGCTTGATCAGCAGCGGCTACGGCGGCGGCTACAATGGCCAGTCCGCTTATTACCAGAACCGCGCGATGGGCGCCGGGGACCTCAGCTTCCGCTGCAACGTCGATTATCGCGGAGTGGTCAGCAACGTTCGCATCGACCGCACCAATTACGGCACCTACCGCCGCTACTAGAACTGGCCGCGCGGCGGTTGCGGCGGCTGCCTAGCGCAGCTCCGCGCCGCCGCCGATCACTGCACAGGCGATGCGGCCGCCGCTATGGCCGCTCGGGTCGGTGACATAATCGTCGGGCCCGGCGTGAAGCACCAACGCGGCGCCGTCGCTGTCGAGCAGGCTCGCCATCGTCGCTCCGGGCAGCGTCACCGTCGCTGCCAGCACGCCGTTGGCGGCGACGTCGACATTGCTCAGGTCGCCGGCATGCGGCCCGGCCGGATTGTTGATGCCGTGCTTGCGCCCCGTCGGGTTCCAATGCCCGCCCGCGCTGGCGAAATCGGGCGGGGTGCAGCGTCCGACCGAATGGACGTGGAGCCCGTGGATGCCGTGGGCCAGCCGCGTTCCGTCGATGCGGAAGGTCACGCCGCCGGCGGTCTGCCAGGCGCGGACCGAACCGATGCTTTGCCCGGCGCTATTGACCAGCGCCATCGCCGTTCCGCCTTGCGGCCAGTCGGTGGTGCACGCCGCGCTGGCCACTATCGGCAGCAGGAAGAAGAGTTTGCGCATCGGGTTGAAACGCCTCAGCCCGCGCCGGGTTCAGCTTCAATGCGGACCAGTATCGTGCCTTCGCTGACCTGCCCTCCGGCGGTCGCATTCAGCTCGGTGACAATACCATCGAACGGCGCGGTCAGCGCATGCTCCATCTTCATCGCCTCAAGGGTGAGCAAACGTTGCCCCTTGGCAACCGTGTCGCCCTGTGAAACTTCGACCTCGGTGACTCTTCCCGGCATCGGCGCCGCGATTTCGCCGTCATGGGCCGCATGTCCTGCGGCCGTCCCGCGCACCGTCAGCGCGAATTCGTAGGCATTGCCTTCGCTGAAGACGACCACGCGTTCGGCGTCGCGGAACCCGGACACTTCGGCGATCTCGCCGTCGTCGGCCGCGACACTCCGCACGTCGCCGTCCCGGCCCAGCGCGACGCTGGTGCGCGCCGCCGCATTGAGGCGGAAACCGACCAGCCCGCCGAGCGGCTCATCCTGTTCGTCGACTGCAAGCGCCACCGCCGCTGCCCCCCGCCAGGTCGCTTCGTCCGGCTCGGCGTCGGGCACCAGCTGGTCGAGGTGGCGTTCGATAAACCCGGTATCGATCCGGGCTGCTGCGAAGTCCGGATGGAGCAGCGCGTTGAGCAGGAACCCGGCATTGGTCCGCACCGGCCACACTTCGGCGGCGTCCAGCATTGCCGCAAGTTCGTCGATCGCTTCATCGCGGTCGTCGCCGCGCGCGACCAGCTTGGCGATCATCGGGTCGTAATATGGCGAAATCGAATCGCCCTCTTCGACTCCGGTTTCGATGCGGCCCTCGTCGCCCAAGTCAAAGTGATCGAGCTTGCCGACGCTCGGCAGGAAGCCCCTGGCCGGGTCTTCGGCGTACAAGCGCGCTTCGATTGCGTGGCCGTTGATCGTCAGTTCATCCTGCGTCTTGGGCAGCGGCTCGCCCGACGCAACGCGCAGCTGCCATTCGACCAGGTCCTGCCCGGTGATCTCCTCGGTGACCGGATGCTCGACCTGCAGCCGCGTGTTCATTTCCATGAACCAGATGCGGTCGGCGCGCAGCCCGTCGGACGCGTCGGCGATGAACTCGATCGTCCCGGCGCCTTCGTACTTCACCGCCTGCGCCGCTTTCACCGCGGCACCGCACACCGACGCGCGGGTCGCTTCGTCCATGCCCGGCGCGGGCGCTTCCTCGATCACTTTCTGGTGCCGCCGCTGCAGCGAGCAATCGCGCTCGAACAGATGGACGACATTGCCCTGGCTGTCGCCGAACACCTGCACTTCGATGTGGCGCGGACTTTCGATCCACTTTTCGAGGAGGACGTTGTCATTGCCGAACGACGACGCCGCTTCGCGCTTGCAGCTGTCCAGTGCGTCTGCGAAATCCTTAGCTGCGTCGACCTTGCGCATGCCCTTGCCGCCGCCGCCGGCGACCGCCTTGATCAACACTGGATAGCCGATTGCATCGGCTTCTTTTGCGAGGCGCTTGGGGTCCTGATCGGCGCCCAGATATCCCGGTGTGACTGGCACGCCGGCTTCCGTCATCAAGGTCTTGGCGGAATCCTTCAGGCCCATGGCGCGGATGCTGTCCGGCTTCGGCCCGACCCAGACCAGCCCCGCGGCGATAACCGCCTGCGCAAAATCGGCATTCTCGCTGAGAAATCCGTAACCAGGATGGATCGCCTCGGCGCCTGTCGCCTTGGCAGCTGCAATGATCTTGTCGCCGACGAGATAGCTGTCGCGCGCCGGGCTCGGCCCGATATGCACCGCCTCGTCGGCCATGCGTACGTGCAGCGCGGCAGCATCGGCATCCGAATAGACGGCGACCGTGCGAATCCCGAGCGCCCGCGCCGTGCGGATCACGCGGCACGCAATTTCGCCGCGGTTGGCGCTGAGCAGGCTGGAGATCACTTGGCGGCGCATCCCGTCACGCGCGACGAGAAGGTCAGGTTCATGACCCTCCAGGCGCCGTTTTCACGCACCAGGTCGAAAAGATCGAAGCCGCAATTGCTGACCTTGCCGCCGACCCGCACCACGAACGGTGCCCAAACCATCGCCGCATCGCCGTCGACCTCAACTGCCGGGTCGCTGATCGTTTCGGTGATCGCCTCCCCGGGCGCCACCCGCCCGGCGAACTGCGACCAGCTCTGCTGGCGAACGCCGCTTCCGGTCGAACGCGTTCCGGTGGCTGTCACCCGCCCATCGGGATAGACCAGACGCAACATCGCCGCGGAATCGCCCGCTTCGAACGATTCCAGCAACAAATGAATGGTCGCCAGCACGGCCTGCTCCTGGCCCGCCGCTTGTGGCGGCAGCGCATTGCCCGGCGGCAGTTTGGTGGAGGCTGATTGGGCGGCAAGCGCGAGGAACAATGAGATCACCATCGTCACATCCGGAACACGCCGAACTGAGCGCGATCGGGGATCGGTGCGTTCAGCGTTGCTGCAAAAGCGAGGCCGAGCACGTCGCGGGTTTGCGCCGGGTCGATGATCCCGTCGTCCCACAACCGCGCGGTCGCGTGCCACGGATTGCCCTGCGCTTCGTAATCCTCGCGGATCGGTTGCTTGAAGGCCTCGGCCTGCTTGGGCGTCCATTTCGCAGCGTCGCGGTGGACGGTGGCGAGGACGCTCGCGGCCTGCTCCCCACCCATCACGCTGATCCGGCTGTTGGGCCAGGTGAACAGGAAGCGGGGCGAATAGGCGCGGCCAGCCATGCCGTAATTGCCGGCGCCGAAGCTGCCGCCGATCAGCACCGTGATCTTCGGCACTTGCGCGGTGGCGACCGCGGTCACCAGCTTGGCGCCGTGCTTGGCGATGCCTTCGGCTTCGTACTTTCCGCCGACCATGAACCCCGAGATGTTCTGCAGGAACAGCAACGGCGTCCGGCGCTGGCAGGCAAGCTCGATGAAATGCGCGCCTTTGACCGCGCTTTCGCTGAACAGGACGCCGTTATTGGCAAGGATCGCGACCGGCATTCCCCAGATGTGGGCGAAGCCGCACACCAGAGTCGTTCCGTAAAGCGGCTTGAATTCGTGAAATTCGGACCCGTCGACGATCCGCGCAATGACTTCATGGACGTCGTACGGCGCCCGCACGTCCTGGGGGATAATGCCGTACAATTCCTCCGGATCGAACGCGGGCGGACGCGGCTCGCGCAATTCCAGCGCGGCGCCGCTTCCGGGCTGCAAGGTGCTGACGATATCGCGCACGATCGTCAGCGCATGCGCGTCGTTTTCCGCCAAATGATCGACCACTCCGCTGTTGCGTGCATGAAGGTCGCCGCCACCGAGATCTTCCGCGCTGATTTCCTCGCCCGTCGCCGCTTTCACCAGCGGCGGGCCCGCAAGGAAAATGGTGCCCTGGTTGCGGACGATCACGCTTTCGTCGCTCATCGCCGGGACGTAGGCGCCGCCCGCCGTGCAACTGCCCATCACGCAGGCGATCTGGGCGATTCCGCGCGAACTCATCTGCGCCTGGTTGAAGAAGATCCGGCCGAAGTGATCGCGGTCGGGAAATACCTCCGCCTGATGCGGCAGGTTGGCGCCGCCGCTGTCGACCAGGTAAATGCACGGCAAGTGGTTTTCGAGTGCGATTTCCTGCGCCCGCAGATGCTTTTTCACGGTCAGCGGATAATAAGTCCCGCCTTTGACCGTGGCATCGTTGCACACGACCATCACTTGCCGGCCGGATACCTGTCCGATGCCGGCAATCATGCCCGCGCCGGGCACTTCGCCGTCGTACATGTCACACGCCGTCAGTTGACCAATCTCAAGGAATGGCGAACCGGGATCGAGCAACCGTTCGACCCGCTCGCGCGGAAGGAGCTTGCCGCGCGCCAGATGCCGTTCGCGATGCTTGTCGGATCCGCCCAGCGCGGCCTGTGCAACGTCGTCGCGCAGCTTGCGCGCAAGCGCCCGGTTGTGCTCGGCGCGCGCACGAAATTCGTCGCCGTCGAGCGAAATATTACTGTCGATCTGCGCCGCGCTCATCTCTACAATGGGTCCGTTGGTCGAAAATCCCTGCCGTCCGCGTAGCGGGTGCTGCAGAGCTTGGCAAAACCGTCTGTGAAAGGTCCGATATGAAGCGCTCCATCGCACTGCTGTTCGTTTCCACGCTCGCGCTGAGCGCCTGCAACTCCGGCATGGGCAACAATTCTGCAAGCGAAGCGGCGAAGGGGACCGAGCTCGGGATCACCCCGGCGTCGATGGACACTTCGGCCAAGCCCGGCGACGACTTTTTCCAATATGCCAACGGGTCGTGGGTCAAGAACACCCAGCTCCCGCCGGACCGCTCCTCCCTCGGCGCTTTCTGGATCGCCGATCAGGAGCGTGAAAAGAATACGCGCCAGCTGTTCGATTCAATCCTGAAATCAAACCCGACGAGCGGCAACGACGCGCTCATTGCCAATTACTACAATGCCTATGTCAACACCGACGCGATCGACCGCGCTGGCCTGGCCCCGGCCAAGGCCGATCTCGACGCGATCAACGCGATTGCCGACAAGCGCGCTTTGTCCGCCGCAATCGGGGGCACCCTGCGGTCCGATACCGATCCGCTCAATTCGACCAACTACGAGACGGGCAACCTTTTCGGAATCTTCGTATCGCAAGGCCTGGCGACACCCGGCGAACAGATGCCGTACCTGATGCAGGGCGGACTAGGGCTATCCGATCGCGACTATTATTTGTCGAGCGACGGCGAAATGGCCGGCACGCTCGGCAAGTACAAAGCGTATGTCCAGCAAATCTTGCAGCTTGCCGGATACCCCGATCCCCAAGGGGCTGCGGCGCGAATCCTCGATTTGGAGACCAAGATCGCCAAGGCGCACGAGCCTCGCGAGGAAAGCGAGGACTTCGCTAAGGGCGCACAAGTCTGGACGCGCGCGCAGCTGGAGCAAAAGGCGCCCGGCATCGACTGGGCCGCTCTGCTTGATGCGGCGCAGCTCGGCAGCGTGCAGAAATTCGACGCTTATCATTACGCCGCAATCCCCCGCCTCGCAGCCCTGGTGGGGTCGGAACCGCTGCAAAACTGGAAAGACTGGATGGCTTTCCACACCCTCAGTGACCAGGGCAACGTCCTGCCCAAGCCGTTCCGCGATGCTAAGTTCGCATTTTACGGGACGACGCTGGCTGGTACGCCCAAGCCCCGCCCGCGTGACATTTCCGCCCTTAACGCGACTAGCGGCGCGCTTCAGGACGCCGTTGGCAAAGCCTATGTCGACAAATATTTCTCGGCCTCCGCCAAGACCGAAATTCAGGGCATGGTCGAGAATATCAAGGCGGCTTTCGCAAAGCGCGTGCAAGCGATCGACTGGATGGCCGATTCGACCAAGCAGGAGGCGCTGAAGAAGGTGAAGAACATCGTCGTCGGAGTCGGCTATCCCGACAGCTGGCGCGACTATTCGGGCGTTCAGATCACCGCCGACAATGCTTACGCCAACCAGAAGAACGCCGACCTGGCCGAATATCGCTTCCAGATCGCGAAGATCGGCAAGCCGATGGACCGCAAGGAATGGTGGATGCCGGCGCAACTGGTCAACGCGGTCAATCTGCCGGTGCAGAACGCGCTAAACTTCCCGGCCGCGATCCTGGTCAAGCCATTCTTCGATCCCAAGGCCGATGCAGCGTTCAACTATGGCGCGATCGGCAGCGTCATCGGGCATGAAATCAGCCACAGCTTCGACAATGGCGGGGCGCTGTTCGACGCTTCGGGAGCGCTGCGCAACTGGTGGACGCCAGCCGACTTCAAGCGCTTCCAGGCCGCCGGCAATGCGCTTGCCAGCCAATATGATGCCTACGAGCCGCTGCCGGGGCTGCACATCAAGGGCAAGCTGACGCTGAGCGAGAACATCGCCGACGTGTCCGGGCTGTCCGCCGCCTATGACGCCTACAAGGCGTCGTTAAACGGCAAGCCGGCGGCGAGCATCGGCGGGTTCACCGGCGATCAGCGCTTCTTCATTGCCTATGGCCAGGCGTGGGCGTCGAAAATCCGGCCCGAAGCCCTGCGCCAACTGGTGCTGAACAACGGCCATGCGCCCGAACAATATCGCGCGCTGACGGTCCGCAACATCGACGCCTGGTATCCGGCGTTCAACGTCCAGCCTGGGCAGAAGTTATACCTGGCTCCCGACAAGCGCGTCAAAATCTGGGGCTGATTGAGTGCGGGACCTGCGCGGCGCAGGTCCCGTTCACTGCGACCGTTCGGCGCGCGCCTTGAGGAACGCGTAAAGAGCATCGCGTTCGTTCCGCGTCAGGTGCGAGAAGCGGCTCCTCGCCACCTCCCCCATCAGCGGATTCTTGAACTTGCGTCCGCCGGCCAGGACACCCTTGGTGATCAGCTGCTCGAACTCGGCGCGCGAATAGGCCCCGGCGGCGACCAGGTCGGGGGTGTCGCCTGGGGTCCCCTTGAGCTGGGGACCGTGGCATTCGGCGCAGGTAACCTGCGTGATGTAGCGGCCGAGCGCATGGGGCTTGCCAAGGTCGGGCGGGCCGATGTCCTTGTCCCTGATCACAGCTTGCGCAGCTGGCACGATTTTCCCTTCCGCGATCAGCTTCTTCGTGTCCGGCTCGAATGGCAGCGGCTTGCCGGTCTCCGGCCCGGCTGGCTTGAACGTGCGCAGATAAGCCGTGAGGGCCGCAAAATCGGCATCATCCAGATGCTGGAAGATTTCCGAGGGCATTCCCCACAGGTCGCGACCGCTCGGGTGAATTCCGGCGCGGATCAATCGATTGAGTTGCTCGTCATTATACTTTGGAATCTCGCGCGTGAGGTTGGAGGCATAGAGTTCGTAGAACCGCTGTCCCTGCAGCGATGTGGTGTGGCAGCCGCGGCAGCCGAGGACCCGGCTCAACCGCTCGCCATGCGCGACGCGCGCCGAAGCGTTGGTGGCTTGCGCGCCTTCGAAGGTGACCGGCGGCGGAGCGGCGGCCTGCTTGGGTTCGTGAGCCGAATCGCAGCCCGCGATGGCGGCGCACATCAACGGTAGAGTCCATAATCGCATCGCCCATCCCCCACAGAATGCGGGGACAGGCTAAAGCACCATCAGCGGTTGTGCGAGTCAGGCTCCGATCAGTTCGCGGCCGATCAGCATGCGGCGGATTTCGTTGGTGCCGGCGCCGATGTCGAGCAGCTTGGCGTCGCGATAATAGCGTTCGACCGGCCAGTCCTTGGTATAGCCGGCGCCGCCCAGTGCCTGCACCGCTTCGTTGGCGACCTTCACCGCATTTTCCGACGCCAGCAGGATCGCCCCGGCAGCGTCGAACCGGGTCGTTCGTCCGGCATCACATGCGCGCGCTACCTGATAGACATACGCTCGCGCGGAATTCAGCGCGACGTACATGTCGGCGACCTTGGCCTGCATCAGCTGGAACGATCCAATCGCCTTGCCGAACTGCTTGCGTTCGCGAACGAACGGCAGGACCGTGTCGAGGCACGCCTGCATGATTCCGATCTGGATTCCGGCCAGCACCGTGCGTTCGTAATCGAGGCCGCTCATCAGCACTTCGACGCCCTTATTCTCTTCACCAAGGACATTCTCAGGCGGCACGAAGCAATCGTCGAACACCAGCTCATTGGTCGGTGAACCGCGCATCCCAAGCTTGTCCATTTTCTGGCCGATGGAGAACCCGTCCATGCCCTTTTCGATAAGGAAGGCAGTGATTCCGCGACTGCCCTCGCCGGTCTTGGCGTAGACCACCAGCGTGTCGGCATAGGCGCCGTTGGTAATCCAGAACTTGGTGCCGTTCAGGCGATAGCCGTTGCCCGATTTTTCGGCCTTGAGCTTCATGCTGACAACGTCGCTGCCCGAACCCGCTTCGCTCATTGCCAGCGCGCCGACATGCTCGCCGCTGATCAGCGGCGGCAGATATTTGCGCTTCTGTTCGGGATTGCCCCAGCGGCGGACCTGATTGATGCACAGGTTCGAGTGGGCGCCGTAGCTGAGCCCGACCGAAGCGGAGCCGCGCGCGACTTCCTCCTGCGCGACGACATGTTCGACATAGCCCAGGCCAAGCCCGCCCCATTCTTCCTCGACCGTGATCCCGTGAAGCCCAAGCTCGCCCATTTGCGGCCACAGCTCACGCGGGAATTCGTCGGTCTCGTCGATCCGCGCCGCGATCGGCGTAATCTTGTCGGCGGCGAACCGCCGCGTGGTCTCGCGGATGGTGTCGGCCATTTCGCCGAGGTCGAAGTCGAGTCCGGCATCGGACATGCGATGATCTCCTGTTCGCCGGTGCGCTAGCATCCACTTTGCGGTTTGAACAAGGCGCGCCCAGACCTTATGTGCGCTGCAACATCATGCCCGTCATCGCGAGGAGCGAAGCGACGCGGCGATCCAGCTGGATTGCTTCGCTGCCCTCGCAATGACGCTCACAGGAGTTTCGTCATGGCCAGCCAAGCATCCGATCCGACCGTCATTCTGTCCATCGCGCGTACTCCGATGGGGTCGATGCAGGGCGCGCTGGCCGATGCTTCGGCGACCGATCTCGGCGCCGCCGCGGTCAAGGCGGCGGTCGAGCGCGCCGGTGTTTCGGGCGACGACATCGACCGCATCTACATGGGCTGCGTGCTTCCCGCCGGTCTCGGCCAGGCGCCGGCGCGGCAGGCCGCAATCAAGGCGGGCCTGCCCAAGTCGGTCCAGGCAACGACGGTCAACAAGGTCTGCGGATCGGGCATGCAGACCGTGATCATGGGTGACGAAGCGATCCGCACCGGCAATGCCGCGGTCATCGTCGCTGGCGGCATGGAGAGCATGACCAACGCGCCCTACCTGCTGAAAAAGCACCGCTCCGGCGCCCGCATCGGCCACGACACCGCCTACGACCATATGTTCCTCGACGGCCTCGAGGATGCCTATGAGGACGGCCGCGCGATGGGCAGCTTTGCGCAATGCACCGCCGACGAATATCAGCTGACCCGTCAGCAGATGGACGATTATGCGATCGAAAGCCTGCGCCGCGCGAAGGACGCAATCGACAAGGGCGGATTCAAGGACGAAATCGTGCCGGTCACCATCACCAGCCGCAAGGGCGAGACGGTGGTCGACACGGACGAAGCCCCGGGCCGCGGCCGCCCGGACAAGATTCCGCAGCTCAAGCCGGCCTTTGCCAAGGAAGGCACGATCACTGCGGCGACCAGCTCGTCGATTTCGGACGGTGCGGCCGCCGTCGTTCTAACCAGCCAG
>JBDSGQ010000091.1:0-14032 GCA_039918915.1 Sphingomicrobium sp.
CGCAGCGCGTCTGCGGCGAGGGTGCCGCGACCGGGGCCGAGCTCGGCGAAGATCGCATCGCCGCCGCCAGCGCGGTGCCAGCAATCGGCGAGGCAGGCGCCGACCATTTCGCCGAACATCTGGCTGATTTCAGGCGCGGTGGTGAAGTCGCCGTCCACGCCGAGCGGGTCGCGAGTCGCGTAATAATGCGCATTGCAGGCGTGCATGAATGCTTCGACGCTGATTGGGCCATTCGCCCGAATCCGCTTCCTCAGCGTCAGCTCAAACGGTGTCAGGCGACGCTCTCCGTGCCCGCGATCGACTCCACGCGCACCCGCCGCTTGCTCGCGGTCAGCATGAAATAGAGGCCGGCGAGAATCATCGGCAGCGACAGCCACTGACCCATGTGCAGGTGGGTCGCCTGGGCGAAGCCGATCAGCTGGCTGTCGGGCTCGCGGATGAACTCGATGCCGAAGCGGAAGACCCCGTAGAAAAACAGGAACGTGCCAAGCAGTTTGCCTGGCTGGAAACGCGCATCGGTCTTCCAGAACATCCACCCCAGGATCAGCGCCAGCACGGCCCCTTCCAGAAGCGCCTCATAAATCTGGCTCGGATGGCGCGGCGGGCCGAGGAACCGTCGCCCGTATGGATCGATCTCGACGAAGCGCACCGCCCACGAGACCCTGGTCGCGGCGCCCCACAATTCCTGGTTCACGAAATTCGCAAGGCGGCCAAAGAACAGTCCGAACGGAACGCAGCAGGCGACATAATCGTGGATTCGCAGCCACGACAGCTTCTCCTTGCGGGCGAAATAAAAGATTCCGAGCGAGGTTCCGACCATGCCGCCGTGGAACGACATCCCGCCATCCCACAGCTTCAGGATTTCCAGCGGGTGCTGCAGGTAATGCGCAAGATTATAGAACAGCACGTAACCCAGCCGCCCGCCAAGGATCACGCCAAGCGCGGCATAAAACACCAGGTCGTCGGCATGGCGGCGCGCAAACGGCGCACCCGGTTGCTTGAGCAGGCGCAGCAGATACCAATAGCCAAGGAAAATTCCGGCGAGATAGGCGAGGCTGTACCAGCGCAGGTCGAACGGGCCGATGTGCAGCGCAATCGGGGAAAGGCCGAGGTCCGGAAAAGCGGTGAACTGCGTGTTGTCGGCGGTTTGCAAGGACTTCCCCATCAATGAACTGCGCCTCATAAGACGCGGGCGGCCAAAGGCAAAGGAGCGCATTCGTTAATGGAAAGCGAGCTCGACCGGCGATACGATCAGGTGCTCGCCGGACTGAGCGGGCCGGGCGGGCGGCTGGTTTATGGCCGTGACGAGGCCGGGCGAGTCGTGGTCGAAAACTTCCCAGCCACCCTGCCGGGCCTGTTCGAGGCATTTTGCACCCTTCACGCTGCCAACGAGGCAGTCGTTGCCGGCAACGAACGGCTGACCTTCGCTGACCTCAACCGCATTTCCGACCGGCTTGCCAGGGGCCTGATGGCGATCGGCATCGGCCCGGGCGACCGGGTCGGAATCGCCATGCGCAACTGCCCGTCGTGGATCGCCGTCTACATGGCGATCGCCAAGGCGGGCGCGGTCGCAACACTCCTCAACGGCTGGTGGGAAGCGCGTGAGATGGAGCATGCGATCACCCTCACCGATCCCCGGCTGATCATTGCCGACCGCGCGCGGGCGGCGCGCATCGCAGAGCGTTGTGAAGGCCGCACAATCATCGAGGTCGAGGTCGAACGGCCGCTCGAAGAAGCGCTCGGCGATCTCCTCGCCCGCGCCCGGGACGATGCCGAACTGCCACCGGTTGAGCCCGGCGACGAGGCGACCATCCTGTTCACATCGGGATCCACGGGCGCTGCCAAAGGAGCGGTGTCGACGCACCGCGCAGTGACCGCCGGAGCGTACACCTACGCCACCGGGCTGATGGTGATGCTGGGACTGCTGACTCAGGAAAACCGGGCTCCTGCCAGCCCGCCGCGGACACTGCTCAGCGTTCCGCTGTTCCATGTCACCGGTGAAGTGCCGGTGATGCTCAACAGCTTCGTGGTCGGACGCTGCATGGTGATGATGGACAAATGGGACGCGGGCGAAGCGTTGCGCCTGATCGAGCAGGAAAAGATCACCTATTTCGTCGGCGTCCCGACGATGAGCCTGGAGCTGCTGACCCATCCCGACCGCGGCAATTACGATCTTTCGTCATTGACCGACATCGCCGCCGGTGGAGCGCCACGACCAGTGACCCACGTCGCCCGCCTAAAGGAGGAGTTTCCGGCCGCGCAGCCCGCGCTCGGCTATGGCCTGACCGAGACCAACGCTGTCGGCTGTCATAATTTCTGGGGCAATTACGCGGCCAAGCCCGCTTCCACCGGACGCGCTCACAAGCCTTATGTCGAAGTAGTTATCCTGGGCCCCGGCGAGGTTCCGCTGCCGGCCGGCGAGGCGGGCGAGATCGGCATCCGCTCCGCCGCCAACATCACCGGCTATTGGCGCAACCCCGAAGCGACGGCAGCGCTATTCACCGCCGACGGCTTCGTCCGCACCGGAGACGTCGGCTATCTCGACGACGACGGCTATCTGTTCATCGTCGACCGCAAAAAGGATATTATCATCCGCGGTGGCGAGAATATCTCCGCGGCCGAAGTCGAAGCCGCCTGTTACGCCTGCCCAGCGGTCGGCGAAGCCAGTGTTTTCGGGGCGCCGGACGACCGACTTGGCGAAGTCCCGGTCGCCGTAATCCACGTTCGGGAGCCGATCGATGAGGCCCAGTTGCGCGCCTTTCTCGAGGGCCGGATTGCGCGCTTCAAAATCCCCGACAGGTTCATCTTTTCCAGCGATCCGCTGCCGCGTCTCGGCACTGGCAAGATCGACCGGCGGGCGCTGAAGGCGCGGTACGCCAGTTGAAGGTCGACCGCCGCACGTTGCTGGTCGGCGGCGGCACCGGCGTCGGGCTGATCGTCGCCTTTGCTTTGTGGCCGCGGCGGCTCGGCAGCGATCTTGCCGCCGGCCGCGGCGAACACACCTTCGGAAATTTCATCAAGGTCGCGCGAGACGGCCGGGTGACGGTCGCCATCTCCCAGGCCGAAACCGGCCAGGGCGCGTGGACCGCATTGCCGCAGATCGTTGCCGACGAACTTGGCGCGGCGTGGGAAACCGTTGCCGTTGAACCAGCGCCGGCGGCGAAGGCCTATGCCAATCCGCTGGCGAGGGAGGAAGGCTGGCCAGACGCCATTCGGATCACTGCCGCGGCAACTTCCGTGCGCGCCTTTGAACAGCCGCTTCGGCGGGCTTCGGCAACGGCTCGGGAAATGCTGATCGGCGCTGCGGCGGACCGCTGGAACGTGTCGCCGGCCGATTGCGAGACGGCGGACGGTTTCGTCATCAACGGCGTGCGCACCTTCGGCTTTGGCGAGCTGGCGGAGGAGGCTTCGAGCCGTGCTGCGCCGCTCAAGCCGACCCTTCGCCCCAAGGCAAAGTCGCGGCTTCTCGGTCAGCCGCTGCAACGGCTCGACGGCCCGGGCAAAAGCGACGGCAGCCTGCGTTTTGCAAGCGACGTCCGCTTGCCCGGAATGCTGTTTGCAGCCGTTCGGATTGCGCCGCCCAACGGACGCTTGCGGAGCTTTGGGCGCGGAGCGTTGGCGGCTTTTCCAGGTGTCCGGCACGTCACAGCGCGCGACGGCTGGATCGCGGTTGCGGCCGACGACTGGTGGTCCGCCGAACAGGCGCTCAAGGCCGCCGATCCGCAGTTCACCGGGACGCGCGGCGCAGCCGACCTCCGCCCCCTGTTCGAGACCGCAGTGGCACACGGCGATGGAGAACCATGGTTCAGCCGCGGCGACTATGATCGCGCAACCCGCGGCTCGCGTGCGCTGGCGGCAACCTATTACGTCGCTCCCGCGCAGCATCTCGGCCTCGAACCGCTGAGCGCAACCGCTCGGGTAAGCGGCGGTGCGGCCGAGATTTGGGCGGGCAGCCAGGCGTCCGGGCTGCTCGACAAGGCCCGCTTGTATCCGATGCCCATTGGCGAACCCGCCGGCCGTGCAATCGAAGCCGACGCCGCCCCTTACGCGACGGAGCTGGCGCGCATCCTGGGCCGACCGGTGCAAGTTACCCTGTCGAATGCGCACGGCCAGACCCACGACCGCTTGTCGGCCGGCGCATTGGGCCGGATGACAGCACTGCCGGGCGACGGCGGAATCACCGACGCCTGGGCGATGCGGGTGGCAACCGCGGATGGCCTGAGTTCGGCGCTGGCCCGGCTGGCCGGCAGGGCCAGTCCCAAAAAGCTCGGCGGCGGAGCGCTCGACGGAGCGGTCCCGCCTTATGCAATCCCCAATGTCCGGATCGAGGCAGTCCGTACCGCGCTGCCGTTCGAGCCCGGCTACATGCGCGGTTCGCCCCAGCGCGAACTGTCGTTTTTCACCGAGAGCTTCATGGATGAGCTGGCGCATGCCGCCGGGCTTGAGCCGCTGTCGTTGCGCATGGCGCTGCTTGGCCAGAACGGCCGGCTGGCACGCTGCCTGCAGGCCGCTACCCGCCGCGCGCAGTGGGACGGCGGTGGCCGTGGAAGCATTATGGGAATCGCCGGCGCTTCGGCGTTTGGATCGCACATCGGGCTGGTCGCGACCGCCAGCATTGGCGGCGACCAGCGGATAAAGGTCGAACGGCTGGTCGCTGCGGTGGACTGTGGCCGGGTCATCAACCGCGGGCTCGCCACCCAGCAAATCGAAACCGGGCTGATCTGGGCGCTTGCCCAGGCGACGGTGCCGCCACCGGAATGGGTTGCCGGCATGCCGCGCGCACGGCCATTTGGCCGTCTTGGCCTGCCGCGCATCGGCGATACGCCCGAGATCGTGGTCGAAATCATCCCCAGCAGCGCCGCGTCGGGCGGATTGAACGGACTCAGCACCGTCGTCCTTGCACCGGCGGTCGCCAACGCCATCTACGCCGGAAGCGGCAAGCGCCTCAGGTCGCTACCGTTCGATCCAATGGCCGCGCCATGACGGGCCCCGCCGGCCACCCCGCCATCCCCGAGCCCCGGATCGGCGTGCTTCTGACCAACCTCGGCACGCCCGATGCGCCCGACGCGCAAGCGGTGCGGCGCTATCTCGCCGAATTTTTGAGCGACCCGCGAGTGATCGAGATTCCGGCAATCGCATGGAAACCGATCCTGCACGGAATCATCCTTCGCATTCGCCCGCGCAAATCCGCCGAAGCCTATAACCAGATATGGACCAACGACGGGTCGCCGCTGCGAGTCATCGCGCATCGCCAGGCGCAGGCGCTGGGCGCGAAGCTGCCGGGCGTCAGGGTTCACTTCGCAATGCGCTATGGCCACCCGGGAATTGCCGCGGCAATCGAGCAGATGACGCGCGAGGGCTGCACCCGAATTCTCGCCGCTCCGCTCTACCCGCAATATTGCGCGGCAACGACCGCGACAGCGAACGATGCAATATTTGCCGAACTTGCGAAAATGCGGTGGCAACCGGCGTTGCGCATCCTCCCGCCTTATTACGACGATCCGCTTTATATCGAGGCGCTTCGGGCAAGCCTGTCGCGACAGCTCGACGCGCTCGACTTCGCGCCCGAGCGCCTGCTGCTCAGCTTTCACGGAATGCCGCAGCGCACGCTGGAGCTGGGCGATCCCTATCACTGCCATTGCCAGAAGACCGCGCGGCTGGTCGGCGAAGCGCTGGGCCGCGAAGTCGATGTCGCGTTCCAGTCGAAGTTCGGTCGGGCGCAGTGGCTGCAGCCGGCCACCGATGCCACCCTGGCCGCCTATCCCAAGCAGGGCGTCACTCGGATAGCGATCGCGGCGCCGGGGTTTTCGGTCGACTGCATCGAAACCCTTGAGGAGTTGGGCATTCGCGGCCGCAAGACATTCCACGACGCCGGCGGCAAGCAATTCGCGCTGCTCGACTGCCTCAACGACTCCGCCGAAAGCATCGCGATGCTGCAACGTCTGATCGAGCGCGAGCTTGCGGGCTGGCTGGAGCAATCATAAGCGTTTCTCCGCAACGGAGGAGATTTTCAATGGCTCGAGTGGCGATCGTCACCGGCGGCACGCGCGGCATCGGCGAAGCAATCAGCGTGGCGCTCAAGGACATGGGCATGCAGGTCGCGGCAACCTACGCCGGCAACGATGAACGGGCGCGCGAATTCACCGAGCGCACCGGGATCCACACATTCAAATGGGATGTGTCCGATTTCGACGCCTGCCAGGACGGCGTCGGCAAGGTCGAAGCCGATCTTGGACCCGTCGACGTGCTGGTCAACAACGCCGGCATCACCCGCGACACGACGATCAAGCGGATGGATCGGCAGAAGTGGCAGGACGTGATCGACACCAATCTTGGCGGTTGCTTCAACATGGCCAAGGCGGTGTTCGAAGGCATGGCCTCACGCGGCTACGGTCGGATCGTCAATATCGGCTCGATCAACGGCCAGGCCGGCCAATATGGGCAGGTCAATTACGCCGCCGCCAAGTCCGGGATCCACGGTTTCACCAAGGCCCTGGCGCAGGAAGGCGCGCGGTCCGGAGTGACGGTCAACGCGATTGCACCGGGCTATATCGATACCGACATGGTCGCCGCCGTGCCCGAAGACGTGCTGGGCAAGATCGTTGCCCGAATCCCGGTCGGGCGGCTGGGCAAGGCCGAAGAGATTGCGCGCGGAGTCGCCTTCCTCGTCGATGAAAACGGCGGGTTCGTCACCGGGTCGACGCTGTCGATCAACGGCGGCCAGCATATGTACTGATGGCGGAACCGCCGTCCTACGCCCCGCCCCGCAAACGATCGGTGCTGATCGCCGGTCATCAAACCTCGATCAGCCTCGAACCGATGTTCTGGAGCGCCCTGGAGGCCGCCGCCCGCGAGCGCAAAATCCCGATCAATGCGCTGGTGGCACAGATCGACGTGGCCCGGCTCCAGGCCGCGCAAACGCCCAACCTCACCTCGGCCATCCGCCAGTGGCTACTCGCCCGCGGCGCGGGCGGTTGAAAGGATTGCGGCGGCAAAGCGCGAGTCCGCTCCGGGCGCATGGTCGAGGAACAACGCCGGTTCGATCAGCTCCAGTTCCATGATCCGAAGCACGCCGTCATCGTCCGGAATGATATCGACGCGGGCATAGGTCGCGGGCGCCGGGGCCGCGGCGAGCGCCTGCTTCGCCAACTCTTGAGCGCCGGCGGGCGCGCGGCACGGCAGCGTAACCCCGCCAAGGTGCGGCTGGACTCGGAAATCCCCGGCCCTCGGCCGCTTGACCACCGCGTGGCTGTATTCGCCGTTGAACACCATCAGCGAAAATTCGCCACTGGTCGCGATCTCAGCGATCATCGGCTGGATAATCATCGGCTGGCCGCGGCTCTCCTCGGGCAAATCGTCGTTGCGCCCGATCCGGTGAGTGCCGGTCGCGCTGGCCGATATCGGCGGCTTGATCACCAGTTCGTCAGTGGCGAAGCAGCGGCGCGCTTCTTCCAGGTCTTCGTCGCAGCATGCTTCAACCGCCAGCGTCGGCACCGTCGGCACGCCATGGTCGGCAAGCTCCGCGAGATAGGCCTTGTCGCCGTTCCAGCGCAGCAGCGCGGGCGGATTAACCATCCGCCACTTCTCGCGCTCGGCACGGTCGAGCAATTCAAGCCAGCGGGGATAGTACAGATGATAGCCCCATACGACCAGCGGCAGCACCAGGTCGTAACCCGATAAATCGCCCGCCTCGGTCCAGGCGATCGCATCGACCTTGGCGCCGGCGGCGACCAGCGCCGCGGATTCCACGTCGAAGGCCCAGTCCCATTGTTCGGGGTAATCGGGCGCCGGCACCAGCAAGGCGATGCGCATTTCAGCGGGCCAGCAGGATCCGCGCCTGGCTGGCGATCTGGGCCAGCATCGACGCGCTGACATGACCTTCAACCCGCGCGCGCGATACCAATGTCCGGAACTGTTCGATGCGCGGGCCCTGTTTTTCGATCCAGCTGTCGACTGCGGCCAGGGGATCGCCGGCCTTGCGCCGCGACAGGAATTCGATGCGCAGCTGTTCGAAGTCGCGGGCGAGGCCGGCGGTCAGCAGCCGTTCCCATTGATCCGCGGGAACGAACCGGGCGACTTGCTGCTGTGCCCAATCGAGGCCCAAAGCCTCGCCAAGCCTGGTATAAGCCCGCGTTAAAACGAGCTCGTCAACGCCTTGCTGGCTAGCCAGCGCAGCGATTCCGAATACCCCGTCGAGTTCGTACAGGCGGACCAGCCCGCGAACGATGTCCTCGCTTGCGCCAAGCGCAATCAAGCGGTCGCGGCGGGCCACGGCTTCATTGCGGACTTCCGATCGAATGAGCTTGGTCGCCGCCGATGCAATCTTGCGCACCCCGGGTCCAAGCTCGGCGCACAAAGCACTGACCGTGGTTTCCCCGCCCGCTGCGCGAAGGACGTCCGACAGGTGCGACCGAACGCTTGCAGCGGCGATTGAAAACAATTCGATGCGCACGGTTTCGGGCAGGTTGTCGTGTTCGATTTCGCTCCACAACGCATCGAGATCCAGCAGCCGTTCGGCGACCAGGAATGCAGCGACCACCTGGTTGAGCGAGGCGCCTTCTTCTTCCGTCAGGTCGAACGCCAGCCCGGGACCGAGCCGGTTGACCAACCGGTTGGCGACCTTGGTGCCAATGATCTCGTTGCGCAGCCGATGCGCCCGGATCGCGTCGGCATGCTGCTTGCGCATGGCCTTGGGAAAGGCTTCGAACAGTTCGGGCTCGGTCAGCGGATCGGCGGCGAGATTGAGTTCTTCCGCCGAATCCTGAAGCACCAGCTTGGAGATCGACAGAACCACGGCCAGTTCCGGCCGGGTCAGGCCGCGATTTTCCTGCCCGCGGCGGAGCAGGACGTCGCTTGAACCCAAGCCTTCGACCTTGCGGTCGAGGCGCCCCAGGGCTTCGAGCAACTCGATTGTCCTGACGTGCCCGGGAAGCGAAGTCGCGCCGCCGGCTTCGGCAATCGACAGCGCCAGGCTCTGCAAGCGATTATCTTCCAGCACCAGTTCGGCAACGTCGTCGGTCATGCGCACCAGCAACCGGTTGCGCTTCTCGATCGTCAGGCGCCCTTCCGCCATTTCGCGGTTGAGCGGAATCTTGATGTTCACTTCATTGTCGGAACAGTCGACGCCGGCGCTATTGTCGATGAAATCGGTGTTGATGCGGCCACCGCCCTCGGCGAACTCGATCCGTCCGCCCTGCGTGATTGCCAGGTTGGCGCCTTCGCCGATCACCTTGGCGCGCACTTCGGCGCCATTCGCGCGCAGGGCATCGTTCGCCGGATCGCCGACTTCGGCATCCGATTGGCCGGACGCTTTGATGTAAGTCCCAATGCCGCCGAACCACAGCAGGTCGACCGGCGCCTTGAGGATGGCATTGATCAGCATTGCCGGCTCAATCGACTTGGCGTCGATGCCAAGGGCGGCGCGGGCCTGCGGGCCAAGCGGGATCGATTTGTCCGCCCGCGACCATACGCCGCCGCCGTCGGAGATTTTGTGGCGGTCGTAATCGTCCCAGCTCGAGCGGGGCAGGTCGAACAGCCGGTTGCGTTCCTTCCAGCTGACCGCCGGATCGGGGTCGGGATCGATGAAGATGTGGCGATGGTCGAAAGCGGCAATCAGCTTGAGTGACCTGGACAGCAGCATGCCATTGCCGAACACGTCACCCGACATGTCGCCGCAACCCGCTACCGTAACTTCGTCGCCCTGGACGTCGACGCCCATTTCCAGGAAATGGCGCTGGACCGAGATCCACGCGCCGCGCGCGGTAATTCCCATCGCCTTGTGATCGTAGCCATTGGACCCGCCGCTGGCGAAGGCGTCGCCAAGCCAGAAGTTGCGGCTGAGCGCCAGCGCGTTGGCAATGTCGGAAAAGGACGCTGTGCCCTTGTCGGCGGCGACTACGAAATAGGGATCGTCGCCATCGCGGATCACGACCTGGTCGGGATGAACGACCTTGTCGTTGACGATGTTGTCGGTGATCGACAGCAAGGCGCGGATGAACACCTGATAGCTTTCGGTGCCTTCGGCCAGCCAGGCATCGCGGTTGGACGCGAGCGGTAGCTGCTTGGGATAGAAACCGCCCTTGGCGCCGGTCGGGACGATCACTGCGTTCTTGACCAGCTGGGCCTTCATCAGCCCAAGGATTTCGGTGCGGAAGTCGTCGCGCCGGTCCGACCAGCGAATGCCGCCGCGAGCGACCGGACCGCCGCGCAAGTGAATCCCTTCGACGCGTGGCGAATAGACCCAGATTTCGCGCCACGGGACCGGTGCCGGAAGCCCCGGAACCATCGCCGAGTCGATCTTGAAGGCAAGCGCTTCGTCCGCCGCGGGAGCAAAGGCGTTGGTTCGCACCATCGCTTCGACCAAAGCGCGCAGGCGGCGCAGGATTCGGTCGTCATCGATCGACCGCACCTTGGCCAATGCCCGGCCAAGCTCGTCGCCGAACTTCGTTACCAGCTTGTCGCGCCCGGTAGCGGCGGGATCATGAGTTGCCGCGAACAGGCCGACCAGGGCGCCAGTGGCGCCCGGCGCGCGCCGCAGCGCGTCGACGACCGTCACCAGCCCGAAGCTGCTACCGGTCTGGCGCAGATAGCGGAACCACGCGCGAATCCACACCACTTGGCGCGTCTGGAGCCCGGCATACAGGACCAGCTGGTTGAACTCGTCATTCTCGGCGGCGCCGCGAAGGACCAGCGTGATTGCTTGCTCGATCTCCCTCAGCCGCGCGGAAATGGCCTTCAGCTCGGCTGGGTTGCCAACGTCGATGTCCACCAGGAAGTCGTGGATGTAGCCGGCCCGGCCAGTCAGCGCGGTCGGCATTTCCTCGAGCACGCGGAACCCGAAATTCTCGAACACGGGGACCGCGTCGGACAGCGGGATCAATGCGCCGCGGCGATAGATTTTCAGCCTGAACTGGCCCGGTGCGTCGGTATCGCGGCGGACGATCCGAACCCCGCGGTCGCTATCGCTGGCCAGCTCGCACAGCTGCAGGATATCGGCGGCGCCTTCTTCGGGCGCAGTGCGCGCGCGATAGCCTTCCGGGAAGGTGTTGATGTAGGTCAGCGCGAGGCGCGTGGCGCGCGACGCCCCGGCTACCGCGATCAGTTCCGATTCCACCGCCGGGGACCAGCCGCGAACCATTTCGACCACGGCTGCATCAAGCGCTTCGGTATCCGGTTCGGGCGCCTTCTCGTCGATATATTGGGTGTAGCGAATGAGCGCGAGATCGCCGTCGCCAAGCTCCACCGACCAGCTGGTGACTTCGCGCCCGACCTCGTTTTCAAGAAGCATCGCAATGGCCGTTCGCCGCGCGGTCGTCAGGTCTTCGCGGGGCAGCCATACAAAGGTGAACAGCTGGCCCTTCAGCAGGCTGCGGACCTGCAGCAGGCCGGGCCGCGGGCGGTCGGCAAGCGACATCGCCATCATCACCAGCCGGCGCAGCGATTGATAGTCGATGGTAATCAGCAGATCGCGCGGCAGCGATCCGACGGCGTGCCGCAGCGCCTTGCCCGAATGGCCCCTGGGATCGAAACCAAAGTCCTTGTCGAGCCGCTTCAGCCGCTTGCGCAGCACCGGCACTTCTTCGACCGGGGCGCGCAGGCCGTCACTGGTCCACAGCCCGGCATGAACGCCGATGCCGGTGACCTTGTCGCCCTTGCCCAGCGGCACCACGACCAGGTCGAGCGGGACTCGGCGGTGGACCGTCGACTGACGTTCCGCCTTGGCCATCAGCGGCACGTCTCCGCTTTTTTGAAGGTAGGTCATCGCCCCCAGGCAATCGCCCTCGTCGGTCGGCGCTCCGGGAACGCTGAAGATGCCGAGACTGTCGGACGGTTGCTCGTACGGCTTTTCGACGTGGAAGCCGAGCAGGGTCATCGCCCCGTCGGCGAACCAGTTGAGCAACGCCGCGCCCTCGGGGTCCGCAATCCGCTCTGCGTCCTCGCGCATCTTGCGCTGAAGCTTGGGCCAGTCGCGCACCGCCAGGCGAACGTCCTCGAGTACGCGCTCAAGGTCGGCGGCGAGTTCGTTGCGGGCGCGCGCATCGACTCGGTCGAGTTCGAGATACATGAGCGATTCGCGGCGCGGATTGTCCGCGCACAACGGTTCGACCTTGGACAATACGCCATGGGCGTCGCGGTTGACGCACACCACGGGGTGGAGCAGCCGGTGGATGGCGATTTGCCGGCGGGCGATCGCGTTGGTGACGGAATCGACCAGGAACGGCATGTCGTCGTTGACGATGGCGATGCGCATGCGCCGGTGGCCGGCCTCACCACCGGTCGACTCAACCGCGACTTCGACCTCGTCCGGCTTCCGCCTGGCCGCGAGCTGGGCGACAAATTCGGCGGCTTCGCGCTCCGCGTCACGCGTGAGGCCCTGAGTCTCCCCGGGCAGTGCGTTTCCGGTCAGCGCCTTGCGGATCGACTCGACCAGCGGCGGGGCGAGACGCGTGTGAGCGGTCATGGAAAGAATGTTGCTCCGGCGGGTGGGGGCTGGCGCGCCTATAGACCCGCCGTCGCGAGGCGGACAAGCCCGTGATCGCTCGCCTCAGGCCGCCTTGCGGATCGCCCGGTCGACCAGCACCTTGTCGGCCAGCGCCGCGACCGGCTGGTACCCACCGTCGCCATCGCGGCGCGCAACCACGATGATGAACTCGTCGTCGCCGGCGATTGCCGCCAGCGAGATTGGGGCTGACGCGCGCAGCTTCGAACGGCTTGCTTCGGCGCTGTCGTCGGGTCTTGCTTGCGGCCGGCGGGCCTGTCGTTCGGCCGTGACCAGCGCCTTGAGACCGCCCGCCTGGCCGCCAATGAACTGCTCGAAATCGCCAGCGGCAACGCCCTCGCGGCTGCCATAAGCGAGCGCGGCTGCAAATTCGGTCAGCCGCGCCTTGTCGTAGCCGATTCCGAAAACCAGCTTCACGACCGGAGTCATCGGCGCCCGCGCCTGGGCTTTTACGCCCGATTCCTCGAGCAATTCGGCGTAATCTTCGGGTTTTTCACGCGCAGCGACTGCAAAATCATAGGCCAGCGACAGCGCGCGGTAGAGCGCGGCGCGAGTCCGGCCCTCCCCCGCCTTGACCGATTCCGCGGTTTCGCGTGCCGCGCACAAGCGGTCGGCCAGGCCAGCGCCTTCAGCGTTTACCGGCGCCGCAAACTCCTCCGCCGCTTGGTCGGCTAGCGGCTCGCTGACCCCAACCATCTCGTCCACTGGCTCTGCCAGGGGTGCCAATTGAGCGCGCACCACATCATTCGCCGGGACTGGCTTTGCAGCCCCGTTCTTCCAGTTGATCACGCCATAGATGAAGTCGATGGTGTCGCCGTCCGACGAGAACGGCATCAGGATGCCGCGATAGCAGATGCTTTCGCCATGCGGATTGGCAAACTCCGCCTCGAAGCCGATCGGCGCACGATTGGCGATGATCTGAAGATAATGATCGGTCAGGCGCGACAGCAACGACCCGCTCGGAACATCGGCGATGGTCGCGATGTCGTCACTCAACCCGCATTCGTCGCGAACAGCGGTCCCAACATAGGGCAGTGCCGGGTTGTCGCGGCCGCAGGTGAAGTCGAGCAAGACGCTGTTGCCCGAAAAATCACTGACGTCGCCGGGCTCCAGGTCCTCGATCGACGGGAAGTCCCGCCCATCGAGCAGGGACACCCAGTAATTATAGGCGCGCACGTGCATCCGGCGCTCGTCGGTGCCGATCGCGGCGGCCACGTCATGCGACGCGGGCGTCACTGCGGTGCCTCCTTCCGGTGCCGGCGCTTCAAGTTCGAAATCGCTCGGAAATTGCTGGTAACCATCCATTTGCGCTGGGCCCCACTCTGTCCAGTAGGCCCAAAATGGACGGGTCCCGTTACCAAAGCGTTAAGCATGTTCGCTGGGTGCCGCATGCTTCATGGTGCCTTGCCCGCGTCGCGGACGGCTGTTAGGGGGCGCGCACTTCCTGCCAGGCAGGCCGCTTTAGCTCAGCCGGTAGAGCACATCATTCGTAATGATGGGGTCAGGTGTTCGAGTCACCTAAGCGGCACCACC
>JBDSGQ010000092.1:0-31103 GCA_039918915.1 Sphingomicrobium sp.
GGCGAGGAGTATCAGCGCATCGTGAAGTCGCTCGGCCGTGAGCCGAGCCTGACCGAGCTGGGGATTTTCTCGGTGATGTGGTCCGAGCACTGCAGTTACAAGAGCTCACGCCTCCACCTGAAGACCCTGCCGACCGAGGGTGCGCGCGTGCTGCAGGGCCCCGGCGAGAATGCGGGAGCGGTCGACATCGGGGATGGGCTGGCCGCGGTCTTCAAGATCGAGAGCCACAACCACCCGTCGTTCATCGAGCCCTATCAGGGCGCAGCGACGGGCGTCGGCGGCATTTTGCGCGACGTCTTCACCATGGGCGCGCGGCCGATCGCCAACCTCAATGCGCTGCGCTTCGGGCGGCCCGACCATCCCAAGACCCGCCATTTGGTCGCGGGGGTGGTTGCCGGCATCGGCGGCTACGGCAATTGCGTCGGGGTTCCGACGGTCGGCGGCGAAGTCAATTTCGACACCGCCTATGACGGCAATATCCTGGTCAATGCGATGACCGTGGGTGTGGCGAGAACCGACAAGATTTTCTATTCGGCGGCAAGCGGCGTCGGCAATTCGATCGTCTATGTCGGTTCCAAAACCGGGCGCGACGGAATTCACGGCGCGACCATGGCCAGCGCCGACTTCGACGAAAATAGCGACGAAAAACGGCCGACGGTGCAGGTCGGCGACCCGTTCACCGAAAAGCTGCTGATCGAGGCCTGCCTGGAGCTGATGGCGACCGACGCAATCGTTGCCATTCAGGACATGGGCGCGGCCGGACTGACCTCCTCCTCGGTCGAAATGGCAAGCAAGGGCGGTGCCGGAATCCGCCTCGACATGAGCCAGGTGCCGTGCCGCGAAACCGGCATGACGCCATACGAAATGATGCTGTCGGAAAGCCAGGAGCGGATGCTGATGGTCTTGAAGCCCGGCCGCGAACCCGAAGCCGAGAAGATCTTCCGCAAGTGGGAACTCGACTTCGCGATCATCGGCGAAGTGACCGACACCGGCCGGATGGAGCTGGTATTCGAAGGCGAGACGGTTGCCGACATTCCGCTTGGACCGCTCGCCGACGAAGCCCCCGAATATGACCGCCCGCACATGAGCCTCGACCAGTATAAGGTCTGGGCGCAGGTCAAGCCGCTCGCCAAGGTGCCGGACAGCACCGATATCGGCGCCGACCTCATTAAGCTGATGGGCTCCCCGAACCTCGCCAGCCGCCGCTGGATCTGGGAGCAATATGACCAGTCGGTCGGCGGCGATACGGTGCAGCGCCCCGGCGGCGATGCCGCGGTGGTGCGCGTGCATGGATCGAAAAAAGCGCTCGCAATCACCACCGATTGTACCCCGCGCTACGTCTATGCCGACCCCTATGAGGGCGGGAAGCAGGCGATTGCCGAAGCCTATCGCAATTTGTGCGCGGTCGGCGCCCGGCCGCTGGCGGTGACCAACTGCCTCAACTTCGGCAACCCGCAGCGGCCCGAAATCATGGCCCAGTTCGTCGAGGCGCTACGCGGCATGGGCGACGCCTGCCGGGCGCTCGACTTCCCCATCGTCAGCGGCAACGTCAGCCTCTACAACGAGAGCAAGGCGACGGGCGGCGGCTCGGCGATCCTCCCCACTCCGGCAATTGGCGGGGTGGGCCTGCTCGACGATTGGGAAAAGAGCGCAACCGCCGAATTCAAGGCGGAAGCCGAACGCATCCTGCTGATCGGCGCCGATCCGACCTCGGCTCCGGAAATTGGCCGGTCGCTGTGGCTGCAAGTATGCCACGGCATTACGGCCGGGCTGCCGCCTCGGGTGGACCTGGCCGCCACTCGCCGCAACGGCGAATTCGCGCGGCGCCTGATCGGCGAGGGGCTGGTCACGGCGGTGCACGATGTCGCCGACGGCGGAATTCTGATTGCGGTCGCTGAAATGGCGCTTGCCAGTGGCATTGGCGCCGGCCTGTTGCTCGAAGCTTTCGAAGACCGGGTCGATCGTGAAAAGATCGCGCATGCCTGGTCGGTGTTCGGCGAAAGCCAGGGTCGCTACGTCGTGACCGAGCGCTTCAACCAGCATGTGGTTGAGAAACTGGCGCTCGAAGGCGGCGTCGGCTGTTGCTTCATCGGCTGGACCGGGGGCGATGCCATCACCTTGCGCCGGGCCGAGGAAGTGCGCTGCGAGGTCTCTCTGGCCGATCTTCGCGCGGCGCACGAAGAGTTCTTGCCCAAGCTGATGGGCAGCGCGCTGACGGGCGAATTCTAGTTTAGATTCGGCCGAAGCCCTGGTTGGCGACCGGCCTGCGCCCGAAGCCACCTGGCGCCGCGCGAGTCATCAGTGGATTGGTCGCCTGGTCGAACAGCGCGATCGTCTCATTAAACAGGCGCCGAAGCTCGACGACCTGCGGAACCAGCTCGTCCGGAAAGCGATGCGTCTCCATGCCCACGCGGGCTGTCTGCTCGATCAGTTCGGCAATGACGGCGACGGGCTGGGCACCGAGCTGGCGCGATTCGCCCTTCAGCGTGTGCGCCGGAATCACCAGCGCTGACGTATTCTGCTGGCGCATGGCATCTTCGATCTGGGCGATCGATTTGGTGCCGTCTTCCTTGAAATAGCTGAGGATTCGAATGAAGCTCGGCCCGAGTTCGGTCCGGCTTTTTTCGAAATATGCCCAATCGACGATGTCCCGAGCTGCGTCGGCCACCCGTTGCTCCTCATAACGCCGGTTGTCAGCCGACGGTGGTTCCACGATTTGGGAGATAGCCGGCAAAGCGTAAACTTTGCCTTAGCGGCCGATTCTAGCGCCGGGCCTTGTCGAACGGGTTCGACCGGCCGCGGAAGTCGAGCCGGATCGGAACCGCGGCCAGCTTGAGATCGCGGCGGAGCGCATTCACCAAATAGCGGCGATAGCTTTCGGGAAGCTCCTCGGTGCGATTACCGAAGACGACGAAGGTCGGCGGACGCGTATTCACCTGGGTGATGTAGCGCAGCTTGATGCGCTGACCCCTGGGCGCGGGCGGCGGGTTCGCTTCCACCGCCCGTTCGAACCAGCGGTTGAGTTCGCCAGTCGAAACTCGGCTGCTCCACACGTCGCGCAAGTCGAACGCGACCTTGAGGACCATGTCGATGCCCTTGCCGGTCTTGGCCGAGACGGTCAGCAGCGGCACTTCGCGCAGCTGGGCGAGGCCTTCGCCAAGCGCTTCCTTGACGCCGTTGAACAAGGAGGACGCGCCCTCGGCAACGTCCCATTTGTTCAACGCGATAATCAGCGCGCGGCCTTCTTCGATCACCTGGCTGGCGATGCGCAGGTCCTGCGCTTCCAGACCGCGCGTGGCATCGAGCAAAAGGACGACGACTTCGGCATAATCGATCGCTCGCTTGGTATCGTTGGCCGACAATCGTTCGAGCTTGTCGTCGACCTTGGCGCGCTTGCGCAGCCCGGCGGTGTCGACCAGCTGGACCGGGCGGCCTTCCCATTCCCAGCGCAGACTGATCGAATCGCGCGTGATCCCAGCCTCGGGACCGGTAATCATCCGTTCTTCGCCAAGCATCTTGTTCACCAGCGTCGATTTGCCCGCGTTGGGCCGGCCGACGATCGCAATCTTCAGCGTGGGATCGTCGGATTGCTCCTCTTCCTCCACTTCTTCGCGCTCGATCAGCGGCCGAAGCGCGCCGAACAGATCGGCCAGGCCTTCGCCATGCTCGGCGCTGATCGCGATTGGCTCGCCGAAGCCGAGTCGCCAGGCGTCGAGCGTCCCGGCTTCGCCCGCCCGCGCCTCAGCCTTGTTGGCGACGACCACGACGGGGGTGGTTTCAACCCGCAGCCAGCGCCCAATTTCCTCGTCCAGCGGCGTAAGCCCTTCGCGCGCGTCGACCATGAACAGCGCGGCATCGGCATCGCGCACCGCGGCTTCGGTCTGCTGGCGCATTCGGCCCGGCAGCGAAGCGGGATCCTCGTCCTCGAACCCGGCCGTATCGATGACTCGAAATTCGAGGTCGATCAGGTGCGCTTCGCCCTCGCGGCGGTCGCGCGTGACCCCGGGCCGGTCATCGACCAGCGCGACGCGCTTACCGACGAGACGGTTGAACAGCGTCGATTTGCCGACGTTCGGGCGGCCGACAATGGCGACGGTGGGTACGGGCATGGTTGGGCGACTAGCGGAACCGCGGCATCATTGCGAGAAGCGCCAGAGCGGATTCGCGCGGGTCGATCAGCGGTAGGCGTGGAGCCGCCCGGCGTCGTCCAGGACATAGAGCGTCCCGCCGGCAACCACCGGGGGGACGGTGACTCCGGCCCCGACGCGCCACTGGCTTTGGAATGAACCGGTCGCCGGATCCAGATTGATCACCGTTCCGCCCGAAGTGACCACGATCAGCCGTCCGCCGGCAAGCACTGGGCCGCGATAATCGATCTGGCCCTTCTTGGTCTTGATCCGCCTGAATTCGGGCAGGCTGTTGATCCAGCGAATCTTCCCGGTCGTCCGATTGACGCACATCAGCTTGGCGTCGTCGGTGACTACGAACACCCACTCGCCGGCGACCCACGGGGTCGAAATGCCGGCAATATTAAGTTCCCACTGGCGCTGCCCGCTGGTCAGTTCGAGAGCGACCATACGCCCGCCCTGCCCGACCGCGATGACCTGGCCGTTGTCGATGATCGGATCAGCGTCGACATCCGCCAGCGACGATACGCTGGTGCTCATGCTGGTGCGCTGGAGAGCGTCGCTCCACACCTGGCGCCCGTTCTCGTAACGGTAGGCGTTAAGTTCGCCTGACGAGAAGCCCGCGACCACAGTGCCTTGCGCCACTGCCGGTGAGGCGGTGCCGAACACCCCGGCGATTTCCAGCGAGGCGGCCGCCGACCAGTTGAGAGTGCCGTCGCTTTCCTTGAGCGAATAGATCTGATTGTCCTGGCTCATCACGTACACCGTGTCGCCAGTAACCGTCGGCGAGCCGCGGAGCGGGCCGCCGGGACGCTGCTTCCACAAAATGCCGCCAGTCCGAGCATCAAGCGCGGCAACATAGCCCAGCCCGTTGGTCGCATAGATGCGGCCAGCATCGTAAGCGATGCCGCCGCCGTAGAGCGAGGATTCATTGCCCTTGTCGTTGGGCGTCTGGCTGACCCACAGCTGGCCGCCGTTGCGCGTGTCGAACGCCCGGACGGCACCTAGCGTATCCATCGTATAGGCGCGACCGTCGGCCACGATCGGCGACGCCGACAGGCGGGCGGTGACGCTGCTTCCGCGTCCGGCCTGCACCGCGAACGCTGGCTGGAGCGAAGCCCCGAGCGCAAGCTGGCCCATCGACTTGTTGGCATTGCCCCCGGACTGTGCCCAATCGGCGTTCTGGGTCGGTTCCGGCAGGTTCATCGGCTGCGTGCGAGTCGCCGCATCGACCGCGACGTCGCCTTCGGTGGTCAGCACCGCAATCCGCTGTCCAAGCACCGGCGTGCCGGCCGCCTTGCCCTTTTTGAAAACACTGCACCCGCTGGCCGCGAGGAGGGCCGCGAGGAGTATACCGGCGCGGAAATTTCGAGCTGTCGTCATGGAATTCCTATTGCGGCTGTGGCAGCGCGGAACTTGCATCGACGCCGAGGCTGCTAGCGATCTGGATCGCTCGTTCGCGGGTCGAATCCGGCACCTTCTTGTCCTTGGCAATGGCCGCGAAAAGTTGCCCGGCCTCACCCTTCTTGCCCTGCTTGATGAACGCGAGAGCAGTCATTTCTCCAGCTGTTCCGAACCACGGCGAGTCCGGCTTGGCAAGCGGTTCGAGCCGACTCACGACCTGGTCCGGCTTGATCTGGTCGAATTCGAGCGCGGTCTGGCGAATCAGCGCCAGGTCGCGATAGGGCTGCGGCAGGCTGTTGTCGGCCGCGACAGTGCTGAATTTGGCGATTGCGGTTTTGGTGTCGCCA
Source organism: Sphingomicrobium sp. (assembly GCA_039918915.1). Lineage (GTDB taxonomy): Bacteria > Pseudomonadota > Alphaproteobacteria > Sphingomonadales > Sphingomonadaceae > Sphingomicrobium. The sequence continues at coordinate 5,879 of JBDSGQ010000092.1, forward strand.
CGCTCGATCGCAGTCACCGCACTTGCAAATATTGCCGACGCGCGGATCGCCTTGCTGCCGCTGTCTGCCAGCGGTACGAGCTGCTTGGTCGCCTCGGCGCTTTTGCCAGTTCCGAGCGTGCGATAGGCATCGACCAATTGTTCGACCTGCTGCTCGGACTGCTGCTGGCGATGCTGTTGCCACCAGATGAACCCGCCGCTCGCGACGAGGAACAGGACTAGTGCGACAATCAGCCATTTGCCATTCTTCCGTGCGAAGTCACGCAGCCGGTCCCGACGCAGATTGTCGTCGACCTCGCGGAGGAAGGTTTGGTTGATCTCAGGGGTTTGCGCCAAGAAGTGCCTCAGTCCGCTCGTTCGGGGTTCCTGCCGGTCGCTCCCTTCCCCACCGCAGATGAACGGAACCTGGCGGCGCACCGTCTAGCGGGTGCTTGGCGAAAGGCAAAGCGGCTTTAGGTGTCGTGATCGTCAGGGCTTAGGGCGATAGGTCTGGTCAGCGGTCGGAAAACTGCGCGCGCTCACTTCTTCCGCAAAGCTTTGCGCCGCAGCGCCGATGCGGCTGGCGAGGTCGTCGTAGCGTTTGACGAAGCGCGGGGTGCGCTCGAACAGCCCGAGCATGTCTTCGGTCACCAGCACCTGGCCGTCGCACTCCGCCGAGGCGCCAATGCCGATCACCGGGACATCCACGGTTTGCGCAACCTTGGTTGCGATCTCCTCCATCACGCCTTCGACGACGATACAGAATGCCCCCGCGCGAGCGACCGCGCTTGCATCGGCGACGATCTTGCTCGCTTCAAGCTGGTTCCGACCGCGCGGGCCGTAGCCGCCAAGCGCATTGACGGATTGCGGGGTCAACCCGACGTGGCCGATGACTGGAATGCCGCGGGCCGCGACAAATTCGATCGTCGAGGCCATCGCTTCCCCGCCCTCAAGCTTGACCGCCGCGCACCCGGTTTCCTGCATGACTCGCGCTGCGGACACGAATGCTTGCTCCGGAGACGCTTCATAGCTCCCAAACGGCAGATCGACGCCGACCAGCGCATGCCAGCTTCCGCGCACCACCGCGGCGCCGTGGGCGCACATCATCTCAAGCGTGACCGGAATGGTCGAAGGCAGCCCGTAAATGACCTGCCCGAGGCTGTCGCCGACCAGCAACATGTCGCAATGCGGATCGAGCAGCTGCGCCATCCGCATCGTGTAAGCGGTCAGCATGACAATCGGCTGCTCGGTCCTGCCATCGACCTTACGGGCGCGAATCGATGGCGCGGTCGTGCGTTTGCCAGGCACCGGCGAGGGTGTCGCTCGGCTCGTGCCGGTGTCGATGGTGAAGGTCGACATGCGCGTCCTCTAACGGCCCGGCGCGGCCGCCGCCACCCTATGTTCATTACGATATCGAAATGTTTGGAACTTCGTCCGTTAGTTGAGCGTCCAGTGACTCAGGTGCGCGGGCATTGCCAGCGTGTGAAGAAAGTGGAGATGACAATGATCACTCGGCAGTTCATTGGCGATTTGGCGCTGGCTGTAGCGCTGGTTCTGCCCGCAACGGCGCTTGCGAACGCCGAGCCCAACCTTCCCCAGGCCGCTGCCAGTTCGCCCGCGGCCGACAAGGCCGCGGCTGTCGACCGCAGCTTCGACCAGCGCGGCAACGGGCTGTTCGGCTGATCTACACCTAGCGTAGCCAGCCGCGTTGCCGGGAGTGGCGCGCGAACCAATAGATGGTCCAGGTCAACGCGGCGATGACCATCGCCACCAGTAGGTCATTGGCCGACAATGCTTCGCGCAGTGGAGCAACCAGCACCAGCCCGGCAAGCCACGCCAGAACCGCGATCAGCGACGCCAGCATCAGCCATTCGGCACTCTTGCGCTTCAGGATGAGAAACACGGCGCCGACCAGACCCCCAAAGACAGCAATTGCATAAGCGGCAGTCACCCACACCGGCTCAGCTTCAAATGCCGCGCGCTGGTCGAGCGGGAGCGAATCGCGGTTGGCGAACACGTGCATCAGGAAACTGACGCAACCCAGGCCCATAAACAGCAGCGCAACCACCGCCGCGACGATGAACCAGGCGGCGACCGGCCGCTTACCGAAGCGCTCATCCATCGTCATTGCTCCTGATTGTTAAGCTCCAGCCGTTCTTCCCAGCCCGCGGCTTCCGCCAATGAAATTGAATCGAGCACCGACGTGCTTTGATCGCGAAGCACGGTGAATGCGCGGCGGATCGCGCAGGTCGCTTCGTCGTGGCAATCACCGCACGGAGCGTAGAAATTGACGCTTGCGCACGACACCAGGGCAATTGGGCCCTCCATCGAACGAACCACCTCGCCGAACGAGATCTGATCCGCCGTCCGCGACAGTTGATAGCCGCCCTTGGGACCGCGGATACTCTTCACCAGGCCGGACTTTTTCAAATCGAGCATGATCAGTTCGAGATATTTGGGCGGCACTCGCTGGGTTTCGGCAATGCGCGCCAGCTGCACCGGCGATCCGCCGTGCTGCTCGACGAGGAACAACATCGAGCGCAGCGCATAGCGGGTCTTCTGGGCAATCATTGGCTTCCCAAGTAGCGCCGTGCGCACGGTTTCGCCAACCCCAGCCGCCGCTGCGATCAGCCTTCGATGACGACCTTGGAGCCAAGCTTGGTGAGGTCGAACAGCTTTTCCGCAAACTTTAGTGGAAGGTGGATGCAGCCATGGCTTTCGGGAAAGCCGGGCGTTCCGCCGCCATGCAGCGCGATGCCGTAATCGTCGATGCGCTGCATGAACGGCATGGGCGCATTGTTATACTTGCGCGAGCGGTAGGTTCGCCGTTTCTCAAGCACGGTCCATTCGCCAAGCGGCGTGATGTAGCCTTTTTTTGCCGTCGATACGGCGGTTGCACCGACCAGGGTGTCACCCCGGTACGCGTAGGCCACCTGAAGCAGGCGATCGATGACGACGCGGGATTCGCCTTCGGCCGGAACCGACGCGGCCCACACATATTCGCCCGGCTTCAGGCTGCGACGGCCGAATTGCGCGACGAAATCCTGATAGGCTTTCGGCGCCGCGCCGAGCGTCCATTTGTACGGCAAAGCGGACGATGCCGCGGCCGGCATTGCCGGGGCCATGACGGGCGTCGGCTGGATCGTGCAGCCGGCCAGTGCGGCAAACGCTCCCGCCACCATCCATTTCGTCATTGCTCGCACGTCCCGGCCTCGCTGATTGTTCGCCGCGCAGGGTCAGCGCAAATGTGCCAGCCAAGTCAATCCAGCGGTAAACGCCAGTTTAGCGGTTAACGCCGGTTACCTATTCCCACTCGATCGTTCCGGGCGGCTTTGAAGTGTAATCGTAAACCACGCGGTTGATCCCCTGGACCTCGTTCACGATGCGCGTCGCGGCGCGGCTGAGGAACGCGGCGTCGAACGGATAAATGTCCGCCGTCATGCCGTCGAGCGACGTCACGGCGCGCAGCGCGCAGACGTAGTCGTACGTCCGGTAATCGCCCATGACCCCGACGCTGCGGACCGGCAACAGGACGGCGAACGCCTGCCAGATGGCATCGTACAGGCCGGCATTGCGGATTTCTTCAAGATAGACGGCGTCGGCCTTGCGCAGGATATCGCATTTTTCGGCGGTGACTTCGCCCGGTATGCGAATGGCCAGGCCCGGGCCCGGAAATGGATGCCGCCCGACGAATGCCTCTGGCAGCCCAAGTTCGCGCCCAAGCTCGCGGACCTCGTCCTTGAACAATTCGCGCAACGGTTCGACCAGCTTCATGTTCATTCGCTCGGGCAGGCCGCCGACATTGTGGTGGCTCTTGATCGTCACCGACGGACCGCCGGTGAAGCTGACGCTTTCGATGACGTCCGGGTACAACGTGCCCTGTGCCAGAAAATCGGCGCCGCCGATTTTCGTCGCTTCGGCGTCGAACACGTTGATGAACTCGGCGCCGATGAATTTGCGCTTGGCTTCGGGATCGCTGACCCCGGCCAGGCCGGAGAGGAATTCCTCGCTCGCGTCGACGTGGACCAGCGGGATATTATAATGACCGCGGAACAGGCTGACGACCTGTTCGGCCTCACCCAACCGCATCAGTCCATGGTCGACGAATACACACGTCAGCTGGTCGCCGATGGCTTCGTGGATCAGCACTGCGGCAACCGCGCTGTCGACGCCGCCGGACAGGCCGCAGATCACCCGCCCATCGCCGACCTGCGCGCGGATGTCGGCGATCTTCGCGTCCTTGAAGCTGGCCATCGTCCAGTCGCCCGAACAGCCGCACACATGGCGCACGAAGTTGGCGAGCAGCTTGCCGCCGTCGGGCGTGTGCACGACCTCCGGGTGGAACATCAGCGAATAGCGTTTTGCTTCCTCGTTGGTCGCGATCGCGAACGGTGCCCCTTCCGAACTCGCGACCACTTCGAAACCGGGAGCGAGCGTTTCCACGCGGTCGCCGTGGCTCATCCACACCTGATGCTTTTCGCCAATTTGCCACAGTCCGTCGAACAGCTGGGACGGCGCCACGATCTCGATAAAGGCACGGCCAAATTCGCGCTGGTCGGAACTGACGACCTTGCCGCCGAGCTGCTGGTGGAGGGTCTGCTGGCCGTAACAGATGCCAAGCAAGGGAACGCCGCTGTCGAAAATCGCCTGGGGCGCGCGGGGACTGTCGGCATGAGTGACCGACGCTGGCCCGCCCGAGAAGATGACGCCGTTCGGCTTCAGGCGTTCGAAGGCTTCCTCGGCGGCATTGAACGGCGCGATTTCGGAATAGACGCCGACTTCGCGAATGCGCCGCGCGATCAGCTGCGTCACTTGGCTGCCAAAGTCGACGATAAGGATCGATTGCGGGTGGGGAACCGTCATGGCGGGCGGATAGGGAGGCACGCGGCTCCAGTAAAGCTCGGTTCGATCGTCAGCCTGTGTATTGGGGTGGCATCGTGAAGTGCCGGCCCCGGGCAAGTTCGTAGGATGCCATGCAATGGTCGCGGAGCGGCGTCGGGCCTTCGGCACATGCCCGGCGGATCATCTGTGTCACCGGGTGGTCGTTGCCGCAGTATCGTGGGGCCTTGGCGATGCTGTAGGCAGTATCGCCCCAGACGTTGCGGCGATCGACCCGAACGCCCGCTTCCAACAACGTGCGCGCCATCAACAACATTTTGTGGCGATCGTGCCCCGGATTCCATTCGCAGATTTCGAGCACGTAGGTGAGGGAATCGTTCTGTTCCTTCCCGAACAGCGTTTTCGCATTCCAGCCAGCGGCAATCATGCGCTCGACGGCACGAACATCCAGATCGCGAAGTTTGCTCTTGACCTCAGCTTCGGTGAACGTCTGCGGGGAATGCACAATTGGTCGCGAGGGCGGCTGGGCTTTAAGCAGGGCCAGTACCACCGCCAGCAAGACCGCCGCCCCAATGACCGCGAGTTCCGCCTGGAACCGCCGACGCGATCCGGATTTTGACATCGCCTCGGCATCTTCGCCAGGTTGGAAAAGTTCAACCGGCGCCACGAAGCGGTAACCGATAGCAGGCACCGTTTCTATGAAATGGCGACCTTCGCCGCCATCGCCAAGCGCGACTCGAAGCTTGCGAATGGCCGTCGGCAGCGACGCTTCGACAACGGTGACCTCGCCCCAGATGGAGTCCAGCAGCTCGCCCTTCGACACAACATCGCCGACGTGGAGAAGCAGTTCGCGAAGAATCGCAAGCGGCTTGGACTCGATGCGCACGCGTTGGTTGCCCACGGTGAGCGTCCAGTTCGCTTCATCGAACAGGCAGTCAGCAAAGGACCAGCGTCGCCTGGTTCGTTGCACCGCTCTGCGCCGTTTCCCTTGGAGCACCAGCATCCTTCAGAAAAGCTTCAGACCGCCTTCATGACAGATGTTCGCGCAGTCCGGCAAGTTACCCCCGTAAATGGTAATTTAACAGTCTGCGTATTTCCGCCGGCTGCAAGCCGGGGGGCAACATGCTGATCGAGGGCACGAACACCAGTAATACGTTGACGGGTACGCTCGGCGATGATGTCATCAACGCGTACGGCGGAAATGACACGATCAACGCCACCCAGGGCGCGGACTTAATCGACGGCGGCGCCGGCACCGACAGATTGTCGATCATTATGGGCGACGTCACGCGCTTCGCCAGCTTGGGCGAAGCCCGGAACTATATCCTTACAAGCACATCCGCGACTGACAGCGCGGGAATTCTCAACAGTTCGTTGACGTCTATCGAGCGCATTACTCTAGACACGCGCGGCACCGGCGATTTCAACGATTCGATCGACATTTCGGGGTTCGTAACTGCAGCAAGCATCCCGGTCGTTATCTGGGTCGGGAACGGCGACAACACGATACTCGGGAGCAACTACGCCGATAACATCATCTTGGGTGCTGGACATAATAACGTCGATGCCGGCGGCGGCAACGACATCGTCCAGATCCATTTCGAAAATGCTTCCGGCGCAACCTTCTACGTCAGCGGGTCGGGCGGAACCGTTGTAACGACGCTGGACGGCGTCACGACGTGCATCGTCAGCAACGCCGAAAGCATCACCCTGTCGGGCAACGACACAAATGCGCCGGTCACCACCGTCGATGCGTCCGCGCTTACGGGTTACAGCGGCCAGCTCTTTATAAACGATTGCAATGGCAGCAACATCTCGATCGGTTCGAGCGGCTCGGATGTATTCGCGAATACCTACGTCTTTACCCTGGGGACGGACGTCTTCACCGGCAACGGCGGCGCTGATGTCTATGACTACACCTTTGCTGTCGGCGCAATGGACCGCGACACGATCACCGATTTCGATGCCGACGACAGGATCGATTTTCAGTTCAATAACGCGGTCAACAATGGCGGTGGCCTGCTCGCCAACCATTTCATTGGCAATTCGGCATTTACCGGCGTTGCTGGCGAATACCGTTTTGCCACCTCGGGCGGGCACACGATTGTCCAGGCCGACACCAATGGCGACGGTCTCGCCGATCAGACGCTGACTATAACGAACGGCACCTTCGTGCTGGTCGAAACCGCGCCCGGATCAAATCAGCTGAAGCTGGGCGGATTGGTGATCAATGGGACGTCGACGGCAAATATTCTCACCGGAACGCTTGGCGACGACGCCATCTACGCACTAGGCGGAAACGACACGATCAACGCCACCCAAGGCGCGGATTTGATTGACGGCGGAGCGGGCACCGACCGGCTCGCCATCGTCCTGGCCGACACCACACGCTTCGCGTCTTACGACGGGCCCCGCACCTACACGCTGACGTCGACATCCGTCACCGATAGCGCCGGAATCCTGAACAGCTCGATCACCTCGATCGAACGCATGACGTTCAACTCACAAGGGACGGGCGATTTTGACGACACGGTCAACGCATCAGGCTTTACGACGACCGCGTCGATCCCGCTCACAATCACGGTCGGCAATGGCAACAATACGATCATTGGCAGCAGCGCCGGCGACAACATCTTCGGCGGCTTTGGCAACAACGTGATCGACGCTGGCGGCGGCAATGACACGGTTCGCGCCGCCTTTGATAACCGCTCGGGCGAAACGCTGCACCTGACGAATTCCGGCGCGACGCTTCTTACGACGGTTGGCGGAACGGTGACCAATGCGATCACTGGCGCCGAGACCGTCTTTGTTGGCGGTAGCCACGACGGCCAGTTTCAATACGCGACCGATGGGCTGACCAGCACGGTCGACGGGTCGGGGCTCGGCATCCTCAGCGGCGTTACTCTTTATTATCAGGATCATGATGGCGACGACGTTTTCATCGGTTCCGCCAACGCCGAGATTTTCACTAACACATCCGGTTTCACGTTTGGCAACGACACCTACCGCGGCAATGGCGGTGCGGACGTCTACGACTACGCCTTCGCAATCGACGCCCTCAATCACGATGTCATCCTCGACTTCGACTCCGATGACCTGATCGACTTTCAGTTCAACGACGGCATCGTGGCGGGTCAGTTGCTGTGCGACAAATGGCTCGGCTCCGGAGCGTTCACCGGGGTTGCCGGCGAGTATCGCTATCAGATCGACGGAGGCCAAACGCTCGTTCAGGTCGATACCAATGGTGACTCGGTTGCCGACCACACATTAACCCTCGCCAATGGTGCTTTTGCGCTAAAAGAAACGAGCGCCGGCTCTAACCAGCTCATGCTCGCCGCCCCCATCGACGGGCTCGATGGGGTGGTGGCCGACGGTTATCTCGCCGGTGCCACGCTCTTCGTCGACACCAATGGCAACCGGCAACTCGACGGTGGTGAGGCGTGGACCGTTACCGACGCCAACGGCAACTTCGCGCTGAACGTCAATCAGGCCGGAACGCTGGTCGCGGTCGGGGGCACCAACCTCGACACTGGCCTTGCCAACAGCATGACCTTGACGGCTCCGTCGGGTTCCGGCGTGGTCAACCCGCTGACGACTCTGGTGCAGGCCGTAATCGACGCCAGCGGCGGCGCGACTTCGGCGGGCCAGGCCGTCGACCAGGTGCTCGCGGCGCTCGGCCTTGATCCGGGCCTCGACCTGCTCAACGTCGATTTGCTGAGCCACGGCACCGACCCCGCCGCGTTGCAGGCTCAAAAGGCGGCCGCAATGATTGCGAACCTGGTTTCGGAAGCCGAGCATGCCGCCAGTGCTGACGCTAATACCGAAGCCGTTCTCCTGAGCGGCCTCGCCGGCCTGGTTGGCGGCGGTGGAGCAGTCGATCTCACCAATACTGCAACCTTGGCCGCATTGCTGACGGAAGCACTGCCCGGCGCAACCAACGTTTCCGCGCTGGCCCAGGAGATCTCGGTTGAAGGAAAAATAATCTCAGCCGCAACCTCGCTGGATGGAATCAGTGACGCCCAGTTCGACGCGGCCTCAATCGACTACTCGCTCGACAACATAATTATCGGCGATGCGGGTGCAAATCACCTTTACGGGCTTGGCGGCAACGATTCACTTTCGGGGCTAGCCGGAAACGACATCCTTGAAGGCGGCTCCGGGTTCGACTTCCTCTGGGGTGGCGCCGGCAACGACATCTTCGTCGCCGAGAATTCCGCTTCCAAGGTGCAAACCAAGGTGGGTGCCTTGTCGATGGATGTCGTCTTCGATTTCTCCGCTGGCGACAAGATCGACCTGCGCGGCATCGACGCCAATTCGGCAAAGGCCGGCGAGCAAGCGTTCAACTTCAAGGGCAGCAGTGCAAACAAGGTCGCCGCCGACCTGAGTTACAAGGTCTACGACAGCATCGCGGGCGCGGAGAAAGCACTCGGTCACGACATCGACGGCGTTGCCGGAGCAAACCATCGCTCGGGCCCGGTCACGATTGTGTTCGGCAATGTCGATGGCGGCAGTCCCGACTTCGCGATCGCGCTGATCGGCGTGAACGGCGTTTCCGCGTCGGACTTCCTGTTCGCGTGACCTGCCCGGCCCGCCGGCTTAATTAGAAGCGCGTGCAAAAAGGGCGCCGAGCCCTTGCGGAACGCGGCGCCCTGATCTTTGGCTGACGAGCCTTAGTAGCGGCTGTAGCCGTACTGCGAGTAGTTCGTGCCGTAGGCGCTGCCGGCGTAAGGCGCCGCCCCGTACTGGCTGCCGCTGTAAGGCGCGTAGTTACTGCCGTAGTTGGGCTGCGCGCGGTCGATATCGATGTCGCTGATGGACCCGCGATAGTCGGTGCGGCAGGTAAACGTCAGGTCGACCTGACTCTGCACGCCGTAACCGGCATTGCGGCCGCTGTTGGCAACGCCGCGAACGGTCAGCCCGCCGCCGTTACGCTGCTCCACCCGGCTGATGCCGAGAACCCGGGCACCGCCCGAATAGCCGCTGTTGTAGCCGTAGCCCGAGCCGTTGCCGTTGCGATTGTTGAGCTGGGCCTGCACCGCGCCGACGCACTGGCCGACCAAAGCCTGGCTGTTGACCCCGTAACCGCCGCCATAGCCGCCACCGTAACCGCCGCCATATCCGCCGTACGGGCTGTAGCCGCCACCGTAACCGCCCATGCCGCCGATGCCACCCATGCCACCGCCAAGAACCTGGCCGAGGACCTGGCCGACGACGTCGCCGCCGCGGCCATAGCCATAGGGGCTGCCGTAACCGGGGAAGATTTGGGCCGACGCCGGCGCCGCACCAATCAGAGCAGCGGCAACGACGCCGCCTGCAAGAACATTCCGAAGAGCCGACATGGCCATTCTCCTCATTGACCATCGCCGGCAAAAGGCACGGCGAAACAAGGTCGTCCTATTGCCGCTGCAATGCACGGCCCCTGAACTGTTTGTTGGCTGGCGTTAAGCCATTGGTTAGCCACGCTAACCGCACAATCACTGGCCGCCGAGGTCGAGCCCGGTGAAATGACCGAGGAAGGCGAACACATCGGCCGTTTCCTCGATCACTTTGGCGGTCGGTTTGCCAGATCCATGCCCTGCCCTGGTCTCGATCCGAATAAGGTGCGGAGCGCCGGTGGGGTCGGCGGCCTGCATTGCCGCGATATATTTGAAACTGTGGCCGGGCACGACTCGGTCGTCGGTGTCGGCCGTCGTCGCCAGCAGCGGCGGATAGTGCACGCCCGGCGTGATATTATGGTAGGGCGAATAGGCCAGCAGCGTGCGAAAATCACTCTCCTTGGCGGGGTATCCGTAATCGTCGACCCAGCTGTGGCCTTCGGTGAAGCGGTCGAACCGAAGCATGTCCATCACACCCACCGCCGGGTGCGCGGCGTCGAACAGGTCGGGCCGCTGATTGACAACCGCGCCAATCAACAAGCCGCCGTTGGACGCACCGTCGATGGCGAGACCGTGTGGCGAGGTGATGCCATTGGCCTTGAGATATTGGGCCGCGGCAATGAAGTCGTCGAACACGTTCTGCTTTTTTGCAAGGCGCCCGGCGTCGTGCCACGCGCGGCCATATTCGCCCCCGCCGCGAAGGTTGGCCACGACATATATTCCGCCCCGTTCCAGCCAGGCGATCCGGGTCGATGAAAAGGACGGCGTCATCGAAATATCGAATCCGCCGTAACCGTACAGAAGCGTTGGTGCGGGCCCGGTCACCGACTTTTTCTTGACGATGAACATCGGCACCCGAGTGCCGTCGCGCGATTGGTAAAAGCGCTGCTCGACCGAATATTCGTCAGGATTGAACGCCACCTTCGGCGCTGCCCACACGGTCTGCTCACCCGTTTGCACATTGTAGCGATAAACACTGGTCGGCCGATTGTAGCTGGTGAAGGCAAAGAAGGCTTCCGGATCGTCGAAGTCCCCCGCAAAACCCAGCGTAGCGCCAATCCCGGGCAGATCGACTTTCCGCACGAGCTTTCCATTGAGAGCGAGGACTCGCACTTCACTTTTCACGTCGGCGAGGTAGCGGGCGACAATCCTGCCACCAATCAGGTCTGCGCCTTCCAGGGTGGCGTCGGATTCGAGCACGACGGTCTTGAACAGCGGCGACTTCGCGGCGGCGTCGACGCTGACGATCTTGAGGCGCGGCGCGTCCTTGTTAGTGACGAAATAGAGGACCGAGCCGATGCTTCCGACGTAGGCATAATTATCCGCGAAACCGGGCGCCAGCTCGCGCGCTTTGCTTCCCGGGCGGCTTACGTCGATGACGCTTGCCTGGTAACCGGTACCCGTCTCGCTGGAGGTGATGACCAACCGTTTGCCGTCGTCCGTCAGCGAAGTGGAATGATACAGGCCGGGCTGGGCGAGAGTCGCATAGACCAGCCGGTCGGCCGACTGCGGCGCTCCCAGCTTGTGGAAGTAGATTTTCTGGTCCTTGCTCGATCCCTGATAAACTTGGCCCGCGGCCGGTTCCGCATAGCGGGCATAGTAGAAGCCGCGCCCGTCCTTCGCCCAAGTCAGGTCGGAAAACTTGGACCATTTGATTTCGTCGCCAGTGTCCCTGCCAGTGACGACATCGCGAACCCTGAGTGTTCGCCAATCGGTACCGCCGTCCTGGACCGCGTAGAGTAGCTTGGTACCCTGGTCGTTAGGCTGCCATTCGGCGAGCGCGGTCGCACCGTCGGTCGACCACGGATTGGGGTCGATAAGCATCCGCCCTTCGCCGTCCAGGCGATCCCGGACATACAACACGAACTGGTTTTGAAGCCCGCTGTTGCGCGTGTAAAAGTATCGTCCGCCCTTCTTTTCGATCGCGCTGAAACGTTCGTAGTTGAACAGTTCGGTGAGGCGTTGCCGAAGCGCGGCGCGAGCCGGCAGCCTGGCCAGGAAATCGTTTGTGACACGGTTTTGCGCATCGACCCACTGACTCACTTCGGGATCGGTGCGGACGTCATTCTCAAGCCAGCGATACGGATCGGCGACCTGCACTCCAAACCTCGTTTCAACGACACTCGTCGTGCGCGCTAGCGGATAGGCGACCGCCGGCACGGCAGCCGTTGGAAGGGCGGGTATTGGCCCGACTTGCGAAATCACCGGATTTGCCGCCAGCAGCGGATTTGGCGGCGCTGGGCTCACCGCACAGCCACTGGCCAGCAACAACCCCGCAAGCAACGCGTGGCGCACAGGACTCTCCTTTGATCAACCGTTGGCCAATGCCTATCAGCGCCGTCGCCGTGACTCCAACCACTATCGTCAACGGACTGTAATAATTCGCCGAATTGGAGAGTTTGAAGCAAATCGATTGACGGGCGGACCGTCCGAGCGTTAGCTCCCGCCCTCGAGTAAGGGGGAATACCATGCGTATTGCGGTTCCAGCGGCTTTGTCCGCTCTGTTCATTGCAACTGCCGCTTCGTCGACGACCTATCCGGGTTGGCAGTCGACGATCAAGTACGCAACCACGGCGACTGCCGGCGCGTGCGGTTCGGCGACGTCCAAGGCTTGCGGATTTAACAATTTCACGCGGGCGACCAGCAGCGTGGTCTATGATCCGGTCAGCGACACGTACACCGTCCGCGATACCGGTAGCCTGGCGATCAAGTCCTCGTTCGGTCCCTCGGACATTGACGCGGGTGCGTCGGACGCGACGTTCACCGTCTACAAGAAAGGCGCGAACGAGACTTTTCGGCTGCTCAACCAGGGCCCGGCCAATCCCCTCATTGCGCTGACTTATGTGACCTATGGCCAGTGGCGGCGGACCAGCACCAGCGGATCGGTTACGTCGGTCAACGACACCTATGTCGTGTTCGGCAGCAAGTCGCCGTCCAGCGCCGTAATCAGCGGCACCGGCAATTATGCGACCGTGCTCGACGGGACGTTCGTCAACAAGACGGGCGCGTACATGGTCAGCGGGACGGGCACGATGACCGCCTTTTTCGACACTGGCATGCTGAATTACAGTGCCACCGCCGGGGCCGTCCCCGAAACCTCGGGAATTGGTTTTTCGTTCGGGACGATGACCGGCAGCGGATCGATCGCGTCGCGCAGCGCAACCTTCAAGGGCACCGGCACGACCAACGGCAGTGGCTATGCGCTGGATGTCAATGGCGGTTTCTATGGCCCATCGGCACAGGAGATCGGTGGCGTGTTCCGCCTTCGCGGAAATGGCGGCAACGGCACCGGCGCGATCGTCGGCAACTGATCCGGGCGTTGCGTTGATTGGTTTTGTGGCGCTTGCTCTGGCGAGCGCCGCGCCCGCTCCCGCCGCGCCACCGTCGTGCATTGCCGAACAGGGCTGCGCGCGCACCGACGCGGCGCAATTGTTCGCGCTTGCCGACAAACTTTACGCCGCGGGCGATGTTCAGGGTGCCGCCGTTATCCTGCAAGCGTTGACGCTCGACAAACATCCGGAATTGCGGGCCGAGGCACGCTTTCGATTGGCCGCGCTGCGTGAAAAGGCGGGCGACTTGCGCGGCGCGGCGCAAGCGTTGAACGCACTGCTCGCCGAACAGCCCAACGCTAATCGCGCACGGCTCGAGCTTGGACGGATACTGGCGCGAATGGGCGATGCAGCGGCATCCCGTGCGCAATTTGCTCGGGCGCAAGCCGGCGGCCTGCCACCCGACGTCGCGCAGACCGCCCGGCGGTTCGCAAGCGGGCTGCGCTCGGACCGGCGCAGGGGCGGCAGCATCGAGGTCGTCGCCGGCCCGGACAGTAACGTCAATCGCTCAACCGCAAGCCCATTTGTCGACACCATCATTGCTCCATTCGACCTCGACGCCGACGCCCGCCAGCAAAGCGCCCTGGGCTTCGGGTTCAGCTTGCGCGGCTATTCGCGCGACCGGGTTGGAGGAATTAGCCTGCTCAGTAACGCGGGCGTTCGCGCGGACCTTTCGACGAAACCGCAGTTCAACGACATCCAGTTCGCGCTGGACAGCGGACCGGAAGCGAAGCTTGGCACCGTCCGCGTGCGCCCGTCGGCCCTTCTCGAACGACGCTGGTACGGCGTAACTCCCTATTCGACAGGCGTTGGCGGCCAGCTGGAACTGATCGCAGGCATCGGCTTGGCCATCGGAATCGGGATAACGGGCTCGGCTGTGCATCAGAAAATCGACCGCAACCACGGCCAGGATGGCTGGCGAACGGCCGTCAGCGGCGATGTGACGCGCTCCCTTGGCTCCGGAGTGACCGTTCGCGGATCGGTGCGGTGGGGCGCGCTCGATGCGCGGATCCGCGCGGAAAGCCTGCGCCAGCTCGGTGCCGGCTTGCTGGTCGTGCGCGAAGGCCGGGCAATGACCCTGTTCGGCGCAGTCGACTACAGCCGCACGCGCGGGCTCGAGCCGCTGTTTCTGTTCGGCAAAACGCGCCATGACGCCCGCTGGGACCTGGTCGCCGGCGCCGTCTTCGGCCACTCTTCAATCGCCGGCTTCGCGCCGCTGGTGCGGCTGACACAAAGCGACAGCAGCGCCAACATTGCCCTTTATGATTATCGGCGGACCCGGCTGGACGTGGGTATCAGCCGAAGCTTTTAAGCAGCTTCGAACTGGTCCTCGTTGCTAGTCACCGGACCCGAATCCTGGCCCTTGGCGCTGACGTCGCGATCGACGAACTCGATGATCGCGATCGGCGCTGCATCGGACATCCGGATACCGGCCTTGATCACGCGCGTGTAACCGCCGTTGCGGTCGGCGTAGCGGGGCGCGATGACGTCGAACAACTTGATCAGCTGCGTATCGTCCATCAGCCGCGACTGGGCGAGGCGGCGGTTCGACAGGCCACCGTGCTTGGCCAAAGTGATCAGCTTTTCGACGTAGGGCCGAAGCTCTTTCGCCTTGGCCGTAGTGGTGGTGATCTGCTCGTGCTTGATCAGCGCGGCCGCCATGTTGCGGAACAGTGCCGCACGGTGGCTTGAAGTACGCTGGAGTTTACGTCCGCCGACACGATGGCGCATGGGTCATTCCCTTCGTTCGTCTGGAGCCCGTTCGAGGTAGCTCCGGCCAGGCGGACTTAGGGAGCCGCCGTTTTCCCGAGCCGCGCCCTCAAGCCGATTGGCGGCGGTTAGTCAAGGTGCTGGCGGCCAGGCGGCGGACCAGCGGAGTAAGCCCGCGGTGGCTGGAGACATGGTACGCCGACCCGCTTTCCAGCTCCGCGCACAGGCGGCGGTGGGCGGTCCCCAAAGCGTGATAGGGAAGCCCCGGCAGCAGGTGGTGAAGCGCGTGATAGCGCAGGCCCACCGGGGCCCATAGCGCCGGCAGCGTGGCCGGCGGCGGGACGTTGACGCTGTCGAGGAATTGGGCGGTGACGCTCATCGCGTCGCCGTCATTCTCCCACAGATGCGCGACCAGGGTGCGGATCTGGTTGAGGAACATGACCCCCGCGGCAACGCCGAGAAAGATCAGGAAAGCGCGCAGCGGGATGATCCCTGCAGCGACCATCACGAGAAGCGCGATCGACCAGACGCTGCAGGCCGTTTCCTGCCAGGCCCAGTCGCGCTTGAACTGGCCGACCGGCGCGGGACGGACGAACTTCGGGTTGATCTGGAGGCCGGAATAGCGCCCGACGACGAGGCTTCGCAGACGCGGGAAAACCAGCGACAGCGGTGCCATGATCGCGAAGCGGATGAACATGCCGACCGGCGCCAGCGCAGCGACAATCAGGAACAGCGGCAACGTCCACGGCTTCATCAGCGCCAGCGGCAGATATTCGGGATCGTCGACGGTCCCATAATAACGCTTGGCGTGGTGCTGATTATGGACGCCTTCATAAAGGAAGCTCGGCACCATCAGCGGCAATCCCACGACCAGGTTCCAGACCAGCCGGAAACCCTTCACCGCGCCCTTCTTGATATGCGTCAGTTCATGGATGAACGAGCCGGCGCGGAACAGGGCCAGAACGGCGATAATCGCCGCCGCAACCGCGGCCAGCGGCCGGTTGGCGAGCATGGCGGCGAGCAAGGCCGTATAGCCGATCGCCGCCGATCCCAGCATGTCCGTCCAATAGATCCGCGTGCTCGGCGCGTTGAGGTCGCGGGTCAGGTTCGCGGCCGCCTTGAGCATGGCCGCGTCGTCCTTCGCACGCACGCCGACGGGCTGCGCCGGGACATAGCCGGTGGCGTTGCGCTCAAAGAGGATGGCGTCGGTCATGGGGCTGGCTTGTGGCATGAGATAATGGCGGCAGTTGGACACCACAAGCTTAACTGGCGCTGGCTGCACGGAATCGCTAGCCGTTCGCCATGACTAGCAGCCTCCTCAAAATCCGCCCCGTCGAGAACAAGCAGGACCGCAACGCCTTCGTCGATTTCGCCTGGGAGGTTTACAAGAACGACCCCGCCTGGGTGCCGCCGCTAAAGGACGAGGTTCACGGGCTGATCACTCCGGGCAAGAACCCCTGGTTCGAACATGCCAAGGCCCAATTGTGGCTGGCGGAACGCGACGGCCGGGTGGTCGGTCGAATCAGCGCTCAAATCGACCAGCTCGTCCTCCAATATATGGGCGCGGGGACCGGTCAGTGGGGTTTTCTCGACGCTCTCGACGAGGCAGCGGCGAAGGCTCTGATAGCGACGGCCGAGAAATGGCTGAGCGACCAGGGGATGACCCGCTCGCTGGGTCCGATCAGCCTATCCATTTGGGACGAGCCTGGGCTGGAAATCGAAGGATTCGCCGAGGCCCCGACGGCGATGATGGGCCACCACCGCCCGGAATATCAGGCGTGGATCGAGCATTCGGGATACACCAAGGCCAAGGACCTCATCACCTACTCTCTCGACATTTCCGATTGGCGGGACCCGTTCATCAACCGCGTGATCGCCGCTGGCGAGCGCAATTCCAAAATCCGCATCCGAATGGTCGACAAGTCGAAGTTCGACACGGAAGCACAGATCATCCTGGGCCTGCTCAACGACGCCTGGTCGGACAATTGGGGATTCGTCCCGCTGACCGAGGCCGAGATCAAATATGCCGGCAAAAAGCTGAAGCCGATCATTTTCAACGAACTGGTGCGGGTGGCGGAATATGACGGCGAACCGGTCGCCTTCATGCTGACCATCCCCGACATCAACGAGCTGACCAGCGACCTCGACGGCAAGCTGTTCCCGTTCAATTTCATCAAGCTTTTGTGGCGCCTTCGAAAGCCGCGCACACGCCGCTTGCGCGTGCCGCTGATGGGGGTTGCGAAGAAGCTGCACGGCACGCGGCTGGCAAGCCAGCTGGCCTTCATGATGATCGAGTACACGCGGCGCGACGGCACTTCGAAATATGGCGCCACGCACGGCGAATTCGGCTGGATCCTGGAGGATAACAAGGGGATGCTGTCGATTGCCGAGCTGCCCGGCGCGGCAATCAACCACCGCTATCGCATCTACGAAAAAACGCTTTAGGCGCCCCGTGCCCGACCAGGAGCGATCGCCGACGGCCAAAGGTCATCCGCATCTCGCGTCACCCTCGCCAGCCGCGCTGGCGGCGACCGTCGACGAGTTCCGCCGCCTGGCGATCTGGCTGGTATTTGCAAGCAGTGTGATCGCCATCGCACTCGCGATTATCTTCGGAGTTCGGGTCGATCCGAGGGGAACTTTCGCACTGAACTGGATGATCGCGGCGGTGTTGCTGATCTCCCGCATCTACTGGAACGCCGCCGGCCACCACCGGATCGCCGATGCATTTGGAACCGTGGCCGTCGTGTCGCTGGGCGCGATGAGCTGCGGCGCAATCGCAATGCTCGGATTGCGGCTGCAAATGCCGCTGGCCGACGGGATGCTGCACTCCTGGGATCAGGCGCTGGGCGTGGATGGAATCGCCATCGTCGACGCGCTTGTACGCAATGGCCGGTGGCTGTTCTGGATAATGGCCCCCGCTTATAATTTTACCATCCCGCTATTTTTTATTGCGCTCGGCGTGCTCGCGCTGCGCGGCGACCGCGTCGAGGCATGGCGGGCCGCCTTCTGCTTCGTCGCGACATTGTTCACGACGTGCCTGATTGCCGCGTTCGTGCCTGCCAAGGGGCTCGGCATATGGGCTCCGGCCGAGCTGCTCGCTCGATTGCCCGATCAGGCGATGCGCACTTTCTGGCCTCACTTCGACGATTTTTACTTTGCCGCGCATCCCGTGCTTCGGATGCAAGTCGTCGATGGAGTAATCGCCTTTCCCTCATTCCATTCAATCGTGGGTTTCATGATCGTCGCGATGTTACGGAAAAATAACGTCACTCTGGTCCCGGCCGCCTTGTGGCTTGCGGCCATGCTGCTCGCCACCTTTCCAGGCGGCGGGCATTATTTCGTGGATTTGGTCGGCGGGTTGGTCGTGTGGGCCGCATGGTTCGCTGTGTCCCTGCGCATGGAACGGTCAGCGGCACTGTCGAACGCTTAGTCCAGCAGCACCCATGCCGGTGCATGGTCGCTGGCCTTTTCTTCGCCTCTCGCCCAGCGATCGACGCCGGCGCCGCGCAATCTGTCAGCCGCTTCCGGCGAGCACAGCAGATGATCGAGGCGAAAACCGAGATCGCGCTGCCAGCAACCGGCGGTATAATCCCAGAAGGTGTAGAGCTTGTCCTCGGTCGGATGAAAGGCGCGCAGGGCGTCGGTCCAGCCCTGGTACAGGATGCGTCGCCATAGTTCGCGCGCTTCGGGCTGCATCACCGCGTCATGCTGGGTAGCACGCACCGAAAATACGTCACGGTCTTCGGGCACCACGTTCCAGTCGCCGCACAGCACAGCCGCCCGCTCGGTCTTGAGCAGATCCTCGGCATGGGCGCGAAGCCGCTCCATCCAGCGGATTTTATAGTCGAACTTCTCGGTGCCGACGGGATTGCCATTGGGCAGGTAAATCGAACCGACGATCAACCCGCCAACCTCCGCCTCAATATAGCGGCTGTGGCTGTCGTCCGGGTCGCCGGGAAGCCCGACGCGGCGAAGGTCGGGCGAAGCGCCTTTCGCCAGCACCGCAACCCCGTTGAAACCCTTTTGGCCGTGCCACACGGCACCGTAGCCAGCCGCTTCGATATCGGCGATCGGCAGCGATTCGTCGGCGCATTTCAATTCTTGCAGGCAGACGATGTCGGGCTGCTCGCGCGCTAGCCATTCGAGAAGGCGCGGCATGCGCGCACGGATGCCGTTGAGATTGTAGGTCACGAGCTTCATTGGCCCGCCCTAACCGCTGGCGATCAGACCGAGAAGCTCGATCCGCAGCCGCAGCCCGATTGCGCGTTGGGATTGGTCACTTTGAACGCCGCGCCACCAAGGTCCTCGACGAAATCGACCGCGGAACCCTTGACCAGGCCCAGGCTGGCGGGATCGACGACCAGCACGACGCCGGCGGTTTCGGCAACGGCATCGCCCGGTTCCGGCACGCCAAGTTCGAACCGATAGCTGAACCCCGCGCAGCCGCCGCCATCGACCGCGAGCCGCAGCACGGCGGGTTTTGCCTGGCGCTCGGCGATCCACGCAACGCGCTTCGCCGCACTTTCGGTAAGGCTGATCTGTGGTTGGTTCACAGAAGTGAGATAGGAAGTGCCGCCGTAAGCGGCAAGCAAACGATTAGCGCTGCGTCGACTTCGGGCCACCGATTGCCAGCGATTCCATCGGCGCCGCACCGGCGCGGCGCTGCATCGCAAGCACGTAATCGGTCGACTTCATGAACGGAATCGGGTTCACGGCGCGACCGTCGATCCGCACTTCGTAGTGAAGGTGATTGCCGGTCGAGCGGCCGGTCGAGCCCATGCGGCCGATTTGCTGCCCGCGGGTAATGTGGTCGCCGGCCTGAACCAGCACGGCCGACATGTGGCCATAGCGGGTTGTGATTCCGCGGCCATGGTCGATTTCAACCAGGTTTCCGTAACCGCCGCTGTTCCACCCGGAGCGCAGCACCGTGCCGTCGGCAGTGGCGTAAATCGGGGTTCCGGCGGTTCCGGCAAGGTCGATTCCGGGGTGCATTGCAGCGCCCGCGTGGAATGGATCGGAGCGGACGCCAAAGCCGCTGCTGAACGACACGCTGGCGCGGACCGGCTTGTCCGACGGGACGGCAATCACCCCGTCTTGCAGCTGATCGAGCTTCTTCCAGCTGTCGAACAATGCCTTGAAACTGGTGTTGGCGCTTTCGAACGGGCCACCGACGCCTTCACGGCTACCGACCCGGGCCGGGCTGATGCCCAGGCGCTTCAGCTCGGCGGTGGTCACTTGATAACGGACGTTGAGAGCTTCGGCGACGAGTGCGGCCTGCTGCAACTGCTGCTGCTCGACCCGGGCCAGCGGGCCTTCGGTCGTCCGTCCGCGATCCGCGGCGGCGGCTTTCACCAGCGACGAATCAATTGGCGCGCCGCTCAGCGCTGCTTCGATCACTGCCTGGCGTTGTTCGATCATGCGCGCCCGTGCTTCGGTCGCGGCGTTCAGCGACGCCGGCGCACCGGTTGCCTGACGAACGATCAGGCTGGCCGTGGCGTAGCTGGCCCAGGCGACCAACCCGAGCACGACGAGAAACAGAAAAGCCTGAAAGGGAGCGGAAACGCGGAACCGGCGGAGCTTGGTGCCATCGTGAATGAACAGATCTCGGTCGCGGAAAAATGACGTCGTTGCGACCAATATCTGAGTCATAAAAATCCCGCTCCAGCTCAACGCAACGCGCGCTATTCAGCGGCGTTCGTCCAATCATGACAGGAGCTCCCCAGCCCCCGGTCGACGACGCAATTTTGCCCCTCGTCTATCGACCGCCTCAACCTTGAGGTCGGATGGTTAACAAACTCAACAGCTGGTTCCCTTCAGGGGGACGAACGGACGCAGCGATGCGGTGAGCCGTTAATATGCGGTCGAAACGGCGACAGAACGAAGCAAATCAGACGCTTGTGCGGTGCAACATCGAACGAATATCAGCCCCGCGAATCATTCACGCGGCCGATTGCCTTTGCCCTGCCATCGGCTAGAGCGGCGCCGGGCCACGCCGTCCCAACGCGGCGCGTGCTCTCTGTGAGGAGAGTCGATTTGACCGATGTAGTTACTCCGGGCGGAAACGCTCGTCCCGCCGTTCCAAAACCTGCTGCAAAACCGTCTCGCCCGCATTTTTCGTCGGGTCCCTGCGCCAAGCCGCCCGGCTGGACGGCGGCGGCGCTCGACACCTCCGCGCTCGGCCGTTCGCATCGCGGTGCACTGGGCAAGGCCAAGCTCGGCGAGGCGATCGATCGCACCCATGCGCTGCTAGAACTTCCCGCCGATTACCGGCTGGGCATCGTTCCTGCGTCCGACACCGGGGCGATGGAAATGGCGATGTGGTCTTTGCTCGGGACGCGCCCGGCAACGCTGCTCGCGTGGGAAAGCTTTGGCGCCGGTTGGGTCACCGACGTGGTCAAGCAACTTAAACTCGATGCCATCATTCGCACCGCCGATTACGGAGCGATTGCGGAGCTTGGCGGAATCGATCCGGCAAGCGACGTTGTCTTCACCTGGAACGGCACCACCAGCGGCGTTCGCGTGCCGAATGCGGACTGGGTCGCGCCCGACCGCAGCGGGCTGGCCATCTGCGACGCGACTTCGGCGGCATTTTCGCAGCGGATCGATTGGTCGAGGATCGATGTCGGCACTTTCAGCTGGCAGAAGGCGCTGGGCGGGGAAGCCGCGCACGGGATGCTGGTACTCAGCCCCCGCGCGATCGAACGGCTGGAGCAGGAGCCCGCGCCCCGGCCCCTGCCCAAGATCTTCCGTCTGACCAAAGGCGGCAAGCTGATCGACGGGATCTTCCGCGGTGAAACCATCAACACGCCGTCGATGCTGTGCGTCGAAGACTGGCTGTTTGCGCTCGATTGGGCCGAACGCAGCGGCGGCCTGGCGGGATTGATCGGCCGCGCCGATGCCAATGCCGCGGCACTCGACCGCTGGGTTGCAGGCGCCGGCTGGATCGAACATCTGGCGGCCGACCCGGCAATCCGGTCCAACACGTCGGTGTGCCTGCAATTCGCGGACCGTTCCGACGCCGAGGCCAACACGCTGCGGCAAAAGGCGATCGTGAAGCTGCTCGACGCCGAGCATGCCGCTTATGATATTGGCGCGTACCGCGACGCCCCACCGGGCCTTCGCATCTGGTGCGGCGCAACCGTTGACACCGCCGATATCGAAGCCCTCGGCCCGTGGCTCGACTGGGGATGGGAGCAAAGCCAGTGAATCAAGCTGTTCGCGTACTGATTTCCGACAAGATGGACCCCCGCGCCGCGGCCATCTTCAAGGATCGCGGCATCACCGTCGATGAAAAGCCCGGCCTGACGCCCGACGAACTCGCCGCGATCATCGGCAACTATGATGGGCTTGCAATCCGTTCGACGACCAAGGTGACCGCTGCAATCCTCGACGCCGGAAGCCGGCTGAAGGTCGTCGGCCGCGCCGGGATCGGCGTCGACAATGTCGATATTCCCTCGGCCACCGCGCGCGGCGTCGTCGTGATGAACACGCCGTTCGGCAATTCGATCACGACCGCCGAACATGCGATTGCGCTGATGTTCGCGCTTGCTCGCCAGCTGCCCGAGGCGGACGCCTCTACTCAGGCAGGCAAGTGGGAAAAGAACCGCTTCATGGGGGTCGAAGTCACCGGCAAGACGCTGGGACTGATCGGCGCCGGCAACATTGGCTCGATCGTTGCCAGCCGCGCGCTTGGCCTGAGGATGAAAGTGGTCGCTTACGATCCATTCCTGACGGCGGAGCGCGCCGTCGAACTGGGGATTGAAAAGGTCGAACTTCCGGAATTGCTCCAGCGCGCGGATTTCATCACGCTGCACACGCCGCTCACCGATCAGACCCGCAATATCCTGAGCGCCGAGAACCTCGCCAAAACCAAAAAGGGCGTGCGGATCGTGAACTGCGCGCGTGGCGGACTGATCGATGAAGCGGCGCTCAAGGACGGGCTCGACAGCGGCCACATCGGCGGCGCTGCCCTCGACGTGTTTGCGACCGAGCCGGCCAAGGATTCGCCGCTGTTTGGGACTCCAGGCTTTATTTCGACGCCGCACCTCGGCGCTTCGACCAGCGAAGCCCAGGTCAACGTCGCGATCCAGGTCGCCGAACAGATGAGCGATTTCCTGCTGCTCGGCGGCGTCACCAATGCCATCAACATGCCGTCGCTGTCGGCGGAAGAAGCGCCGCGCCTGCGGCCCTACATGGCGCTTGCTGAAAAGCTTGGCCGCCTGGTCGGGCAGATCGTTGGCGAGGACGTCCGCTCGGTCGCGGTCGAAGTCGAAGGCGCTGCCGCCGAACTCAACATCAAGCCGATCACCGGCGCCGTCCTCGCCGGCCTCATGGGGACCTATTCGCAGACTGTGAACATGGTCAACGCGCCATTCCTGGCGAAGGAGCGCGGACTCGACCTGCGCGAGATTCGCCACGACCGCGAAGGCGATTATCACACACTGGTGGCGGTCAGCGTCGGCACCGCCGGCGGCGAGCGGCGAGTCGAAGGCACATTGTTTGGAAATCGCGCGTCGCGGCTGGTGAAAATCTTCGGAATCCCGGTCGAAGCGGAACTGACCGGCCAGATGATCTACATCGTCAACACCGATGCGCCCGGCTTCATCGGCGCCCTTGGCACCCGGCTGGGCGAAAACGGGATCAACATCGCGACTTTCAACCTTGGCCGCCACGACGAAGGCGGCGAGGCCGTCGCTCTGGTGTCGGTCGACGATCCGATCTCGCCCGAGGTTGTGCGCCAGCTATGCGCGCTGCCCGGAGTCCGCGAAGTCGTTCCGCTCAGCTTCTGACGGACCGGCACAAAAAAAGGGCGCCCGCTCGATCCCGAGCAGGCGCCCCTGGGTCCAGTCCGTCTGCGTGCGAACGGGCCGGACTATTCATTACATTCCGGTGTTGCCATCGCGGACCGCGTCGGCGGCATTATCGCCCTGGGCGCGGACGGCATCGGCCGTATTGTCGGCATTGGCCTGAATGTTGTCAGTGGTCATATCGGCATTCGCTTCGATGTTGTCGGCAACGACTTCGGCATTCGCTTCAATGTTGTCGGCAGCCTGCTCTTTCGGGCTGGAGTTGCAGGCGGCAAGCGAACCAAGGCCAAGCGCGATGGTCAGGATGGTGGCAGTCTTCATGGTCAGTCCCCTATTAATGGCCTTCGGCCGCGACAGTGCGCGGTGGTTGATGCAATACTCGCGGCGGGGCGGAATGGTTCCGCCTCCTAAACGAGCCAGCGGCTGGACGCCCCGTCCCTCCCCCCTTAGGCAGTCGCTCGAAAAAATCCGGCTCGGTCGGGTTCGGCATGAAGGAGCATCGACGTGGCTAATGTGACCGTCATCGGCGCCCAATGGGGCGACGAAGGCAAGGGCAAGATCGTCGACTGGCTCGCCAGCCGCGCCGACATGGTCGTGCGGTTCCAGGGCGGCCACAATGCCGGGCACACGCTCGTCGTCGGCGACAAGACCTACAAGCTGTCGTTGCTCCCCAGCGGGATTGTCCGCGGCACGCCATCGGTAATCGGTAATGGCGTGGTGCTCGACCCGTGGGCGCTGAAGGACGAAATCGAGCGAATCCGCGGCATGGGCCTCGAAATCACCCCGCAAGTGCTGATGATTGCCGAAACCTGCCCGCTGATCCTGCCGATTCACCGCGATCTCGACGCCCTTCGTGAAGATGCTTCGGGTGCGGGCAAGATCGGCACCACTCGCCGCGGCATCGGGCCGGCTTACGAAGACAAGGTCGGGCGGCGCGCGATACGCGTCTGCGATCTTGCCCGGCTCGACGATCTCGGCCCGCAACTCGATCGCTTGTGCGCGCATCATGACGCGCTTCGCGCCGGCTTTGGCGAGCCCCCCGTGGACCGCGAACGGTTGAAGGGCGATCTGGCCGAGATTGCGGACTTCGTGCTGTCGTTCGCGCGGCCGGTGTGGCGCGACCTCGACCAGGCTTTGCGCGGGAACAAGCGGATTTTGTTCGAAGGCGCGCAGGGCGTGCTGCTCGA
>JBDSGQ010000093.1:0-22175 GCA_039918915.1 Sphingomicrobium sp.
GCGTCGCGATGTTCGCGATGAAGGACCTCGGCATCGGCCACGACAAGATCAACGTCCACGGCGGCGCAACCGCGCTCGGCCACCCGATCGGCGCCAGCGGAACGCGCATTCTGGTGACCCTGATCAATGCTCTAAAACAGACCGGCGGAAAGCGCGGAGTGGCGAGCCTGTGCATCGGTGGCGGCGAGGCGACCGCGGTAGCGGTGGAGCTGGTCTAGCCCGGATTCGCCAGCGCGGCTCGGTGGGTCTAGGCTGCGCCCCTCAACCTTTGGGGGAAATGCCATGCGCTCGATGATCTGCCTTGCCGCCGCACTCGCGCTTGTCGGCTGTTCGAAGTCCAATGACGCGCCAGCGGCGGACAATAGCGCCAGCGAAACGGCCGCAACCGCGCCGGCCGCGACCCCGGCCGCATTCGACATCAAGGGGACCAGCTGGGAAATGACCGATCCCAAGACCAACTCCCCAATCCAGGAATCGATCGACGAGAACGGCAATTATATCGCTCAGTCGGGGACCAAGCACCTCGACCATGGGACCGCAGTCATGAAGGACGGCAAGCCGTGCTTCACCAGCGCGATGACCAAGGAGGGCGAAATCTGCTGGACCGACCCCAAGGTCGCTGTCGGCGAGACCGGCCAGACGACCAGCGACAAGGGCAAGACGATTAGCTTGAAGCGGGTCGCTTACGTACCGCTGACAATGGCGAAATGATGATCGGGCGCGCGGGCGTTATTCGCGCCCGCGTTCGCCCGACTGCCAGCCCGGCGTGCCTCCTGACGGCTGATCAGTCGTCGACGACTTCGTTGGCGCCGACTCCGAAGATGTCGTCGGTGCGCACGAAGCCGTTGCGCTTGCCAATTTCGATCCTGCACCAGCCGTCGCGGCACTTGCTGACGCGGCCGACGACGCCAGGCTCCGCCTGATAGCGCACGCGTGCGTTGGTGTCGGCCTTGGCATAGACCGGACGGGATGTGCCGGCCTTGATCAGCGCGGTGCGCCGGTCGGACAGCAACGTCACCAGCATCCAGCCCTGGGCTCCGTCAGGGTCCTGGATCAGCCGCCAGTTTTCGTATTTCTTGATCACTCGCACCGGCAGGTCGCGGCGCTGGTACAGCCACACACCCGGGTAGGTTTTCGAAGGCCCCTTGCGGGTCATTGCCTGGCCGCTGGCGATCGACGCCCAATAAGGCGGCTGCTTGTCCTGCGCGGCGGCAGGCGCGGTAACCGCCGCTAACAGCACAACAGCAAGCGCCCAACGCATGTGCATCACGCCCCCGTCAAAATCCGATCGACGAGCTGCTTCACGGTCGGAACGAAGCCATTCGAATAGAAGGGATCGCTTTTGAACCGGAACGCCGCGTGGCCGGCGAACATCAGATTCTGTTCAACCGGCCCCCCATGCGCGATGTCCTGAAGCGTCTTTTGAATGCAGAAGCTGCGCGGATCGGCAAGACGGCCGGTGCTGTTCTTCTCATTGTCCGCCCACGACGAGAAGGCGCATTGGGACAGGCAGCCCATACATTCCGCCTGGTCGGTACGGATGTGCTTTTCTTCTTCCGGGCTGACGAAGATCAAGGTCTCGTCGGGGGTCTTCATCGCGTTGGTGAAGCCGCGCGCGAACCATTCGCGGGCGTGGATCAAATCGCCCTTGGTTACCCAGTAATTCTTCTTGGTGCCGATACCGACATCAAGTTCGAAATGGTGATCGCCGATCGGCTCCTTGGTGTAGGCGATCTGGCGCTCGCTGCGCTCTTCCAAATTGCGCAGGAACGGGTTGCGCACCGCCGATGAATAGAAGCCGGTTGGCGAAAACCGGTGAAGCAGGATGTCGCCTTCGTCCAGCGTCGTAAGCCGGGCCTTCCATTCCGCCGGGATCGGGCTTTCCTGGGTGAGCAGCGGACGCGTGCCGAACTGGAAGACGATCTGCCCAAGCTCCGGATTGTCGATCCAGTTTTCCCATTCGTCGAGGCGCCACACGCCGCCGGCCATGACGATCGGCACGCTGTCGGCAATGCCTTCGGCGCGCATCGTGTCGCGCAATTCCTTGACCCGGGGATAGGGATCCTGCGGCTTGCGCGGATCCTCGGCGTTCGACAGGCCATTATGCCCGCCGGCCAGCCACGGATCTTCATAAACCACTGCCGACAGCCATTCCGCAGCCTTGTGATAAGCGCGCTTCCACAGTGCGCGGAATGCCCGCGCGGAGCTGATGATCGGCAAATAGCTGACGTTGTGCGAAGCTGCGATTTCCGACAGCTTGTACGGCATTCCAGCACCGCAGGTGACGCCGCTTACAAGGCCCTTGGTGCGTTCGAGAACGCCTTCGAGCACGCGCTGAGCGCCGCCCATTTCCCACAATACGTTGATGTTGATCGCGCCCTTGCCCGACGCCAGTTCATAAGCGCGCTGGACCTGCGCAACCGCGCCGTCGACCGCATATTGGATCAGTTCTTCGTGCCGGTCGCGGCGCGTCATGCCCGCGTAAATCTGGGGGACGATGCGGCCTTCGGGATCATAGCTGTCGGCGTTGACGGCCGAGACCGTGCCAATTCCGCCGGCCGCGGCCCAGGCACCCGAACTGGCGTGATTGGTCGCGCTCACGCCCTTGCCGCCCTCGACCAGCGGCCAGACCTCACGCCCGCCGTACAGGATGGGCTTCAGTCCCTTGAACAAACGTCCTCTCCTCGGCGCATCGCGCGCCAGCGCCCGCCCTATAGGGCCGGTTAGCCGTCAATGCCCGAAAAAAGTGCCGAACGGCCACCGAAGTTCCCTGCTGCGCGCAGGTGTTCAGCGCCCGGTGGCATAATCGAGCCCGATGTCGACGCTCGGTGCCGACTGCGTGATCCGCCCGATGGAGATGTAATCCACGCCAGTCTCGGCGATGGCGCGAATGGTTTCGAGATTGACGCCCCCCGAAGCTTCGAGCGGCACGCGCTTGGCCACCAGCCTAACCGCATCGCGAAGGATCGGCGGCGGCATGTTGTCGAGCAGCAGGCGATCGGCACCAGCGGCCAGCGCCGGCCCGATCTGCTCGACCCGATCGACTTCAACCTGGACCTGAAGCCCGGTATTGGCCGCCTTCGCCTTTTTCACCGCGGCGGACACATCGCCGCACACCGCGACGTGATTGTCCTTGATCAGCACGCCGTCATCGAGCCGCAGCCGGTGATTCTGGGCGCCACCCATGCGCGCCGCATATTTTTCAAGCAGCCGCAGGCCGGGCAGCGTCTTGCGCGTGTCCAGCACGATCGCGCCCGTGCCTTCGATCGCATCGACGAAGCGCCGGGTGAGAGTGGCGATTCCCGACAGGTGCTGAAGCGTGTTCAGCGCCGATCGCTCGGCGGCGAGCATCGCCCGCGCGTTGCCTGCAAGACGCATCAGCGTTCCACCCGTTTCGACCCGGTCGCCATCGCTTGCCGATGGCTGGATGCTAACCTCGGAATCGAGCGCGGCGAAGAAAGCGGCGGCAATCTCCATGCCGGCAACGACGATCGGCTCCCGGCTGTTCATCGTCGCAGTGAACCGCGCATCGGCGTCGATTGTCGCGGTCGACGTAACGTCGCCGCCGGAGCCAAGGTCTTCGGCGAGTACCGATTGGACGAACGAGTCGAGGTCGAAGCCAGGTGGAAGGGCCATTGGCAGGGTCTAGTGCGTCGCGGGCTCGGCTTTCAATATGCGCCAGCCCCCGTCGTGCGTTTCATACTGCTGCGAGTCCGTCGCGCGAAAATCGTCGCCCTGCCACGCATTGACGGTGACCGTCGCGCGATTCGCGTCAAGGTCGATGGTATTGAAGCTCTGTTCCTCATCGCGCACTCGAGTGGAAGTCGCAGTGCCCGCCTGGATCACCAGCGCGCCGCCAGCGCGAGTGACGAGGTCGCCGGCGGTCTGGGTTGAGGCATGATGCATGTGGCCCGCCAGAAGCATGTCGACACCGGCCTGTTCGATGGCGTCCAGCGCCAGTTCCTGCCGTCCGATCGCGCGTTGCACATCGTCCCCGACCTTCATTGCGAACATCGGGTGATGGGTGACGAGCACGCGCATCGAATCCGATGGAGTCCGGCCAAAGGTGTCGCGGATGAACTCGACCTGCTCGTCGTTGATGCGGCCTTCCTTGAACGTCAGCGACCGCGCGGTGTTGATGCCAAGGACGGCAACGCCCGGAAGCTCGATGAACGGGCACAGGCTTTCGTCGATAAACCGGCGGTAACGGGCCAGCGGCGACAGGAAGCGGCGCAGCGCATCGTACAACGGAACGTCGTGGTTGCCCGGAACCGCAAGCACTTCGTGGCCGCTGTCGCGCAGCCGGCCAAGAAACCGGCACGCCTCCGCGAATTCATCGGTTTTCGCGCGCTGGGTGAAGTCGCCGCTGATCACGACCAAGTCGGGCTTCAACGCATCGCAATGGCGTTCGACAGCCTCCACCAGCCGCTCGTCATGAGCACCGAAATGAAGGTCGGACAAGTGAACGAGACGGGTCATACGGTTCCAACCCAATGTGGGCGAACTGGTTGCGATCAATAGCCCATGAACAGCAGCAATTTGACGTCGATGCCCATGCCTTCGGCGCGCATCCGCTCAAGGAAAGCGGGGATGTCCGTGCGTTCGACGAGGTGGACGTTGATGTCCTCATGCTCGTCGCCGCCGCCTTCGCCAATCCGGCGGACGCCGTGCGCCCTGACCAGAGTGAAGCTTTCCGACACCATTCCGGGCGACGCGTAAAAATCGCCGAGCCGTTCGACATGGCTGGCGGTGAAGCCGGTTTCCTCCTCCAGTTCCTTGATTGCGGTCGTTTCCGGCGTTGCACCTGGACCCTGGTCACCAACCAGCCCCGCGGGAAGTTCGACGCAGCGGCGGTTCGGGCCGACCCGCGGCTGATCGACCAAAATCACCTTTCCGTCGCACTCGGCGATGATCACGACGGCGCCGATGCCACCGACCCGCGCGGCATATTCCCACTGCCCGCGCCGCGCGAGGCGAACGAACTTGCCCGCGCACAGCACTTCCTCCGCCGGCAGGTCGGCGAAGCTCAAAGCTCGATCAGCTTGTCGGGAATCTCGTTGGTGTCACCCGCCGACCGTGGAAAATATTCGGCCAGCACGACCCCGACCTGTTCGATCGCGGCGCAAATGCCGTCGGCCGGGCGGCCTTGTTTCACCGCGACCAGCAGCGCGACCATCGCTTCCCCCCAGACATCCGGGCTGGTGACGGAGGTGATTGCTTCGTCGGCGACGATTTCGGCCCGCCGCTCCGCCACCGACAGGTAGATCAGCACCCCGGTGCGCCCCTCGGTGCGCCGTTCCGCCGCGGCCTTGAACACGGCAATCGCGCGGCGGCGGACGCGGCGATGCTTGGTCGCCGCCGGAGTCAGCGCGAGCCGCAGCGGCATCCATTTGAGGATCAGCAGCGTCGCCGTGAACTTGAGCACTGCGATGATCATCAGGAAGGTCAGCAACTGGCCGAGCGTGGGTTCGGCGTGCCAGCCGAAAGTCAGTCTGTCGTACGACGAGAGCAGCCAGTCCGGCCGCCACGCCGCCCATGCCAGCACCAGGATCATCATTGCCGCGGCCCAGTGCAGCGCGACATCGTGATAAGGGTCGCTGATCGGCGTTGCGACCGCGACAATTTCGCCGTTGGAGCCGGCTTCGGCAGCGGAGATAGCGCTGCTGACCTTGTCGTGATCGGCTTCCGACAGCTGGATTACCATGAGCCGCCAGCTCCGCCGCCGCCGAACGACCCGCCGCCGCCGGAAAAGCCGCCGCCGCCCCCCCAGCCGCCACCGCCGCCCCACGAACTGCCGCCGCCCAAGCCGCCGCCGCGCGATCCGCCGCTCAGCGCGTTGAGGCCCCACAAAACGACCCACGGACTAATCCCGGACGACGACCGGCCGGAGCGATAGCGCCGGCCCCGAGAGCCACGGGCAAAGCTGAGCATCATGAAGCCGATCATCATCATCCAGAACAGGACGGGGATGAACCCGGGGCTGCTGTCCGCGCGCGATCGCTGCGTCTGTTCGGCCTGCGCGGAAGCCTTGGCCGCCTGATCGGGCGGCAGGCTCATTTGCTTGATGATCGCGTCCGCACCGGCGACAATTCCGCCGCCGTAGTCGGGCGGGCTGGTCTTGAAATGCGGCAGGATCGCTTCGCGGGTGATGATTCCGCTCATCGCGTCGGTCAGGAACGCGCCGGCGCCATAGCCGGTCGCAATCCACACCTTGCGTTCATTGGGCGCGACCAGCAGCAACACGCCGTCGTCGCGTTTCTCGTCGCCGATCTTCCACGCCCGGCCGAGACGATAAGCATAATCGTCGATCGGCCGGTTTTCGAGGCTGTTGACGGTGGCCACGACGAACTGCCGCCCGGATTGCGCCTGGAGCGCTTCGGACTTGCTGGACAGGTCGACGATCTGCGCCGGGCTGAGCAAATGCGCCTGGTCGACTACTCGGCCGGTCAGCGCCGGAAATGTCTGTGCGGTCGCGGGCGCGGCCAGCGCGATGAGCGCCAGCCACATGACCGCAAGGATGTGCTTCACTTCAGCCGGCGGTATTGAAATTGACCGTCGGCGCCTCCTGCGCCGCGGCGGCGGCCGCGAACGGCACCTTCGGCTTGGCGCCGTAGAAGATTCTGGCGCCGATCGCGTCGGGGAAGGTACGGATGCGGGTGTTATAGGATTGGACGGCGTCGTTATAATCGTGACGCGACGCGTTGATCCGGTTTTCCGTCCCCTCCAGTTGATCCTGAAGCGCCAGGAAGTTCGCGTTCGACTTGAGGTCGGGATACGCCTCCTGCAGCCGCTGCAGCGGAATGATCGCCTGGCTCAAGCGGCCCTGCGCATCGTTGAACGCCTGCACCTTGGCGGGATCGTTGAGGTCGCTCGGGCTAAGCTGGACCCGGCCCGCATCGGCGCGGGCCTGAGTAACCGCGATGAGGACGCTGCTTTCCTGCTTGGCATAACCCTTAACGGTCGCCACCAGATTGGGGATGAGATCGGCGCGGCGCTGATAATCCGCCTGCAGATTGCCCCAGGCCGCGTTGACCTGTTCTTCCGCCGTCGGGACCGAATTGAGCCCGCAGCCGCCAAGGCTCAAAGCGGCGATCGGTGCCAATAGTCCAATGCGGCGAATTGCGGTCATCATGCCCTCCAACCCAGTTGTTGCAGTGCATAACTAGGCAAACGCCGGCCGGGTTTCAACATGCTGTCGTAACGATGTAACACAGGTGGCCTGTTGCGGCGCGGGCGGCAGGATTAAGATGCGTCGATCGCATTGAGCCGGGAGGGAATATGCTGAGCGAGTTTCGAGCGTTCATCGCAAGGGGAAACGTGCTGGACCTGGCGGTGGCAGTGATCATCGGCGCCGCCTTTGCGACCATCGCCACGAGCCTGACCGACGACATCATCATGCCGGTTGTGGCGGCATTGTTCGGCGGTCTGGATTTTTCCAGCCACTTCATGATCCTCGGCACCGTGCCCGACACCTATCGCGGCAGCCTCACCAGCTATGCCGAGCTCAAAAAAGCCGGGGTGGCGGTGCTTGGCTGGGGCCAGTTCCTCACCGTCCTGATCAATTTCCTGATCCTGGCGTTTATCATTTTCCTGCTCGTCCGAACGGCCAACAAGGCGATTCGGCGCGGCGCGGATGATCCGGGCGGCCCGACCGAAGTCGAGTTGCTCGCGGAAATCAGGGACGAGTTGCGGCGGCGGTAGAAGTGGGGAGCTTCTGTTGCCCGGTGCTCCCCGAACCGCTGGAATCCCCTTCTGTTGCCCGGTGGGGTCCAACCGCGCTTTTGTCTTTGTAACTCAGTCCGTTAGGACGTTGTTACGCAGCAATAGCAAGAGCCTCATTATCGTTGGCACTTGTGTGAATGAGCCGTCACGGTGGCATCCATACCGATCGGCAATCGGGCCTTTATTGCACTCGTCGATCCTATTTCGCCCCCATCAACAACCGCGCAAAACCGCGGGTGATGGTGGAGGCGCCGGGGTACTGCCCCCCGGGTCCGAAGTGCCTATTCCACTCAACATTCTACCGACATAGCCGGTTGCCCGGCCCCGCTTAGATAGGGATTTTGCGACCAAAACTCAAGGAATGGCTCTGGCAAGGCAGTGCCGACTGCTGATATGGCAAGTCTTGCCAATCCGTCGTTCAGGGGAATGAAGTCCATGAAAAAACTTGCTTTTGCGCTGACTGGCGGCGCGTTGCTGACGCTTGGCGCCTGCAACAGCCACAACGAAGACCAGGTCAACAATGTCGAGCTTAACCAGCCGAGCGCCGACCTGCTCAACGAACAGGCGAACCAGGCGGCGCTCGATGCCGCCAACATGGCAGCAACGGTTCCGCCCCCCGCATCCCCGCCCGCAGCCGACGTCAAGGCACCGGCCCCGGCCAATTCACCGTCCGACGATCAGGAACAAAACGTCAGCGGAATGTAAGTGACGGAGGAGGCCATTCCCGCGGCGACCCTGATCCTGGTCAGGAACTGCGCCGCTGGTGCTCCGCAACTGCTGATGGTCGAACGCGCGGCGGACATGGCGTTCGCCGCCGGCGCCTGGGTTTTTCCCGGTGGGCGGATCGATGCCGCCGACGCCCGCCTTGGCGAACAACTAGGCGTGCCCGCGGCCGCGGTCGCCGCAGTTCGCGAAACGATCGAGGAAACCGCGGTTCCGGCCGGGCTGCTGCCAGCGCCAGGCCGCGAGCAGGCGCTTGGACTTCAGAAGGCGCTGGTCGGGGGAGCGGAATTCGAAGCGCTGCTCGGCGCGCATCAACTGGCCATCGAGGCGGCGGCGCTGACCCCGTTGGCGCGGTGGGTGCCCCAGTTTCACGCGGTGCGGCGCTTCGACACGCTGTTTTACGTCGCCCAGGCCCCGGCGGGCGACTGGCAACCGCACGTCATCGCCGGGGAATGTGCCGGTGCTGCCTGGCTTGGTGCCGCCGAGTTGCTGGAGCGAGATCGACGCGGCGAAGCGCGCCTGATCTTTCCCACGCGCCGCACGCTGGAGCGCCTGGCCCTGCATGACAGCTTTGAGGAAATCCGGGCCGACGCCGCGGCCCATCCGATCGAACCGATCACTCCGTGGGTCGAACAGCGCGACGCGGAAAAATTCATCACCATCCCCGCGCACCTCGGATTTCCAGTGACGGAGGAGCGGCTGGACGGCCTGTGGCGCGGTTAGTCCGCCCGAGTCGCGGCCGTGACAAAAAGAAAGGGGGCCCGCAGCGCGGACCCCCTTCCCGGTTCTGAAGGACTGTCGTCCTACTTCAGGTGGTTCGACAGGTGCTTGTTCATTTCGAACATGCTGACCCGTTCCTTGCCCCCGAAAACTTTCTTCAGCTTGTCGTCAGCGACGATTTCCCGCTTGTTTTGCGGGTTTTGCAGGTTGTTCTTACGGATGTGGTCCCAGATCTTCGACACGACCTGGCTGCGCGGCAGCGGATCGCTGCCAGTAATCGCCGCGAGATCCGCCGACGGTTGAACCGGGCGGGCCAGTCCGCCCCCTGCTTTACGACCTTCTGCCATCACGGCCCTCCTGTTGTTCCCCTCTAGATAGAGCGCAACTGCAGCGGCTTTGCAATGGCCGAGCGTAAACTGGATCAGCTTTTGCGCAGAGGGAACGGAACGATGCGGTTGGCGGCATCGTGGCCGATGTCCGCCGAGCCGCCGAATGCGAGGCCCGAACGGCCGCACCAATCGGTTACAATCGCTTGCCCGTCGATCGCGAATTCGGGTTCGTTGGGGATGATTTCACTGATCCGTCCAAGCCGCAGACGGGCCGCCCGGCGGACGTTGGCGCTGCTGGTCACATGAAACATCGCGCGGTCGATCCGGTAGAGTTGCTCGCCGACTTCCTCGATCAATAGGTCGACCCCGCTGAAGTCGGGCTCAAGCGCCGTGCCGAGCAGGTTCGACAGCACCGTCAGGTTGAACGCCATCGCCGGCCCGTCGAGCCCCGGCTCGAGGGTTTGCGGATCGCGCCGGACCAGCCAGTCGAGGGCGCGGTGGATCGCATTGTCGCCACCATCGCGAAGCACGTCCTGCGGCATTGGCCCCCACGCGACTTCGATCCCCGCCTTTGACAGGCCGGTCAGCAGGAAGCCGGCATCGCTATAACCAAGGAAGCGCTTGTTTGCCGCCGCGGGCGGAAGCGATTTCAACAGCTCCATGGCGATCCGATTGGATCCGTAGCCGCCGCGCGCGAACCACAAAGCATCGACCGACGGGTCGGCGATCACTTCGCCAAGCGCCGCTAGCCGCGCCTCGTCGGAGCCCGCGAAATGGCCGTCGCGAAGAAAACATTGGGGGTGGATGGCGACGTCGCAATCGCCGCGTTGGGCCGCGATGCCAAGCACCGCGTCGGCGGCGTCGCGGCTCAGCGTGCAGCTTGGAGCAACGACCGCGATCCGCATCGCGCTAGGACTGCACCCGCCAGGCGCGGGCCGAATAAGTGACGATGGCGATCAATCCGACGATGATTGCGACCCGCCCGAAATAGCCGCTGATCAGCCAGTAGAATAACGCTGCGACGGAAGCTGCCGCGGGGATCGTGATAATCCACGCAATGGCGACGTTGCCGGCCAGCCCCCAGCGTACTGCCGAGGCGCGGCGCGCGGTGCCGGCGCCGATCACGCAGCCGGCAATGGTATGCGTCGTCGATACCGGAATGCCGAGATAGGACGCCGCGAACAGCATGATCGAGCCGCCCATCGAGGCCGAAAACCCCTGGTGCTGGTTGAGCTTGGTGATGCGGGTGCCCATCGTTTCGATGATCCGCCACCCGCCGCTCAGCGTGCCCAGCCCGATCGCGATATAACAGCTTAGCGCGACCCAGTGCGGCACCTGGAAATCGCCCTGCAGATAGCCGGTCGAATAGAGCAGCACGGTGATGATCCCCATCGTCTTTTGGGCATCGTTGAGGCCGTGGCCGAGCGAGTAAGCGCCGGCCGAGACAAGGTGGAGGCCGCGGAAGGTGCGTTCGGCGCCGGCGGCGCTGGCGCGAAGGCCAAGCCAGCTGGTGACCAGCATGATCAGCATCGTCAGCGCCAGGCCAAGCACCGGCGACAGAACGATCGCGATCAGGGTCTTGTTAAGCCCGATCCACTGGATGCTCGGAAATCCCGCATGAGCGACGCCGGCGCCGATAATCCCGCCGATCAGCGCGTGGCTCGATGATGACGGAATGCCCTTGAGCCAGGTAACGACGTTCCAGAACATCGCCCCGACCAATGCTCCGAACACGACTGCCGGAGTGATCAAATCCTTGTCGATCAGCCCCTTGCCGATGGTGTCGGCGACCTTGTGGAGTGACGGCCATTGAAGCGCGAGGAAATAAGCCGCGAAGTTGAAAAAGGCCGCGAACGCCACGGCTCCGACGGGGGTTAGCAGGCGGGTGCCAACCACGGTCGCAATCGAATTCGCGGCATCGTGAAGGCCGTTGAGGAAATCGAACGCCAGAGCGACGGCGATCAGTCCGATCAGCAGGGGAAGGGCGAGTTGGTGCACTCTGCTTGATCGTCAGGCGTGGTCGATCACGATGCCGTCGATTTCATTCGCGACATCCTCGAACGCGTCGGTGATGCGCTCGAGATGCTTGTAAATCTCCCGCGCGACGATGAACTGGATCGGCCGTTCGGATTCGCGCTGGAAAGCGCGCTTCAGGCCGGTGGCATGGACGTCGTCCGCCTGCCCTTCGAGCCATACGACCTTTTCGGTAATTTCGTGGATTCGGGATCCGTTGCGCGAAATGTCGCGCATTAGCGGCATCGCTTCGGCGGTCAGGTGAGCGGCTTCGTTGATCATTGCCGCCATCTCCCGCATTTCGGGCTCGAACGCGCGCAGTTCATAGACATCGAGCGCTCGGGCGGTCGACTGCATCTCGTCGATCGCATCGTCCATGGCCCCGATCAGTGAGGTGATCGCGCCCCGGTCGAATGGAGTCAAAAAGGTCCGCCTGACGGTCGTCAGCACCTGCCTGATGATGTCGTCGGCGTCATGCTCCCGCTCGTGAATCGCCGCGATATACCGTTCGTGCGGAGTGCCGCCGTTAAGCAGCTCCGAAAGTGCGTCGGCGGCGGCCACCAGCGTCACCGAGTGGGCCTCGAACATTCCGAAGAAATCGCCCGTCTTCGGAAGCAGGCGTTGAAACCAGTTGAACATCGCGCCCCCTCTTAAGGAGTTTCGCTTAACGGTGGCGGGGGCGAACGGCAACGCTCTCCCGGCACGGATCCGGCCGCTTCGACCGAAAGTTCGAACCAGGCGGGCCGCGGGCCCCCACTAGCCAATCCGGGTGCCGGCCAATAGGCGGCATGCGATGAATGATTCTTCGATATTCTTCAGCGGCATTGGCGGCAGCGGCATGCTGCCCCTCGCCTCGATCGTCCGCGCCGCCGGCAGTCGCGTGGCGGGGTCCGACCGCTCGCTCGACGCCGGCCGCACCCCGCAAAAGTTCGATTACCTCCGTTCGCTGGGCATCCAGCTGTTCCCGCAGGACGGGTCGGGCCTGCAGCCGGGCATGACCCTGATTACGTCGGCAGCGGTCGAGGAGACGGTGCCGGACGTGGTGCGGGCGCGCGAACTTCACCTGGCCCATCTCACCCGCCCGCAATTCCTGGCGCAACTGCTCAACGACGCGCGGCGCAGCGTCGCGGTCGGCGGGACCAGCGGCAAATCGACGGTCACCGGGATGGTCGGCTGGATCCTTCACGCCTGCCACCGCCAGCCAACCGTGATGAACGGCGCGGTGATGAAGAATTTCGTCACGCCATCGGCGCCGTTCGCAAGCGCGCTGGTCGGCGATCCCGAACTGTTCGTCAGCGAAGTCGACGAGAGCGACGGATCGATCACGCTTTATCGGCCGGAAATCGCGGTGCTGACCAACATCAGCCGCGATCACAAGGAAATGGCCGAACTGCGCGGCCTGTTCGCGGGCTTCCTCCAGGCTTCGCGCAAGCCGGTGCTCAATCTCGACGATCCCGAAACCCGGGCGCTAAGCGAGGCGATCCCCGCCGACAAGCTGGTCAGCTATGGCCTCGACAGTCCGGGCGCGGATTTCATGGGCAAGGCCCTCGAGCTTCAATCCGGCGGAGTGTCGTTCGCGGTCGAAGCGGGCGGCGAACGTCACGACGTGCGGCTGCAAGTGCCCGGTCGCCACAACGCTTCCAATGCGCTGGCCGCGATCGCCGCCGCGCATGCGGTCGGCGTCCGGATCGAAGATGCAATTGCCGCAATCGCCCGGTTCGAAGGGCTCAAGCGCCGGCTGGAGACGGTCGGAACCGCAGCTGAAGTGACCGTGATCGATGACTTTGCCCATAACCCGGACAAGATCGATGCGACCCTGGCGACGCTTCGCGCCCAGCCTGGACGCGTGCTCCTGATGTTCCAGCCCCACGGATTCGGTCCGCTGGCGAAGATGGGGGAGGAACTTGCCGCCAGTCTGGCCGGCGGAATGGCGCCCGACGACCGACTGTACCTGCCGGATCCGGTTTATCAGGGCGGGACGACCGAGCGGGCGCGGGGCAGTGACTGGCTTGCGCAACAGGTCCGAGACCTCGGCCGGCCAGCCGATCACCTGCCTGAACGAAGCGCGATCGGCGACGCCTTGCTAAGCGAAGCACGGCCTGGCGACCGGATCCTGATCATGGGCGCGCGCGACGATACGTTGATCGATTTCGCGCGGGAGCTTCTGGAGCGGCTGGAACTGCGGTCGCCGCGAGCCGATTAAGCGCCGCGATGAGCCACCGAAAAGCGTTTAGGCGGCGGCCTTCAGGTCGACTTTCTCGACCCATTCCGGCCAGAACACCGGCTCCCGGCTCGACCATCCCGGCGCGGTTGCAGCGCTTTCGCTGATCGACTGAAGCAGCACCCGGCGGCGTTCGGGGTGGAGGTGCGGCAGCGCCGCAGCGGCGCAGAAGGCCGCTGGCAGCCACGGCCGCGACGAGGCGCCGATCAGGCGCTCGTAAAGGAAGCGATAAGCCGCAAAATTTGGCAGCCGGTCCTGGCCGAGATCGAACGCCGACAGCGTAATCAGCATGCCGACAAACGGTTCGATCATGTCGAGCCCGCTGTCGTCCGGCACTTGAAGGCGCAAATGATCGAGCTGCTTGTAAAGCCGGGCCTGAGCGCGGATCGACGCGGCTTCACCTTCGTCGCGCGCCCAGCAGTCGAGCGGATCGCGGCGGCCGTAGGCGACGTCGAGCGAACGGCGGATGTACCGCTGAGTCGCCTTCGCAAAGCCTGCGAACTCCTTCATTTCCGAGATCAGCATCGCGCCGCTGGCCGGCTGGCTGGTCCGCGTAATCATGAACCCGACTCCTTTTGCCCAGGCGGGATCATGCTGCGGTTTTGGTTACGTAAATCTTAACCACAGTCCCACCCACCATTCATATTGAATCAGAGGCGAGTCACCGCAGCAAGGCAGAAATGGCCAGCGCGGCTTAAAACTGTGGATTGTTGATTTAGGGCAACGCCGCGTTATTTTTGTGACGATGGCGAAACCAACGCACGAACAGGCGGGTCAGCGGTCGTCCTCGGGGAAGCCCGAGGATGGCGCCGGCTCGTCGGAACAGCCGGGTTGCGAAGCCGCCGTCGGATCGGACGCATCCATCGATTCATCACTACCGACGTCGGTTTTGGCGTCGAGGTCATGGGGGTTGCGCTTGAGCTTGTGCTCCAGCTCGGTCGCGGGCGGCGCCGAGAGCACGGGGGGTGGCGCCGGTTTGATGTCCGGGTTGTCGTCAGGAAGGTTCAAATGATGCTCCAGCGGGCTCGAGGATCCAAAGCGACTGCGTAACGCAGCGTAATACTCGCGCGTTCCTTTGCCAAACGCCGCGACCGACAGCGTCGCGCGGGCATTCGACCGGGCGCGGCGGCGCTTCTGCCAACGGGCAGAGGGCGGTAGGCGAACCGCCGCTTTTGCAGCATGACGAAGCCACGATGTTCATGATTCCCCCGCCTGCCGTTGAAACCCGGTTCGCCGATTGGCGGTTCGCCGCGCGTTCGATCCTCGGTTTCTGGCTATTCTATGCAGCGACCGTTGTCGCTCGGGCGTTCCTTGGGTCGGATCCGTGGACGACGCTTGAAAACAAGCTGCTGGTGATCGGGATCGGAATTGTGCTGACCGGCCTGATTTACGCCTCGGTGGCGACTTTCAGCCAGGGTCAGGCCCTTCGCCGCAAAGCGGTCACTGCGGCCGTCGCCTCGTTGATCGCGGCGCTCGTGATGGGCAGCACGGTCATCCTGGTGCAGGACCTCGGCCGCGAAAGCAGCGAACAAGTCCGGTACCAGGCGCACGAAGGCTTTACCGTCATCGAAAAGGGCCAGACCGTGACCATCGAGCGGACGGCGCAGGAGCCGCTGGTGCTGACCATGCCGAAGATGGGCGAAATCGATGTGATGCAACGCGTCCGTTACGGACTTGATGCGTCGGTCGTGTGGCTGTTTTTCTTCCTTGCATGGAGCGCCTTTTACCTTGCCAGCCAGGCCCAGGCCGGGGCGCTTCGAATCCAGCGCCGGCTGGCCGACGCGGAAAGCGCGGCGCAGGCAGCACAGGTCCGCGCCCTTCGCTACCAAGTCAATCCGCACTTCCTGTTCAACACGCTCAACAGCCTGTCGTCGCTGGTGATGACCGGGCGCACCGACCGCGCCGAGACGATGCTTCTCGCGCTTTCCACCTTCTTCCGCACCAGCCTGTCGATCGATCCCGCTGCCGACGTTACCCTGGCCGAGGAAATCGACCTCCAACGCCTGTATCTCGACATCGAAAAGGCGCGGTTTCCCGACCGCCTGCAGGTCGAAATCAATGTTCCCGACCAGCTTGCGCAGGCCCGGCTGCCGGCATTGCTGCTTCAGCCAATCGTCGAAAATGCGATCAAATATGGTGTTTCGAAAAGCCGCAAGACGGTCGTCATCCGGATCGGAGCACGCAAGGCAGCGGACGGACGGATGCAGTTGGAAGTCAGCAATAGCTTGAAGCACGGCGGCAAGGACGATCTGCCGGCCGCGACTCACGAAGGTACCGGGCTTGGCCTGGCCAACGTCTGCCAACGGCTCGAAGCCAGGTTCGGGAGCCGCGCCAGCTGCCGCTTCGGGCCAATGGCCGACGGGGGTTATAAAGTGTCCATCACCATGCCGATCGAAACCGATGGCTGACGACCAGCCACTGCGCGTCCTGATCGCCGACGACGAGCCGCTTGCCGCCGAACGCTTGCAGCTGCTGCTTGCCCGGGCCGAAGGCGCCCAACTCGTCGGCACCGCCAGCGACGGGGACAGCGCGATCAACCTGGCCGCTGCGCTGCACCCCGATGTGATGCTGCTCGACATTGCCATGCCCGGTCTCGACGGGATCGGCGTGGCGCGCGCGCTGGCTGCTCAGCAACCCTCCCCCGCGGTGGTGTTCGTGACTGCGTTCGACCAGTTCGCGGTGGCCGCGTTCGAAGTCGAAGCGGTCGATTATTTGATGAAGCCGGTCGACCCACAGCGCCTGCAGCGGGCACTCGACCGGGCGCGGACCTATCTCCAGACCCGGACTACGACCGGCGCTGCCGGGACCTCGTCGAAATGGCTTGAGGAGTTTTGGGCGTCCGACCTGTCGGGATTGGTGCGGATCGCGGCGCGCGACGTCGACCGGGTATCCGCTGAGCGCGATTACATGCGGCTGCATGTCGGCCGCCGCAGCTGGCTGATCCACCACAGCATGGCCGCTCTCGAAGAAGGGCTCGATCCCGAACTGTTCGTCCGGCTCCATCGCTCGGCCATCGTCCGGCGGGATTTCATCACCGGCTTTTCGCGCAATCCTTCGGGACGGTGGATCGCACGGCTAGGCGATGGCGAGGAGCAGCCCGTTGGGCGCCTCTACTCCGACCGGGTGCGGGCAATCGCCGGGCGCTAGGCTCGATTGAACCGGCAGGTGCGACGCGACACCGAGGGACTCCGCGGAACGGGAAACCACGGCATTTCGGCGATGCCGCGTCGCCGCGCTTCATTGGCCCTCTGGCAACCCGCGGTCGTGTGCCGCTCGACGGCCCGCCAGCGATTGTCGCCGTGCGGACAAAGGGAACGGTCTATTCGTTCAACGGACGCATCGACGTCATCGGCGGTTCAGGATGGTGGCCCGGCACCGGCCGAACGATCGACTGCCGCAGTGACCGCCACGTCCATCGTGACATTGCCGACGGTGCGGAAGATGTCGGGGATCATCTCCACCGCGACCAGCAGCCCCAGCGGCCCAATCGGGACGCCAAGCGCCAGTGCGATCGGCGCAATCGAGCTGATGAAGCTGATTTCGCCGGGCAGGCTGACTGCGCCGTAGCTCATCACCGCGCCTACCGCGGTGGCGGCAATCATTTGCCCCAGGCTGGGGTGAAGGCCGAGCCAGTGAGCGACGTAAAATGCCACCGCGACATTCATCGCCGGCCCGGTCGCCCGGAACAGCGCCACGGAGATCGGCAAAGTGACGTCGGCGACCTGGGGCCGCACATCCATTCCGCGTGCAGCGGTCAGCATCGCGGGTAGTGACGCAAGCGACGAGCGGGTCGAAATGGCTACTGCTTGCGGGCCGATCATTGCCCGAATGAATTTGCCGGGGCCGATTGTGCCGCCGATTATGCCGAGCGGATAAGCCGCCAGAGTGACCAGCAGTCCGACCAGCGAAATCAGGGCCACATAATGCCCCAGGCCGGCAAATGCGGCACCGCCCGCCGCCGTTCCGACCGTATAAGCCAGGGCCAGGACGCCGATCGGAGCGACCCACAGGACCCAGCCGATGATCACAATCAGGGCATCCGCAATGGCCTCGGCCAAGGCGACGATCGCGCGCCGCCCCGCCTCTGGAATGCGCCCCAGAGCGAGCGCGAAGAACACCGAGAACACAACCAGCGGCAACACGTCGCCATTGCTTGCCGCGGCGAACACATTGTCCGGAATGACGCCCTTGAAGAAGTCGGCGATCCCCGGAAGCGGCGTCTTGGCGGCCTGTTCGACGCCGGCCAGCGCCGACTGTAGCGCTGCCGCGGTTTCACGTGGCAGCGGGAAGACATTGGTTAGCAGCGTGATTGCAAGCGCCCCGAACACCGCCGAAGCCGTGCACAACGCCACGATCCAGATCACTGAGCGGCCGGCGATGCGGCCTCCGGCGGCGGCTTCCCGGCTGCGCGCAATGCCGACTATCAGCAACGCTACGAGCAGCGGAATCACGGTCATCTTGAGCGCGTTAAGCCACAGTGCGCCGACAAATCCGGCAAGCTGGGCGGCGGCGGCCTCGGGGCCTGACTGACCAGCGCCGACCAGCGCGCCCAATGCCAGGCCGGCGATCAGTGCAATCAGCGCCCAATAAGCGCGGAATCCCTGTCCTTCGGGCGCGGTCGGCGTGTCAGGCACGGCCTTGGTGGCCGGCTTGCGCTTGCTCAACGCGGTTTCCGGAACTTGTAGACGAACCGGTCAGTCTTCCCGCGGATAGCCGGATCGAACACCAGCTGCTGATGATCGTCGCCGGGATTGCGCAGCAGGTTACTGCTGCCGGCAAACACGAAGCCCGCGCGCTCGAAATCCGCGCGCACGACCTTGGGGTCGATCCGGTGCAGTTTCTCGACGGTCGCGCGGGTATCGCCGTTCGGGCTCGCCACATGGTCGATGACGCCAATCACCGCCCCCGGCTTCATCGCTTCATAGACCGCCTTCAGGAACGCCGACGGTTGCATCCGCGGAATGCCGTACTTCGTGCTCTGCCAATACGTGTCGTGATAATTGAGGTTGAGCATGACGAGGTCAGCGGCGCGCCGGGGCAACGCGATCGCTTCGAACGGCGAGGAGGTGAGCGACGCGTTGGAGTGCTTCGCCGCGAACTCCGCGAACGCTTTCTTGCCGTCCGCATCCAGAAACTGCGTCGGCTCCCACACCAGCACCTTGCCGCGCGGGCCGACGGCGGGGGCCATTATCTCGGCCCAATATTTGTTGCCGCCAAACAGGTCGATGACCGTCATTCCCGGACGGAGACCAAGAAACCGCAGAACCTCGACCGGCTTGCGGCTCATGTCCATTTTCACATTGTCAGGCGCGCGATCGGACGTTGCGGCCGCCCGGGCCAGCGAAACGGCATGGGGCGAGCCGGTAGCCGCGACTGGAGCCGCGAACGCGGCGATTGAAGCAAGGACGGCGAAGCGCTTGAACCGGATCATGATGGCCCCCTGTGGTTTCAAGCGCCGGTTCTATGGCCGCTGCGATCATTGCGCCAGCGGCGAAGCGCGCGCGATTTGCGGCTTATGCCCCGATACCGCCCGCGAGCAGGCATCGTCGGGCGCGTTCGCGCGTTGAACATGGGCATCCTAAATCACTGGAGAATCACAAAATGACCGAACACACCACCCAGATAACCGCGCTTAACACCCTTATCGCGACGACAATCGACAGCATCAACGGCTACGAAGATGCTGCGTCGCACAGCGAAGAGAGCCGTTTTCAGCAGACGTTCCGCGACCGCGCGACCGAGCGCCAGAAGGTCGTCGAGCAACTTCGCGGCGAAGTGCGCCGGCTTGGCGGCGACGCCGAG
Organism: Sphingomicrobium sp.; assembly: GCA_039918915.1. Classification (GTDB taxonomy): domain Bacteria; phylum Pseudomonadota; class Alphaproteobacteria; order Sphingomonadales; family Sphingomonadaceae; genus Sphingomicrobium. Next base: position 19,531 of record JBDSGQ010000093.1, read on the forward strand.
GACGACGGGTCGTTCATGGGGGCCACCCACCAGCGCTTCCTCGACCTGAAGGCCGCGATCACCGGTCGCGACGACAAAGCGATCATCAACGAGGTCGAGCGCGGCGAAGATTATATCAAGGCGAAGTTCGAAGCGGCCCTCAACAGCGAAGAGCTGAGCGGCGACAGCCGGTCGGTGGTCGAAAGCTGCTACCAGTCGATCCGCGAAGGCCATGACCAGATGAGCCAGCTCAAGCATGGCATGGAAGCTTCGGCCTAACGCCTAACTCCACACACGGCGTCTCCCGGTTGGGGGGCTGCGGGGCGGTTCTCGAGGGCAATCGAGGCCGCCCCGTTTGCGTTGGGGCAGGAGAGCAGGATCAATAGCCCATCAAGGCCAGGACTTCGCGCCGGCTGCGCTCGTCTTCGCGGAACGTCCCCATCATCCGGCTGGTGGTCATCATCACGCCCGGCGTCGATACGCCGCGCGCCGTCATGCAGGCATGGCTGGCCTCAATCACCACCGCGACGCCCTTGGGCTGAAGATGTTCCCAGATCGCGTCGGCGACCTGGGCCGTCAGTCGTTCCTGCACCTGCAAGCGCTTGGCGAAGCCGTGGAGCACCCGCGCCAGCTTGCTGATCCCGACCACTCGGTCGCCTGGCAGATAGGCAATCGCCGCCTTGCCGATGATCGGCGCCAGATGATGTTCGCAATGCGACTGGAACGGAATGTCCTTGAGCAGCACGATTTCGTCATAGCCTCCGACTTCGTCGAAGGTGCGGTGCAGGTGGCTGGTCGGATCCTCGCCATAACCGCGGAAATATTCGCGCCATGCCCGGGCCACCCGGCGCGGCGTATCCAGCAGCCCTTCACGATCGGGATCGTCGCCGGCCCAGCGGATCAGCGTCTTGATGGCATCGGCAACATCGCCGGGGACGTCGGCGGCGGGCGCCGGCTCGACCAGATCGCCGTCTTCGGGGTCGCCATGATCGGTCACGCGCCAAGCTCCAGCTGGATGTCGTCGGCGACCGCAGCCGCCTGCTCGCGAATATCAGGGACCGCGACAATTTCCCAATAGCGACCTTTGGTCAGCGGGCCGAGCGCCCACAACCGCTTTCCGGCGCGCGACTGCCGATCGACATCGACGCCAATGCCGAGCTGGTCAGGCGCGATCTCGCCGGTTTCGAGCAGGCCGCGCAACAGCGAATCGCGCGAATGCATGATCGCATGGAGCGGGCCGGTACAGTTGAAGGCATAAGCGAAGCGCGCCGATTGCGCTGATTGCGCCCCGCGCCGGCGGTAATCGACCTGAAGGGCTGGGCCGGACGCGCTTGCGGAAAGGATCCTGCCGGCCGCGACGGATAACCGACCTTCGCCAATCATCTGGGCGAGCAGCTGGGCAACCTGCGGCGCGATACGATGGCGGTGAACGTCCCACCACGGCCGCGCGTGACGCAGAAAGCGGTGCTGCTGTTCAAGCGGCAGGCCTTGCCACAAAGCCTGGCTGTGGGGGCGCAGGCCTTCGATCGCGGCGCGCCAACCGGTCGTTGCCGAGCGCCGCCGAAGCCAGCGGAAAAGTGCGGCCAGATCGCCGGCCGGAAGCGCATCGAGGGCCACTGGCGCCGGTTCGAAGTCGGCGTGGCCGCGCGGAATCAGGCCGCGCCGCGACAGCGCGAGGATCGGGCCACGATGACCGGCCGAATCGAGCGACAGGACCACATCGACCATGGTCAGGCCGGTCCCGACGAGCAGCGCCGGCTCGCCGCTGTGGGCCAGATCCGCCACTGCGGAGCGCGCTTCGGGCCCCCACGGGTTGGTGATGAACCGGTCGCCCGTGTCAGCGAATGCTTTGAGCGGTTCGGGTGCCTGATTGCCGAGCGCAAGCGCCAGCGCCTGGGCCCGCACGGTCTGGCCATTGTCGAGGGTGATCCGCCACGCGCCGTCGACTCGCTCGGCGCTGGTCGCGGTGGCTTGGGCGACGTCCGTGGCACCGCTGGCGACCGCGGCGTCGAGTATTTCGCCAAGGTAGCGTCCGAACAGCCGCCGCTCCGCGAAATCGCGCCGGTCGCCGCCGCCGCTGGCCGCGAGATAACGGGCGAAATCGTCCGGCTCGCCGGCCCACGCGCTCATGGCCTCCGCGCGAACGTTCAGCAGATGCGCGCCGTCGGTAGTCGAGTAAGCGACACCCCGGCCGATGGCGCCGCTGCCGTCGATCAGCAGCGCGGCGGTCCCGCGCCGCGCCAGCTGCGCTGCAAGGATTGTCCCCGAATAGCCCCCGCCAATGATCGCGACCGGGTAAACCCCGTCAGATTTCATAGTCTGACCAATTGTCCGGGTTGGCGGCGCCCGCCTTGCGGCTCGCCATATGCGCGTGAATCCGGGTGACTGTCTTGCCCGCAGTTTGCGTGAACCACGCCGGCACGACGGCATGGATCAAGCAGGCAACCCCCGCGACGATCAGCTCCGCGCCGATCTTGAGCGCGCCGGTGCCATGTTCGGCCCAGCCCATTCCGAGCGATCGCGGATGATCGCGAAACAAGCGCAAGCCGAACCCGCTTGGTCGCCTTTCTGCCCGCTTGGTGTCCATTCCTGTCCTCGACCTTTTTTGTGGTGACCCCGACTGGATTCGAACCAGCGACCTACGGATTAGGAATCCGGCGCTCTAT
>JBDSGQ010000094.1:0-36911 GCA_039918915.1 Sphingomicrobium sp.
CGGCCGTGGCGCGCCATGAAATTGATCGAATCGGGCGTCGCCATTTGCGCCGGAATGACCAGATCGCCTTCGTTTTCCCGCGCTTCGTCATCGACCAGGATGAACATCCGCCCGTTGCGGGCTTCATTGATAATGACCTCGGTCCCGACCAGGACTTCGGTATTGCCGGCTTGAATCAACTTTTCGAGCCGGCCGAGCGTATCGGCGGTCGGGTTCCAGTCGGGCGCGCCAAGTTTGCGCAACGAATTTGGGTGAAGCCCGGCGGCGCGGGCAAGGCCCGCCCGGCTGACTTCGCCAGTTGCAATAATTGAGTTCAGCTGCTCGATCAGGGTGGTGCTCATCATCACTGAATATCACATTGTGATGTGATTAAAAGGTCGAGTGTGCGTACTTACTGTGTGCGTGCGGCCAACATCCGCTCAATATAACGGGCAAGAACATCAATCTCGACATTGAGCTGTTGTCCGCGTTCGATTTGACCCAGGCTGGTGTGCTGAGCTGTATGGGGGATGATGTTGACGGACAATTGCGTGGCTCCGTCGGCATCGGTCACGTCATTGACGGTAAGGGACACGCCATCGAGTGCGACCGACCCTTTGGGCGCAATCATCGCACCCAGTTTCGCGGGCAGCGAGAGCTGCACGCGAACCGAATCGCCTTCGGTCTGGACATCGATCACTTCCGCCACCGCGTCCACATGCCCGGTGACGATATGCCCGCCCAGTTCATCGCCGAGGCGCAGCGACCGTTCGAGATTCAGCCGCGCGCCTTCATTCCAGCGTTCGCCGGCAGTGCGCGACACGGTTTCGCCGGAAACGTCGACCGCGAACCATGCGCCCCGATCGTCGGTCCCCTTGTTGACCACCGTCAGGCACACGCCGGAACAGGCGATCGAGGCGCCGAGCGCAACGGTGGTAAGGTCGTAGCCAGTGCCGACCACCAGCCTGAGGTCGCCGCGCTGCTCGGCGCTGCGGACGGTGCCGACATCGGTGATAATCCCGGTGAACATGGCCGGGGACTAGCTGTCCCGCACGCGCTCGTAAACTTCGAGCCGGTCGACCCCGAGCCCTGCTTCCCGCACCAGCCGCCAGCGGCCGTGGGCATCGGCGATCGCATCGAGCCCGACGTAACCGAACGAGGACTTGCCTTCGCCGACGATGATCGGAGCGCGGTAGATAAGAATGCGGTCGACCAGGTCGGCCGCGAGGAACGCGGTGGCGGTTGCCGACCCCCCCTCGACCAGCAGGTCGTTGACGTCATGAAGTCGCCGCACATCCTCCGGCGAATGCAGGGTTTCCCACCCCTCGACCGGATCGCCGCGAGTGAGCAGGGCGCGGCGGGGAGAGCGCTCCTCCAGCCCGGGAAGCCGAACGTCGAGCTGCGGGCGGTCGGCGAGAAAGGTGCCGCGCCCGACAAGAATCATATCGCTTCGAGCCCGTTCGAGATGCACGTGGCGGCGCGCATCCTCGCCAGTGATCCACTGGCTTTCGCCCGACGGCAACGCGATCTTGCCATCAATCGACAAGGCGAGCTTCAACGTGATTCGTGGCCGGCCGAATTCCAATTGCGTCAGCCATCCCGCCAAGGCCCGCTGTGCTGCGCCGCGCCCGGTTCCAAACGTCACGGCGATTCCCGCGGCTCGCAGACGTCGCGCGCCGTTGCCAGCGGTGCGCGGATCAGGATCCCGCATCGCCGCCACCACCCGCGCCGGCTTCGCGGCAAGCAACAGATCGGTACAGGCGGGTCCGCGCGGGCTGGTGTGCGCGCACGGCTCCAGCGTCACATAAACCGTCGCACCCCGCGCGCGCTTGCCCGCCTGGTTCAGGGCCACGGCCTCAGCATGGGGACGTCCGCCTGGCGCCGTCGAGCCACGGCCGACAACCTTGCCGCCGGGCGACACGATCACGCAGCCGACGTTGGGGTTCGGTGCGCTCACGCCCCTTGCCGCGCGTCCGAGAGCGACGGCCTCGGCCATGAAGCGGCGGTCGGCCGCTACATCCCGAGCTGTTTCTCGAGCTTCTGGAATTGCCGTTGCTTTTCTTTCTGGGCAGCGTCTTTCGCCGCTTGATCTTTGGTCTGGTCGGCGATGATCTGGGCGTCGGTGCGGTTCGACGGATAGAGTTCGACATAGGTGATTTGCGGTGGTGGCGCCGTTCCGATTTTCGCGTCGATGATGAACTCGATGACAATGATCGCGGTCACGAGCAGTGCCAGCGCGCCGCCAATCGCCTGCTCCCGGCTGCGGTGCCGCATGAAGGCGGCCAGATCGCGCAGCGCGGCAACGGGGTTGGAGGGCCGTGGGAACCAGGACATCGTGCAATGAATAGGGGCAGCCGCGGGCGACCGCCAGCCTGTCAGCCTGTCAGCCTTCAAGCTGGAAGCGCAGGTTGATCACGGTCGACGAAACGACGGGTCGGCCACCCTCGCTGGCAGGCCGAAAGCGCCAGTGGGCGAGCAGGTGGCGGCGACCGGCATCAAAAAAGGCGCGGTCGGCGCGCCCGACCGGTTCGACAGCGACGACTCGGCCACGCTCGTCGATCGTCAAGCGCAGGACCAAGTTCGCTTCTTCACCGCTCGCTTCCTTTGCCGTCGGATAGGGCGGCTTAAGGTCGGCGCCGGCCGTGAGCAGTTGCGCGGCGAGGTTGATGACGGGCGGTGTTGGTTGGACCAATGGCAGTGTGTCGGCGACCGGGCCGAAACCGCCGGTGCCGGCCACCGCGCCCTCCGTCGAAGCCAGCGCGTGGTCGCTCAAGCCCGGGTCGGGGATTGGCACTTGCTGCGTGGGATTCGACAGCTCGCGATCGTCAGGATGCGAATCCGATTGGGGCGCGGGGGCGGGATTGGGCGGCGGGTCTTGCGGGACGGGGATCAGGTCGACTTCGGTTGGTGGATCAAAAACCCTGCGCGGCAAATCCATTTTCGCGCTCATCACCAGAGCCACTGCCGCAATGTGCGCGACGATGATTAAAAGCATTGCGTTGGGGCTGGATTGCCGGGCGGTCGCAACCGGGCGGCGAGCGGCGTAGGCGAGCATTGGACCCTCCTTCATTCCTAATCTGTCGCCTGCAATGTTACATCATTACATCGCCAAGGCAAGCGTGGATTGCAACGGGGCGCGGCGCTCGTCGGGGAGATGCGGCATGGCCACGCCGCGAACTGCGCGGATCAGCGCCGAGCCGCTGTTTCGAGCCGGCCAACGGCCCGCTGCTGGCCGATGATCGCCAACAGCCCGGCCATTTCCGGCCCGCTGTCCCGGCCAGTCAGTGCGAGGCGCAATGGGTGGAACAGGTCGCGCCCCTTCTTGCCGCTGATTGCTTTGAGTTCCCCGGCCAACGCCCGCCATGGCTCGTTCGACCAGTCGAGCCGAGCCGCGATCGCGGAGGCATCCTTCACCAGCAACCGTTCGTCATGCCCGAGATCGGGCGGGTCGATGTCCCCGTGCAGCACCTTGAGCCACGGGCCGAGGTCATCGAGCAGGCGGAGATTGCCGCGCAACGCCAGCCAGTCATCCTGCGTGGCCTCCGCCGGCAGGCGACTCGCCACCGCGGCGAAGTCCATCTGATGAAGCAGGCGGGCATTGACCAACTCCACCTCGTGCGGATCGAAGTGCGCCGGTGCGCGCCCGAAGGTAGCGAAGTCGAAGCCGTGTCCGAGGTCGTTGAGTGACGTCATGGGCTCAACCGGTTGCGAAGTGCCGATCCGCGCCAGCAGCGACAGCAGCGCCAGCGGTTCCAACCCTTCGTCGCGGACCTGCTCGGCGCCGTAGGAGCCCAGCCGCTTGGACAATTTCCCCTCCGCGGCGACGAGCAGCGCTTCATGCGCGAACTTGGGCGGCGGCGCACCCAGGGCTTCAAACATCTGGATTTGAGCGGCGCTGTTCGACACATGATCTTCGCCGCGCACGACATGGGTGATGCCCAGATCGACGTCGTCGATCACGCTTGGCAGCAGGTACAGCCAGCTGCCGTCGGCGCGGCGAACCACCGGGTCGCTGAGCAGCTTGGGGTCAAACGCCTGTTCGCCCCGGATGAGGTCGGTCCAGCTGATCGGCGATGCGTGGTCGAGTCGAAATCGCCAATGGGGCGAACGGCCGTGCGGGGCCGGGGCATCGCCATCCGGGCGCTCATAAACCGGCGGGAGACCGCGTCCGAGCAGCACCTTGCGGCGCAGGTCGAGCTCGTCCGGCGTTTCGTAACAGGCATAGACGCGGGCGGCGCTCTTCAGCTTTTCGAATTCGCGATCGTAGAGGTCGAATCGATCGGACTGGCGGACGATCGCATCCGGCGTCAGGCCGAGCCAGTCGAGGTCGTCGCGGATCGCCTGGTCGAAATCCGCGGTCGAGCGCTCGCGATCCGTGTCGTCGATCCGCAGGATGAATCGCCCGCCATTTTTCAGCGCGAACAGATAATTGTGCAGCGCAGTCCGGATATTGCCAACGTGAAGCCGGCCGGTCGGCGATGGGGCGAAGCGAGTGACGACGGTCATAAGGGGCGGCGTTAACGGGTCAGGTCTTGCCTGTCATTCACCGATGACGGAGGCGCAACGCGCGCGTTTCGCTATCCGCGGTCGGCCCCTGCTGGCGGCAGGCGGCAAGGCCAAGGCAATCACCATCCCATGCCATCCAGCAACGTTACTCATCGGCCGGTTCGAAAGAAGTTGCTGATCGGGTAGCGGCGGTCGCGGCCGAAATTGCGGCTGCCGATCTTGACCCCCGGCGGCGCCTGGCGACGCTTGTACTCGGCGCGCAGCAGCTTGCGTTCGATGTCGGCGACCAGCGCCTCGTCCTCACCGGTCAGTCGGGCGACTTCGCCGACCGACAATTCCTTTTCAACCAGCCCGTCGAGGATCCGGTCGAGCACCGAATATGGCGGCAAGCTGTCGTCATCCCTTTGGTCCGGCCGAAGTTCGGCGCTGGGGGGCTTGGCGATCACTCGGCCAGGCATGACCGGGCCGTTGGGTCCTAGCGCGCCTTCGGGACGATTGGCATTGCGCCACCGCGAGAGTGCAAAGACCGTGGTCTTATAGGCATCCTTCAGAACCGAATAACCGCCCGCCATGTCGCCGTAGAGCGTGGCGTAGCCAACGCTCATCTCGCTTTTGTTGCCGGTGGTGAGCACCATCTCTCCGCCCGCATTCGACAATGCCATCAGCGCTACCATCCGCAACCGCGCCTGGACGTTCTCCGCCGCCAGGCCGGTGAGCCCCGGCAGCATGGCATCGACGCAATCGACCGCGGAGGCGATCGGAATGACGACATGGCGGCAGCCGAGCAGGCGCGCGCATTCCGCCGCGTCGTCGAGGCTATCGCCGCTAGTATATTTCGAGGGGAGCATGACGCACCGGACCTGGTCAGCGCCAAGGGCGTCGACCGCGACCGCGGCCGACAGCGCGCTGTCGATCCCCCCGGACAAGCCGAGGATCACGCCGGGGAAGTCGTTGCGCGCAACATAATCGCGCAAACCCACCATCATTGCCCGATAGACGTCGGCCGGGAACGGATCGAGCGCATGAGTCACTCGATCGGTGCAGCGCCAGCCGCCGGGCCCGCGCTGCCATTCGGTTACAACCAAGGCTTCATCCCAATCGGGCAGCTGCACCACCAGCTCGCCTTCAGGGTCCATCACGAACGACGACCCGTCGAACACCAGTTCGTCTTGTCCGCCAACGCGGTTGAGATAGACGATCGGAAGCCCGGTCTGCACCGCTCGGGACCGGGTCAGGTGCTGCCGAATTTCATCCTTGTCGAGTTCGTAGGGACTGCCGTTGGGAACCAGCAGCATCTCGGCGCCCGCAGCAGCCAAATGCGCGCATACCGATTCGAGCCAGATGTCCTCGCAAATCGGCACTCCGATCTTCACGGACTTCAAAACCAGCGGTTCGGGCAGCGGCCCGGCTGCAAACACGCGCTTTTCGTCGAACGTGCCGTAATTGGGCAGTTCATGCTTGAATGTCCGGCCAAGCACTCGCCCGCCATCGGCCAGAACGAACGCGTTGTAGTTGACGCCGCCCTCGGCGACGATGGTGCCGAACAGAATGGCCGGGCCGGGTTCGGCTGTCGCCGCGACCAGCCGATCGGTCCATTCGTGCGTTCGCCGGACGAATTCTGGCTTGAGCACCAGATCTTCGGGCGGATAGCCCGTCAGTTGCAGTTCGGGCACGATCAGCAAGTCCGCGTCGCCGGCCCTGCCGCGTGCTTCGAGAATCGCGGCGGCGTTGGCTTCGAGGTCGCCAACGCGCTGGTTCATCTGGGCGAGCGCGATCTTCAAGCGGTCGGTCATTCCAGCGATTTAGCGGCCGTCAGCGTCGGCACAACCTTTACGGATCGGTGACTCCCTCGCTAAGGCCGCGTCACATGCTGGGGGAACGCTGACAATGAAATTGCTCGCCGGGAACAGCAACCTGCCGCTGAGCCGTTCGATATCCGACTATCTGGAAATCCCGCTGACCGACGCTAGCGTCCGCCGCTTCGCCGACGAGGAGATCTTCGTCGAGATCAACGAGAACGTGCGCGGCGAGGACGTGTTCGTGGTCCAGTCGACGAGCTATCCGGCCAACGACAATCTGATGGAGCTGCTGATCTGCATCGACGCCCTGCGGCGCGCGTCGGCCAAGCGGATCACGGCCGTGGTGCCCTATTTCGGTTATGCGCGGCAGGACCGGAAACCCGGTCCCCGGACACCGATTTCGGCCAAGCTCGTGGCAAATTTGATCACGACCGCCGGGGCCAACCGAGTGCTGTCGATCGACCTTCATGCCGGGCAAATCCAGGGTTTCTTCGACATTCCGACGGACAATCTGTTCGCTTCCCCAGTGATTGCCGCCGACATCCAGGCGCGGCTTGGCAACCGCAAGCTGGTCGTCGTTTCGCCCGACGTTGGCGGCGTGGTGCGCGCGCGAAGCCTCGCCAAGCGGCTCAACAACTCCCCGCTCGCGATCGTCGACAAGCGCCGTGAGCGTGCCGGCGAATCGGAAGTCATGAACATTATCGGTGACGTCGACGGAAGCACCTGCGTCCTGATCGACGATATCGTCGATTCGGGCGGAACCCTGTGCAACGCGGCCGCCGCGCTGAAGCAAGAGGGCGCGGTCGAGGTCTTTGCCTATTGCACCCACGGTGTGCTGTCTGGCGCCGCCGCCGCGCGAGTCGCCAAGTCCGTACTGACCGAGCTGGTGGTCACCGACAGCATTTGCACCGGCGAGGCCGATCCCAAAGACAGCAACATCCGCCGCCTCAGCATTGCCCCGCTGCTGGCCGAAGCGATTCGCCGAATCGCGGATGAAAGCTCGGTCTCAAGCCTGTTCGACTAGGGAACTTGCGCGGGCTGCTGCGTTGAGCCGGTTATGCCAACCGTCCTTATCACTGGCGCGAATCGCGGCTTGGGCCTGGAGTTCGCGCGCCAATATTCCGCCGGCGGCTGGGACGTCATCGCCACGTCGCGCCAGCCAGCGGAGGAGCTCGCAGCGCTTGGCGTCCAGGTGGAGACGCTCGACCTGGCGGACTTGGCGACGGTCGCGAAGTTTGCCGGGCGGATCGAAACTCTCGATCTGCTGATCGCCAACGCCGGCACTTACGGGCCCAAGGCGGCGATCAGCGCCAACGACGCCCAAAGCTGGCTGGACACGCTCGCAGTCAACGCGGTTGCGCCTTACCTGCTTGCCAGGTCGCTCCTTCCCGCAGTCGGTCGAACCCGCGGCAAACTGATCGCGATCAGTTCAAAAATGGGGTCGATCGAAGACAATGGGTCCGGCGGCTACCTAGCCTATCGAACCTCCAAGACCGCGCTCAATTCCGCCTGGCGCAATCTGTCGATCGAAGCTCGACCCAGCGGGGTCATCGCCGCCGTCCTTCATCCTGGCTGGGTTAAGACGCGCATGGGTGGCTCCTCCGCGCCGCTTCTTCCCGAGCACAGCGTAAACGGAATGCGTCGTGTGATCGATCAGCTGGAGCCCGACCAGGCCGGCGGCTTTTTCAACTATGACGGGACGCCAATTCCCTGGTGACGGGGCGGGCGCCGGCTTGCCACAAACGCGTCCCCGCTCTATAGGCGCGCGCTTTCCAGCTTCGTGGAAGACAGAACGGCCCGGCCAGTAAGGGCTGCCGTGGCGGTTCTAATCGGTCGCATTCGCTTGCGAATGCTTAAAGGAGACAAAATGCCCAAGCTGAAGACCAAGAGCGGCGTCAAAAAACGCTTCAAGCTCACGGCGACCGGCAAGATCAAGCACGGGGTCGCTGGCAAGCGGCACCGGCTGATCAGCCACAACGCCAAGTACATTCGCCAGAATCGCGGCACAGAAATTCTCGCCGACGCCGATACGGCGCGCGTGAAGGCCTGGGCCCCGTACGGCCTGAAGTAAGGAGGCCGGAACATGGCACGCGTCAAACGGGGTGTAACCACCCGCGCCAAGCACAAGCGGATCCTGGACAATGCGAAGGGCTATTACGGCCGCCGCAAGAACACGATCCGAATCGCCCGCCAGGCCGTCGAAAAGGCCGGGCAGTACGCTTATCGCGACCGCAAGGTGAAGAAGCGCAGCTTCCGCGCCTTGTGGATTCAGCGCATCAACGCCGCGGTCCGCGCGGAAGGCCTGACCTACGGCCAGTTCATCCACGCGCTGAACCTGGCTGGCATCACGCTCGACCGCAAAGTGCTGGCCGACATTGCGATGCACGAGGGTGAGGCGTTCAGCGCCATCATCGCCCAGGCGAAAGGCGCGCTGGAGAAGCAGGCAGCGTAACGCCTCTCTTCCGAAACTTTCAATTAGGGCGTCCGGGAAACCGGGCGCCCTTTGCTTTACCTCAAGGCGCGACGGGTGCGCGTTCGAGCGCCGCGCGATCCCACTTGGCATGACCCGCAGCGGCTTCGTATGCCGACTGCAGGAACTCGCCGAGCATCCGTTCCGGATCGGGCGATGCCCGGACCTCGGCATACGGCAAAACGAACTCGCCGAAGGCTTCGTCGAACCGGCCGTGAGCGATGCTCGCCCCGCGGTATCCCTCGGCTTCGGGATAGACGTAGCTGTAGAAGAAGGGCTCGGCCGCGACGACGCCGCCTGCCCAGAAGCCGCCACTCGCCACTTCGTGGCTGTATGCCTCACGCGTGATCCGGTCGGGCAGGCCGGGCAGGCCCCCAGGGTGCGGCGGCGCCGGACGGCCCGAAAACAGGCTGACCGCCAAGTCGAAGCTGCCCCACCAGAAGTGCACCGGGCTGGCCTTTCCGGCGAACCCCGCCCGAAATCGTTCGAATACCGGCACCACGGCGGCCAGGGCGCGGCGAAACCGATCCGCCGAATCGCGGTCGTAGGGGCGCGCCGCCAAATCTTCGGCGAACGGCACCGCGCCTTCGATCTCACTCGGCAGGCCGCTGAACCCGGACGGCAGCCCGTGGCGGTCGAGCATCGCCACCAGCCGCTTGTGCAGCGCGGCGATACTGCCCGCATTCAACGGCACCTCTTCACGCGCTTCGTCACTGACCCACAGCACGATCGCATGGCGGCACAGATCGAGCACCAGTGTGAAGCCGCGCCCGCGGGACGCCCGGGTGAGCAGCGTTTCGAGCCCATTGGCGCGCGGCTGTAACGCGACATGCCAGCCGTGATTGGTCCACGGCGCATGGGCGACGCGAATCTTGCCCAGCATCTGCGAAGCAAGGTGGAGCAGCGCGAGCGTGTCGTGATCGCGTGCCGGGTCGAGTTGGGGCCAGTCGGCCATTGTCCCACCCCTTTGCATTTTGCCGCGCCGCAAGGCTAGAGCCGCGAAGCATGATCGACGCCGAGACGATGATTGGCCGGATTGCGGCAGCCGGGGACCTGAAGGACCTCGAAACGCTGCGCGTCGGTGCCCTGGGCAAGTCTGGATCGGTCACTGCGCTGTTGAAATCGCTGGGCTCGATGGACCCTCAGACGCGTGCGGCCGAGGGGCCGAAAATCCATGCGTTGCGGGAGCGCGTGACGAGCGCCCTGGCGGAGCGCAAGGGGGCGCTTGAAAGCGCCGAACTGAATCTCAAGCTCGCGACCGAGACGCTCGACCTGTCGCTTCCCGCGCCCGCCACTGCGGCTGGCACCATCCACCCGGTGAGCCAGGTGATGGACGAACTTGCGGAGATCTTCGCCGACCTTGGCTTTGCCGTCGCCGAAGGGCCGGAAATTGAAACCCAATGGTATAATTTTTCCGCGCTCAACATGCCTGAAAATCATCCGGCGCGGGCGATGCAGGACAGTTTTTACCTCGAGCCGCGCGAGCCCGGTCAGGAGCCGCGAGTGCTTCGGACCCACACTTCGCCGGTTCAGATTCGGGCGATGGAGGGGCAGGGCGCGCCGATCCGGGTCATTGCGCCGGGGCGGGTTTACCGGTCCGACAGCGACGCCACGCACACGCCGATGTTCCACCAGATCGAAGGGCTGGTGATCGATCGCGCGATCACGCTCGGCCACCTCAAATGGACTCTGGAGACCTTCCTCAAGGCCTTTTTCGAACGCGACGACATCGTTCTTCGCATGCGCCCATCATACTTTCCGTTCACCGAGCCGTCGGCCGAGGTCGATGTCGGCTGGTCGATGGAACAGGGCCGCCGCGTGGTTGGCGGGCAGGAAGGGTGGATGGAAGTGCTGGGTAGCGGCATGGTTCACCCCCGCGTGATCGCCAATGCCGGGCTCGATCCCGACGAATGGCAAGGCTTCGCCTTCGGCACCGGTGTCGATCGGCTGGCGATGCTGAAATATGGGATGAGCGACCTGCGTGCCTTTTTCGACGGCGATGTCCGCTGGCTCAAACATTACGGCTTCCGCGCGTTCGATATCCCCACGCTGTCGGGCGGGGTTGGGGCGTGAAGTTCACCTTGTCATGGCTGAAGGTGCATCTTGATACCGATGCGTCGGCCGAACAGGTCAGCGAGAAGCTGACCAGCATCGGGCTGGAGGTGGAGAGCCTGACCGACCCGGCCGCCACGCTGGCGCCGTTCCGCGTCGCGAAGGTGCTGACCGCCGAGAAACATCCGCAGGCGGACAAGCTGCAAGTGCTGACGGTCGATGCCGGTGACGGCGAACCCGTGCAGGTGGTGTGCGGTGCGCCCAATGCGCGCATCGGCATGGTCGGGGTGTTCGGGCCGCCCGGAGCCTACATCCCCGGCAGCGATCTGACACTGAAGGTCGCGGCGATCCGCGGTGTCGAAAGCCGGGGCATGATGTGTTCGTTCCGCGAGCTTGAGCTTGGCGAAGACCATAGCGGCATCATCGAACTTGCCGACGATGCACCGGTGGGCGCCGCTTTTGCCGATTACGCCGGGCTTGGCGACCCACTGTTCGACGTCGCCATCACCCCCAATCGGCAGGATTGCATGGGCGTTCGCGGGATCGCCCGCGATCTGGCCGGGGCCGGGCTTGGCGTGTTGAAGCCGCTTGCAGTGCCGCAGATCGAAGGCGGCGAGCCCTGCCCAGTCGAAGTGCGGATCGACGATGCCGAAGGTTGTCCGGCCTTTTACGGCCGGGTGGTTTCCGGGCTGCGCAACGGATCGTCGCCCGACTGGATGCAGCGCCGGCTGAAGGCGGCGGGCCAACGCTCGATCTCGGCGCTCGTCGACATCACCAATTATGTGATGATCGATCTTGGCCGGCCAAGCCATGCCTACGACCTCGCCACGCTTAGTGGCGGACTCACGGCGCGTCTGGCGCGCCCCGGCGAAAAGGTGCTGGCGCTCAACGAAAAGGAATATGCCCTCGAACCGTTCATGACGGTGATCGCCGACGACGCCCAGGTGCATGACATCGGCGGCATCATGGGCGGTGAAGACTCGGGCGTGACCGAAGGCACGACCGACGTGATGCTGGAAGTCGCTTATTTCAATCCAGAGCGGATCGCGCGCACCGGCCAGGCGCTGGCGCTGACCAGCGATGCCCGGATCCGGTTCGAGCGGGGCGTCGATCCCGCGTTCCTCGACGAAGGTCTGGCGATCCTGACCGGCCTCATTGTCGACATCTGCGGCGGCAAACCGTCAGCCGCCGTGCAAATCGGCCGGCCGCCCATCGAACCGCGGACCATCGCGTTCGATTTCGCGCGAACCCGTGCGCTCGGCGGCATGGACGTGCCCGAAAACGAACAACGCTCAATCCTCGAAAGTCTGGGATTTGCACTCAACGGCAATGCGGTCAGCGTGCCAAGTTGGCGGCGTGACGTCGCCGACCCGGCGGACCTGGTCGAGGAAGTGGTCCGCATCGTTGGTCTGGACCGCGTCGTGGCGACTCCGCTCGAACGCACCGGCGGAGTTGCCGCGCCGACAGCGACCCATGCCCAACTGGTCGAGCGGCGGGTACGGCGGACCGCGGCTGTGCGCGGGCTGGACGAAGCCATCACCTGGAGTTTCATATCCGAGGCCGAAGCGCGTGCGTTCGGCGGCGCTGAATGGCGCGTCGCCAACCCCATCAGCGAAGAATTGAAAGTGATGCGGCCGTCATTGTTGCCGGGGCTGATCGCGGCAACCCGGCGTAACCTCGATCGCGGCGCGAGTTCGGTCAAGCTGTTCGAAATCGGCCGACGCTACCTCGCTGACGGCGAGCATGCGACCCTGTCGCTGTTGCTCGCCGGCGAAAAGCGCGCCCGCGAGTGGCAGTCGGGTAAAGGGCAAGTGTTCGACGCGTTCGACGCCAAGGCCGAGGCCCTCGCATTGCTCGAGTCCGCGGGCGCTCCGACGGCAAACTTGCAGGTTTTTCCGGACGCGGGGCCAATCTGGCACCCCGGTCGATCGTCCCGGCTGGGTCTTGGTCCCAAGACGATCCTCGCCAGCTTTGGTGAGCTTCACCCAAGCCTTGAAACAACCCTGGACGCGCCGTCCCGCGCGGTGGCGGTCGAAATCTACCTTGATGCCATCCCCGCCCCGCGATCGAGCGGGCGCGCGCGCGCTGCCTTTGCTCCGCCGCCGCTCCAGGCAATGACCCGCGACTTCGCGTTCATCGTGCCGGCGGAGCTGACAGCGGATACCTTGGCGCGCGCGATTCGGGGAAGCGATAAGGCCGCCATCGCTGCGGTGCGCTTGTTCGACCGGTTCGACGGACCCGGCGGCCTGTCGCTTGCGTTCGAAGTCACCCTGCAGCCGACCGAAAAGAGCTTTACCGACGAGCAGATCACCGACATCTCGGGCCGCATCGTCATGGCCGCCGAGAAATCAGGAGCGCGGCTGCGGGCTTGATTCCAAAGCGTTGATCGCGGCGTGCACGCGCGCCTCCATCTCCGCCCGCGGAAGTCCCGGCGGAATCGTCTCGCCAATCCTGAACGTGATCGTGCCGCGGCGTTTGCGGAGCCCCCGGCCCCACACCACGCCGCTGTCGAGCGCGACCGGCACAACCGGCAGGCCAAGCGCGCGGTAGAGCGCGGCAAAGCCCGGCTTCAGCGGCGGGGTCTGTCCCGGTAGCACGCGGGTTCCTTCAGGAAAGATGAGCACCGACCGGCCCTGGGCCGCGGTGCGCGCGCCTTCGGCGACGAGCGCGCGCAGCGCCTTGGCGCCGGCCGAGCGCTGGACGGCGATGATTCCGTAGCGGCGCGTGAGCCAACCGAAAATCGGAATGTCGGCCAGTTCCTGTTTCATCACGATTACGGGGAAGTCGCTGAGCCGGAGCATCTCCGTCGTTTCGAACATCGACTGGTGCTTGGCCGCGATCAGTTGAGCGCCGGGCGCGATCTTGCCTTCAACGCGCACGCGCATTCTAAGGACGTGCAGCACCAGCCAATGGTTGAGATCGACCCACGCGCGAATGACGACGAGCATCGGCTTGCGCGACACCAGACCGGCAAGGCTGCCCGATGCCGACAGCAGCGCGGTCGCTGGATAGAAGATGATCTGGTAAAGCAGCGCCCGAAAAACAATCATCCCAGGTCCGTCCACACCGACAGCCGCCGAAGGACGAGTTTGTTATACTCGCCGAACAGCAGGAGCAGGCCAGGTTCGGTCCTGACCGCGTCCGTGACCACCTGGTATTTGCTGCCGAGCACCTTGCCGAATTCGAAGCGCGCGCGGCGCATGTGCCAGTCGCTGGTAATCAGACGGACGGTGCGAAAGTGATGCGCCCTCAACCAGCGCTGGGTCTCTTCGGCATTGGATCGCGTGTCGACCGACTCGCTGCCCAGATCGACGCAGCATGCAAGCAGGCCGCTGCTCCCCCGGACGCGCCGGGCAATGTCCGCCTTGGTCACTGCGGGATCGGTCCCCGACACCAGCAGCCGTTTGGCCCCGTGATGCGCGAGGACGTCGATAGCATGTTCGATGCGGCCCTTGCCGCCCGTCAGCACCACGGCGGCATCGGCCGGTGGCTGGCTTGCCGGTGCTGGCTTGCCAAGCGTGAATGCGAACAGGACGAAGCCAAGCGCGTAGATCAATACCAGCAGCGAGGCGCCGCGCGCGATCATAGCGCGCCCCGCAATGCTGACAGCACCGCCGTTCGCGCGACCCAGGTCGCAATCGCGGCCAGAGCGAACGGCAGCAAAGCAAGCAGCAGCAGATCGAGTGCGGTTAGCGTGGCGCCGCCGGTCAGTTCCCCCGCGAAGCCCGCCGTCGTGGCAAATGCGCCGAGCACGAGCGCGGCCGCGAGCGCACCGCCCAGGCTGCCCGCCAGCGCCTCGAGCGCAATCCGCCGCTGGAACAGGTGAGTTACCTGGAGGTCGGTCGCTCCGACGCCGTGCATGACTTCGATCGTCGAGCGGTGGGTATCCAGCGCCCCGCGGGTCGCAAGGACGACCGCGGCGGCCGCGGCTCCGCTGAGCAAGACAATTAGGCCGAAGGCGACCCACTGGATCAGGCGCAGCGAGCGAAGCAGCGGACCGATGCTTTCACGATGACTGACGATCCGGACCCCCGGCGCGGCGGCGCGGATGCGCTGTTCAAGCGGGCCGAGAGCGGCGCCCGGCCGCAAATTGAAATTGATGAGCGCGGGAACCGGCAGCTCCGCACTTTGCGCGGCGGGACCAAGCCACCGTTCGAGAGTGCGCCGCATGTCGGCTTCGGGAACGGCGTCGGCGGACGCTATTTGCGGCGAGCCCTGCACGAGCTTGAGCAGGCTTTCGACCGTGGCGCCGCCGCTTGGGATTTCGAGCGAGTAGCGCGCATCGATCGCGCGGGTCAGCACCGCTGCCGTACTTGCCAGGGCAAGTCCGGTCGCCGCGATAATCATGATCGAGAAGCTCATCGTCGCGATGACCCACGGCATTGCGCCGCGATTTCGCGAGCTGTCGAGCAGGCGCCGGTCCGCCGGCGAAGGGAATAACCAGCCGAGCGTCATCCGCCGCTCCGCGGAGGATTGCGCAGCGCTCCGGTGCGATCGACCAGGGTGCCCTTCTCCAGCCGGATCAGCTGGGCCCCTGCGGTTGCACCGATCAGGCCGATGTCATGGGTCGCCACGACGACCGTGGTCCCCAGCCGGTTGAGCGAGGTGAACAGGTGAAGCAGGCGTTTTGCCATGTCGGCATCGACATTGCCCGTGGGTTCGTCCGCGACCAGCAGTTCGGGCCGGTTGATGACGGCCCTGGCGATGGCGACGCGCTGTTGCTCGCCACCCGACAAGGTCGGCGGTCGCGCGCTTGCACGATCGGCCAGGCCCACCCAGTCCAGCATTTCGCGCACCGGCTCTTCGATCTCGGCCTCGCTCCGTCCCGCGACCCGCAGCGGCAAAGCGACGTTGTCGAACGCCGACAAATGACGGATCAGCCGGAAATCCTGGAAGACGACGCCGACCCGGCGACGATACGGCGGCAGGGCCTCGCGCGGCGCTTCGGTCAGTTCACTGCCGAATAACCGGATGCGTCCACGGGTCGGCCGCTGGGCGAGATAAAGCAATTTGAGAAGTGACGTCTTGCCGGCGCCCGAGGGGCCGGTGAGGAAATAGAAACCGCCCGTGCCGAGCCGGAAATCGAGGTCGCGCAGCACTTCGGCGCCCGTGCCGTAGCGCAAGCCGACGCTTTCGAATTCCGCAACCACCGACACTGTGTCTGCCCCCTCCGTAACAGCTCGTCTTTTGGCCATGCCCGCTGCCTTGCCAAGCCAGACGCATTCCTGTTTACCCTGCCTGGTCCGTCCCGGAAGAGGGCTTTTGCATCAATGATCCTCACTTGCCCGAGTTGCGGCACCCAATATGTGGTGAAAGACGGCGCGATTCCGCCCGACGGCCGTCAGGTGCGCTGCGCTTCATGCAAGCATAGCTGGCACCAGGATCCCGACAGCGGCGGAGCGGAAGCACAGCCGCCGGAGCCGTCGATTGCAGCTGAGCGGGATGAAGCTCAACCCGCCGATATGGCGCCCGAAGGGCCAGGTGACGCCGACGCATCAGCGCCTGACGAAGCTGACGAAAGCCTTGCGGAAGCGACGATGATCGAGCCGCGCAGCGGCCCCGAGGCCGAGCAGCGCGCCTTTGACGAGTCGGTCATCGAGGAAGCGCCCCCGGCGGACGACGACAATTGGTCCGCCGAACCAAGCCCCGCCGCGGCCGCCCCAGCGTTCAGCGCGAATGAGCCGGAATTGAGCGAGACGGTTGCCGCCGATGACCAGTTCAGCCCTTTCAACACCGTTGAGGATGATTTCGAAGAGCGTGGCCGAAGCCCGGTCGTGACAATCCTGGTCGTCGTGCTGGTCGTCGCCGCGCTGGCGGCGGCCTTCTGGTTCTTTGCGCCGGTCGAATTGAAGGCCCGGCTTGGCCTGGTGACGGCAGGGACCAGCCCGTTGGCGCTGGTAACGACGCATATGGATCGGCAGCGGCTGGCCAGCGGCAACGAGCTGCTGACCGTTACCGGGCGCGTAATCAATCCCACTGCGCAGGAGCAGGACGTGCCCCCGCTTCAGGCGCAACTGCGCGCGCGCGGCGGCCGAATCGTCTACAAATGGACGATTGCGCCACCGGCAAGAAGCCTTCAGCCCGGTGCCAGCGCGAGCTTCAACAGCGCTGAAGTGAACGTCCCCGCAGGGGGTGACGAGCTGACGATTACGGTTGGGCGACCAAGCGCCTGACCGGGTGCTGCGTTATTGAAACTCGATCAGGCGCGCGGGAATAATCTCGCCGCCCGAGCGCAATTCGGCAGCTCGCGGTAACGGCGCATCCGGATTGGCCTTCCCGTCCAGCTTCAGCCGGACGCCATAGACGATCCTGACCGTCGCCTGCGCCTGGACCATCGGCGCGGCAGTTGGGTTGTGCGGTGCCGAAGCCGCCAGCGCCAGAGCCAATAGCGAGATCATGACCATTGGCTAACGCGTTCGCCGGCCAATGGTAAACAGCGCTTTAAGGTTTGTGCCATTCTGGACCAGAATGCCCGGCCCGCGGCGCGGCATTGCGCGGCCCGAGGGCCTTTGCTAGTGGCCGCGCCTTGCCGAAGGCGGCGGTTCTCGCCGACTTTTGATCACGTGCGGTCGTGGCGGAATGGTAGACGCGCAGCCTTGAGGTGGCTGTGGCCGAAAGGCCGTGGAAGTTCGAGTCTTCTCGACCGCACCATCATCCCGGCAGCGGGTTACGCGCTGACTGCTAAGTTCTGCAACGGACCATCACTGACCGTGCACGCGATCGCCCGCCGAAGCGACGACGGTCAGCGGTTGCACCTGAATCGCCCCAAGCCGCACAATGGATTTTTCGGCACTCACTTCGGCGCTGGTCCCAAGCTCGATCGACAGCTTGGCCGCTGCGGCCGAAGTGGCGGCGATGCGGATCGCATAACGTCCATAGGGCACGCGTTCGAACAGGAAGAACCCGTCGTAATCGCTGCGCGCGGTGCCTGCGACCTTGCCGTCCGGCCCGACCAGTTCAAGGTCGAGCCCTTCGAACCCGAGGCCGCCGCTTTTGACCACCGCGCCTTCGATGTCGCCGCCGCCAACGAGACCGATCTCGACTTCCGCCGCGATGCCTGGACGAGGAACGACGAGCTGCAGCGCGTGGCGCGGCGCGAGCAGAGGATCGCCGAGACTGGTCTGGTCGATCCCGACGGTGATCGGATTATAGGCGGTGAGGCCGCCGACGGTCACCGAGCCGCGAGCGTCGGTTGTCCGTTCCGACTGGACCGAACCGGTCGTGACCAGCGCGCCCTTTTCCAGCGGTTCCTCCGGGTCGCGCACGCCATTGTCATTGAGGTCGCGATAGACCGTCGCCCGCACGGCGCCTGACTGGGCGAGCGGCCGCCGCGAGATCGTCAGGCCGTGGTTGGGGTCGAGCGAAAAGCTGAGGTTGAAGCCCACGGCCACTGCGCCGTCACTCGCCGCTTCCCCGGTCAAAGCGAGCGCCATCGAGTCCAGCCGAGTCACATGGGTTAGCCGGGCGCGAGCACGCTTGGCCGTGGCTTCGTAGGTAAGGCCGGCTTCCCAGTCGACGCGCTCGGACTTCGACCAATAAGCGGAAAGCTCGGCGGCGCGGAACCGCGTATGCGGCGCCAGGTCGAACCCGGTCGCTCCGCGCAGCCGGACATCGCCCACATGTCCGCTGCCAATTACGTCGAGTCTGAACTCTCCGGGCGGTGACGTTCCGTTGCGGCCATATTGGCGCCGATAGCCAATGTCGGTGGCGAGATTGAACCGGTCGAAATTGGCCGCCAGCCGCCCCGTGGCTTCAAGCTGCCTGGAGCCGTCCCGATGATCGAGCCAGTGGATGTCGGCGTGCGCGGGAAGCAGCGTGCGACCGATTCGAAGCGGTGCATCGAGCGCCGCCCGGAATTCCCGCACCGACTGCACATCGGCTCCGCGCAAATGAAAGTCATTTGCAATAAGCGCCTCCGCGCTGATGTTCACGCCCTCGACCCGGCCGATCAGCTGCGCGTGCGCGGCCTGCCCACCCGCGAATTCCCGCGCGGCGCCCACTTCCAGCAGCGCGCCGCCGATCGAGCGGCGAACCGTACCTTCGACAAAGGTCACCCGCTGGTCGTCGATCAGCATGGCGCGCGCGAGCACGCCCACCGACGTACGCTCGTCGATGCCGTGCTCAATCGAGGCGGTCGCCTGAGCTTTGGGGAGTTGCGTGCCATCGGGCGGCTTTTCGAGTGCGACAAGGTCGCGGCCCGGCTGGTTGAAGCCGGCCCAGTACCAGGTCTTGCCGGCGGGAACATTGTCCTGGCCGACATTGATCGTTTCTTCCCGTGCTCGCACTTGCCCCTGCGGTCCGTAAAGGACGATCCGGATCTGATTGTCGCCGTACAACAGCTGCACGTCCTCGAAGAGGTAGCGCTGGCCGGAGCCGGCCTTGGCGAAGCCGAGCAGTTCGCCATTGCGGTACAATTCGGCCTCCCACCCGGACGGCAGATCGCCTTCGAAGCGGGTTCGGTCGAACGCGGCGCGAGTGGCGAGGGGGCGATTGGTGACCACTGCGCCGCGCCCGGCCGAGAGCGACCCGGTCAGACGGCTGTCGAACCCTTCGACATCCCCAACGCCGAAATGCGTGGCGTTGAGCGGACCGAGCAGCTTGCCGTCGGGATCGGAGCGGTAAGCGCGCAAGCGCAGCGCGTTGGGAATGCCCTTATTGGTCGTCGACACCTGGGCGTCATAGCTCAGCCGAGCGATTTCGCCCGCCGCGTAGATCGCCGATTGGCGATCGACCTTAAGTCCGTCACTGGCGCGGTAAGTCACGCCGGCACTGACCACGAAGTCGAGCGCGGGCGCGCGGAACATCGAATAGGGAATGCGCACCTGGGGCAGCGCCGACAAATCGTAGCTTGCGCGGTGAATATGAGCGGCGCGCTGGGTGCGTTCGAGCGCGAGTTCGACCGGCAGCTTGGCTTCCGATTGAAGCATCAGTGCCGAGCCCGCGGTGACGGGACGGATGCCGATTCCAAACCATCGTGCAAGCGCGGTGGTCTGAATGCACCAGCCGTCGGGCGTTTCGCGGACCGTACCGGCGGCGAGAGGCTCGCTGTTCCCCGCGTAAGCGGCGGTGCCGGCGCCATAATCGACCGTAATCTTGCGATTTTCCTGGAATGCCCAGCCGCTCGCGCGTTTGGCGCCGAGGTCGATCCGCATCGGGACGTCCAGCGCGGTCAGAAAGTCGCCTAAGACGACACAAGTGCCTTCCGGGGTCTTGTAGGCGCGGACGCCATCGCCCAGCCGGAGCTGGCGAATGTTCACATCAAGCAGGAACTGGTCGTCGGGATCCGCCGTCCACTGCGCCGCCTGGACGGGTGGCGACGAGGCTCTGACGCCGCCGGCGCAGAGCGCCAAGAGCAGCGTCGCCCAGCGCAGCCGGGGCGCACGTCCAAACACAATGGCTCTCGCTGCTACCCCTGGCCCTAGCGCAGTACCGCCGGGGTTTCCGCAATCACATGCGTGCCGTCGTCGAAGGTTTCGACATATTGGACGGTGACGGGGCCCGCGAGGTCGGACTTGAAAGCTGCATTGACCGGAATGTCGACGTGGCGCTTGCCGAGTTCGGTATAGACCGCGACCGCGCGTTGAATCGCCAACGGCTCCTTGACGCCAGAACGCGAGATTCGGACTTCACCGAATGTCGAGCGCTGCCCGGCGCGGCTAAGGTCCAGAGAAACCACGTGATTTCCGTCTTTGTCAGCCAATTTGACGTCACTGATGCCGGCTGTGGCGTTAAGATTGCCGAGCCGAACGATGACCGGAATTGTCACGCCGTAGACAGGCGTGAGCTGGAAATGGACGCCGCGTACCGGCTCCGTACTGGCGGCCGCCACGGGAGTTGGCGGCGGGATCGCGCGGAACAACAGGTGCACGCGATATTCGCCGTCGGGGACGCCCGCGGGAGGCCTCGCCGCAATGCGGATCGACTGCGGTTCATGCGGCGCCAGTGTGACCCGGCGCGGCGCATAGACGATCATGTCTGCGGCCGCCTTGTCGGTCGCAGTTGGCAGAGTCACGTCCTCAAGGCTTCCATCCACCGTCATTCGGCGGAACTCGACGGAGATCCGGTATGTCGCGGGTTCGTCGCCGATGTTGTTGAGGATGACTTCGGCGCCCTTGCGGCCGTCGAGCACAATGCGCGTCGGTGCGACGAGGAGGTCGCCGACCCCGGCCGCGGCAGGCACTGCCAGGGCAAGCAATGGAATGGCGCCAAGACAGGCGGTCGCAATCCTCTTCGTCCAGTTCGTCATTTCGGCGATCCCCACGCGCTCCAAGGAGCAATCGCCACGTTATTGATCCGAAATGGTTGATATTCAGTCAACCATATCCGGTGGCCAGCCCGTCGGGCAGGCTGGCGCGGCTCAATAATCGACCGTGACGTTGAACGTCCCGCGGTAAAGGCCGGACGAAGTGGTCGAATTCACGGTGATCGCACCACCGATCGGGAAGGTCAGGCCGGGCGCTCCGGATGATGTCAGGACAATCGATCCCGGACTGTCGGGCGTCAACGTGAGCGTCTTGGTCGAGTCGCCTTGATTGACGAGCGTGACAGCCGGCGCGCTGATCCGAACGGTCATATTGTTGGATCCGGTGACGTTATATTTGGCCACCTGGGGAGGCCCGCTGCACGTGACGTTCGCGTTGGCGCAGGCGAATGTCCCGGCGCGCGAAATGCTGACCGTTGCCGCGGACCAACTGCCGGGACCCAATATGATGGTGCCAAGGTCGAGGTTCTGAATCCAGGTGATCGTCAACGGCTTCACGACGTTGGCATTGACCTGGGCCACCTGCGTCGCCGCGAACGCCGGCGCCGCGCCGCACAAGGCGCAGGACCAGGCCGCAAGGCGCGCGATCGATCGGCGGTAAAGCGGACGCACTTGTCCCCCTGGTCAGGAGCGGATTTGCTCGGACAGGAGGAATAATCCGGAATGGTTTAGATTTGCTCAACCATGACCGGCAGTCTCGCGAACGCGCAAAAAAGGGGCCGCCGAATCAACGGCGACCCCTTCAAGCTTCCGGCAATTGCCGGCAGGATTACTGATAGTCGGCAGTCACCGTCCAAGTGCCGCTGTAGACACCTTCCGGGGTCGCCGAGCCGACATCGATCGAACCGCCGAGATCGACGTTGACGCCGGTCGTGGCGCCCGCCGCGCCGAGGTTGACGGTTTGCGTCAGCGAGGTCGGAGTGACCGCCAGCGTCGCCGGGCCCGTCAGGTTGAACGCCGGCGAGCTCACCGTCACCAGCGCATTGTCGTTGCCGGCGAGATGGAAGCGCGCCGCGGTGGGCGAACCCGAGCAGACGAGGTTGGTGCCGCCGCCGCAAGCAACCGTGCCGGCCGTGCTGAGAGCGACCGTTTCAGCCGCGAAGCTCGCGCCCGAAATGACGATCACGCCAAAGTCCAGGTTCGTAGTCTTCGAGATGGTCAGCGGATGGTAGATCTTGGCAGTTGCGCTGGCCTGGGCCGAAGGGCTTGCAGCCTGTGCCGAAGCACTGGTCAAGGCCAGCAGCACAATCGCGCCGGCAGTTCCGAGAAACTTGTTCATCTTGGTATCCCACTACAGTTTCAATGCGGTTGCCGACGCTGCCGGCGATCCGTGGAGCTGCTATTAACCGTGAGCGCTTACGGCTTTCCTCAAAGCCTTGGTTAACAGTGGATTATATTTTGATCCGGTTCCGCGCATTTTCGAGGAGCGCCCACTGTCGGCGGTTCGCCAAGCAAGGTTCACTGATATTCAACCGTAATCGGAAGGTCGCCGCGATAGGCGCCGTCGGCATCGCCGGATATTCTCACCCGGCCGCCAAACCGGAAGCTGAGATTTCCGGCCGAATCGAGCCGCGGCAGGGCCGGCAAGTCGCTAATCACTTCGTCGAAGCGGAGCCGCCCGCCGCTCAGTGAATAGAGATCGATCTGGCGCGGAAGGTCGATGCGCACCACGCGCCCCGGCGAACCGTGAACCTTGGCGGTCCCCACCATTGCCCGCGGGCCGATATCGCCAATCGTCCCATTTGCTGCCTTAGATCCGTCGGGCCGAAGCACCGCCGAGCCCTCGCCGGTGCCGAACAGGATCAGGCGGTCGAAGTTGATGCTGCTTTCAATTTGCAGCTGAATGTCACCATCCGCCGCCGCTTCACTACGCACCGTGACCGGCTTGTCGCACAGGCGGCATTGAGCATTCGCCTGCCACGGAGCCGTGGCCAGGATCGCCAGTGCCGCGAGGCCCGGCGTTCGGAGGCCAGATACGCCCATGCGCCAAAGGCTATGCGGGAACGTCTAAGACAAGGTTAACGGCGAGCTAAGGATCGGCGGCGAGCTCCAATCCGCCTCGGCTATTGTGGTGCGGCCCAGAGCTTTATATCCCACTGAACCGAATGGCCCGTCAGCACACCGCCACTGGAGGGCACTCGACCTTCATGACTATCCTCAAGGGGCTGATCTACGCCGGCCTTCTCGGACTCCTCGGACTGATCGTCGCAGTCGCGGTCGCGACCGCCTATCTGCCCAGTTACGGTGATCTGACCAAGCGCTCCGACCTCGGCCAGATGATTCGCGTCAGGGCTGCCAACGGCCAGGTCCTGGTGTCGCTCGGCCCCAGCTTCGGCAACTGGCTCTCCTACGAAAACATCCCGCCCGAGATGCGTGCCGCGATGATCTCGACCGAGGATCGCCGGTTCCGTAGCCATATCGGGGTCGACCCGCTTGGGATTGGCCGAGCGCTCGTCTCGGCCGTCACCAAGGGTCACCGGGTCAGCGCGACTTCGACGATCACCCAGCAACTCGCGCGCAACATCTTCCTGACCAACAACCGCAGCTTCGGGCGCAAGTTCAAGGAAGCGATCCTGGCGCTCGCGCTGGAGCGCAAGTTCAGCAAGGACCAGATCCTCGAACTCTATTTGAACCGAGTCTATTTCGGCGGCGGGGCCTATGGCATCGATGCCGCCTCGCGCCGTTTCTTCGGGCACAGCGCGGACCAGCTGAGCCTCGGCGAAGCGGCGATTATCGCGGGCCTGGTCAAGGCACCGTCCAATTACTCGCCGTCGGCCGACGTCGAAGCCGCCCGGGCCCGGTCCAACGTCGTTCTTCAGACGATGGCGCGCAACGGCTTCATTACGCCGGACGATGCGGCGGCGGTCGATCCGGCGCAGGTGCGTATCCAGCAGTCGAGCAACCAGAACAGCGTCCGCTATTTCACCGATTGGGCCCTGCCGCAGCTCGATACCCTCATTGACGAGACTTCGGACCCGATCGACGTCTGGACAACGCTCGATCCCGCAATGCAGGTCGCGGCGGACAAGGCCATCCGGGCCAATGCGCCCAAGGATGCGCAAGGCGCGCTGGTTGCCATCGATCGCGATGGTGCGGTGCGGGCGATGGTCGGCGGCAAGGACTATGTGAATTCGATCTACAACCGCGCCACCCAGGCCCAGCGCCAGCCCGGCTCGGCATTCAAGCTGTTCGTCTACCTTTCCGCGCTCGAGTCCGGAATGAAGCCGACGGATACGATCGTCGACGAACCGGTGACGATCGACGGGTGGAGCCCGCGCAATTCGACTCGGACCAACCTTGGTCCAGTCACGCTGCGCGAGGCCTTTTCGCGATCGATCAACACGATCAGTGCCAAGATCGGGCAGCAGGTCGGGTTCGGCACCATCGCCGACATGGCGCGGCGGTTCGGAATCAGCACGCCGATCTCCACCTATCCATCGATGGTGTTAGGCGCGAGCGAGGTCCGCCTGCTCGACATGACGCGGGCCTTCGCATCGGTGTCGAGCAACGGCGTCGCAGTGACTCCATACGCCATCCGCAAGGTAGTCTCCGCCGACGGGCGCCAGCTTTACCAGCACGATCCGGGCGAAGAGCGCGTGCTGGTCGCGCCATGGGTCGCCGCCGAGATGACGGACCTGCTGCAGTCGGCGGTATTGAGCGGAACCGGCCGCGCCGCACAGATTGGCCGCCCCGTCGCGGGCAAGACCGGCACCACCAGTTCGAACAAGGACGGCTGGTTCATCGGCTTTTCCAGCGGCCTGACCACCGGGGTGTGGATGGGCCGGGATAATGCCAAGCCGATCGCCGGCCTGCAGGGCGGCACGGCGCCGGCCCGCGCGTTCCATGATTTCATGGTGGTTGCCGTTGCCCGCAGGCCCGTCGAGCAGTTCGAGACCCAGGTGCCATTGCCCGACTGGCAGCTCAGTCCGGAGGAAGAAGTGTACGGCGATGTCCAGGCCGACGGCAGCGGGATACCGTCGATGGTCGACGAAAACGGCATGCCGATCGGAATGCCCCCGCCGGAGTCGGCTTATCCGGGGTCGGAACCGGCGATTCGTCCCGACGGATCCGGTGAGCCTACGCAACAGGACCTTGATCGCGCCTTCCCGCCGCAACCGCAGCGACCCAACGCCTATCCGCAACCGCAGCAACGGCAACAGGCCCCGCCGCCAGGATCAGCTCCGCCCCAGCCGGCGCAGCCCGGGACCTAGTCGCCGCAGGTTCGCCTTGGCGGAGGTCAGTCCTGGCCCGAACAATTGCTGTTCGAATGCCTTGAATTGCGGTCCATGGTCGAAGTGCCGCAGGTGGGCGACTTCGTGCGCAACGACATAGCGCCGCACTTCGGGCGGAGCGAGAATGAGCCGCCAGTTCAGGCGAATGTGCCCGGCCGAAGAGCAGCTTCCCCAGCGCGTGGCGGCATCGCCTACACTCACCGACTTCACGACCACGCCCGCCTTCGCGGCATAGTCGGCGGCTTCGTTGGACATGACATCTCGCGCAAGCTTTCGCAGGTAGCTCGCGACCCGGCGCTCGACCCCCTCGGTCGGGCCCCCGCAACGCAGCTGGCCATCGCACAGGGTGGGCGCTCGCGGCGCCGCCTCCAGCCAGACGACCAGCGTATCGGCCCCTTCGATCGGAATTATCGTGCCGGGCCGCAACAGGATCCGGGGTTGGGCCGAGGCGAGCTGAGCTTCGATCCATGGCCGTTGCTCGACCGCCCACGCGAGAGCCGCGCGACGGCTGGTCCGCCACGGGCACGTCAGTTTGAACGTCCCGCTGCTCTCGTCGAACCGGAGCCGCAGCCGCCGGGCGTTGCGAATGCGGCGGATCTGAACTGGTGCCGGCAGCGCCTCTTCGAGCGCAGCTTCAGAGCGGCCGTTCGACCACATGATATTCAAGCTCGCCCGCGTCTTCCTCGCTCACTGTCCAGCCGCGCGTGGATTGACCAGCTTGATGTACCGATTCGCGGTCTCCGGAGATGAGATAGTGCCAATCCCGCAGCGGCTCGCCCGCTGCCCGGAGACGGTAGGCGCAGGTCTCAGGAAGCCAATCGAGACGGTCGAGGTTGCGCCGGTCGAGCGTAACGCAATCGGATACGCGCGCCTTGCGGTTGCTATAGTCGAGGCAACGCCCGTGACGCCGATCGAGCAACTTGCAAGTGACGTTGGTCGCGTAAAGGACGCCGGTGTCCTCATCCTCGAGCTTGTGCGTGCAGCACCGTCCGCACCCGTCGCACAGCGCCTCCCACTGGCCGCGGTCAAGCGAGGCCAAAGGCAGTTCCCAGAAAGGCGTACGGCCGGTCATGACAAGCGGAGCCTTGCTCTGCTACGCCCCCAGGATCAAGTCGGCGGGAACGAGCAGCGTGAATCGAATCATCATTGCAATGGTGGGCAGTGTGCTCGCTTTGACCGTAGCGATGCCGGCGGTGGCCCAGTTCGGCGGGGGCGGTGCCAGCGCCGAATTCCTCGAGGCGGTCCGCGGCAAGGACCAGGGTAAGCTTGCGCTGCTGCTGCAAAGCAAGCCGCCGGGCCTCGTCAACGCGCGCGGCAGCGATGGCGATTCGGGCCTGCTGATCGCGATCCGCCGCCGCGACGAGGATTTTACGGGGTTTTTGCTGAACGCCGGGGCCGACCCCAATCTGGCCGGGAAGGGTGGCGAGATTCCACTGGTCGCAGCAGCCCGGTTCGGGTTCGATACGGCGATCGAGTGGTTGCTTCAGATCGGAGCCAAGGTCGACGGTACCAACCGCGGCGGCGAAACCGCGTTGATTGTCGCGGTGCAGCAGCGCGAGCCGACAATCGTCCGCCGGTTGCTCGCAGCGGGAGCCAATCCTGACAAGACCGACAGCATGCAGGGTTATTCGGCGCGCGATTACGCCAAGCGAGATCCGCGAGCGCGCGATATCCTCAAGGTCATCACCGACAAAAAGCCTGCGAGCTAAGTCGCGGCACCAAGCGATGGGTCGATCTGGGCCGAAAGCCTTCTTGCCGCGCGCCTGGCAAAGTGGAGCAGTTCAGCCTTGCGCCGGGCCGGAGCCAGAGGCCGACAGGCAGCGGGCCGGATCACCGCCGCATCATAGCGGTCAGCGACGATCAGGCCCGCCTCGCTCGGCAGGAAGCGCTGATCGTCGAGAAGGTGCGCGAGGTGCTGCGGAACCGCCCAGTAAAAACAGTCGCAATAGTCGAGGTAATCGCGCCACTTCGAATCGCCGATGAGGTCGGCCTTGGCGACCTTGATTTCGACGATCGTCAGCCCGCCCTTCGCATCGATCGCCATCAGGTCGGCGCGGCGCCCGTTGGGAAGCGGCATTTCGCACACCGCGAACTGGTCCTGGCGGCACAACAAGCGCGTGACCCCCCGAGCGACGTCTCCGGCGATCGGGGACGCATCGGTGAAACAAAGGGAATCGGGCGCGGTACTCACCCTCGACCGTTAGAACAAAACGAGACCTTTGGGAAAGGGCTCGCTCGCGGGTAGATCGGTCTTAGCGGTAGAAGATGTGGTTGCCGATGGCCGCCACGCGCTTCAGGTGCCAGCCCGGCGAAACGTAGCGGGCGTGGAAGAACAAAGCGTTGCCAACCGACGATTCGTGAAGGCCCTGGTCGATGATTTTCGCAATCGCCACCGCCGTCTGCCACTGCTTGCTGGCGCGTGGCGCCGACGGCAGCGAGCGGCCATGAACAAACGAAAATTGTCCGCGCTGAAACAGTACGCCGCAATAGCTCGACGGGAAGCGTCCACCGCTGTTGGCGCGATTGGCAATGACTTTGCCGACGGCCAGCTGGCCGGCCAAAGGCTCGCCCTTTGATTCGAAATAAATCCCGGTCGCCAGGCACTGCAGTTCATGAGCGCCGGCCTCGGCACCACGCAAATGGGCAACCATCGCCATCAGGTCGCCGTTCGGTTTGACCGTTGCGATCGCCGGGACGACTTCGGTCACGGCCTCTTCGGGAGCTGCCAGCGGATTATCGATCGCTGGCTGGGCGAGTTGCGGCTGGCCGTTAGGATCGAGCAAATCAGGGATCGCGATTTTCGAAAGAGTCGCTTTTGCAACCGAAACCATGGGTTCGGATGAAGGGCCAGCCTTGGCTGGAGCAATAATCGTCGCGGTGAGCGCTGCACAAAGAACTAGCGCCGAGCGAAAAGAAGCCAACATTTTTGCCGTTAATTATGCGGTGAGCCACCGAACTGCCAACGCGCTTTTACTTGCGAATACTTTCGCGCGCTTGCGATGAAACCCCGTCTCGCGTGGCATTTCCAGCAATTGTTAGCTGGATTATGCCCCCCGCTCTTGTTGTTGGTCAGGGTTTCTGACTCATCAACGCTGGGGTCAAGTCGAAGCGATCGTTTCAGCGATGAACCGTTCCGGCTCCGCGATATCCAGTTCGATTACCCACAAATCCTCGTCGAACCGTGCTCGTTTGGCGAGGAAATCCCCAATCTCGATGGAACCCGCCGATTCGCGCGGCCCGACGGCCTGCCAGCAATAATCGCCATTGGGCCCAAGTAAGCGCTCCAGAAAGGCGACGTGCCGGCCGCGGCTAGCGACGACCAGGAGCAGTGCACCACGATCGGCATCGCCCTTCGTCAATATTGTGGCGAAGTCGCCTGCTGCCGCCGTGCGGCGCAGAATGCCGCCGACCTCGACATGGGTTGCGAGGCGACTCAAATTGTCAGGCGGCGTCGCGCTCGTCCGCGGCCAGCAGGACCACGGCCAGCGCGTCGCGACTGCGTGCTCCGCGCATCCGCTCGATCAGCGCACTGTCGCGGATTACCCGGCTGATCGCCGCCAGGGCCTTCAAATGGTCGGCACCCGCATCGGCGGGCGACAGGAGCAGAAACGCCATGTCCACCGGCCGCCCGTCGATGGCCTTGTAATCGATCGGTTCGCTGAGCCGGGCGAACAGGCCATAGATGCGGGGCAGCCCGTCGATCTTCCCGTGAGGAATGGCGACGCCGTGCCCGAAGCCGGTTGAGCCAAGCTGTTCGCGTTCGGTCAGGCTGGCGAGGATCGCTGACGATTCCAGCCCCAGCCGTTGGCCGGCGAGGTGCGACAATTGTTGCAGCAGCGATCGCTTATTGCCCCCCGGCAGAGCGGGCTTGATCGCATCGAAATCGAGAAAATCACTCAGGTTCATCAACGGCACTCGTAAAAGGATGCGGACCCGGCGAATCGCGGGCGCGACGACCAGGTCGGCCGGTCAGGCGTCGCGCGGTTCGACCCAGCCGATGTTTCCGTCTTCGCGCCGATAGACCATATTGAACGCGCCGGTACCGCTGTTCTTGAACATCAGCGCTGTCGTATTGCGAAGATCCATCAGCATGACCGCGTCGGAGACGCTGGATTGCGGGATATCGACCCGGGTTTCGGCAACGATCGCCGGGAAATCGGACTGTGTTTCCGGTTCTGCCGAAGCCGGCGAAAAGATCGTGTAGCCGGCGTTTTCGACAAAGGCCTGCGCCTGTCCGCCATCGGCCTTATGATCCTTGAGCCGATTGGTGTAGCGGCGGAGCTGCTTTTCAATGCGATCGGCGGCGCCGTTGAACGCCATTTCGGGCTCACGCCCGCTGTGCGAGGATTTGAGGACGACGCCCTGGTTCACCGGGGCGACGATGTCGCAGGTGAAGTCATTGTTGGGGCCGCGCCCGAAGGTAATGTTCGCACCGACCGATCGCGCAAAATACTTTTCGATGATGTCGGCGACCCGCTGCTGCGCATGTTCGCGCAGCGTTTCGCCAGTGTCGACTTGATGACCTGACACCCGAACGTCCACTTGGCGATGCTCCTGCTGACCGGCGGCCGCTTAGGACCCGCCCGAGGTTTGCGTCAACTGGCTCCCCGCGAAGCGTGCCCACAACGGGTCCGCCAGTTGTTCAATAAACGCGCGGTGACGCGCAAGTTCCTCCACCGCCGCATAATGCGGCCGCGCCGGACGTTGCTCGCGCATGGTCACCGGGCCGTCTGACCTGGCGATCGCCACGCTGCCCGCTTCGGCGACCAGGCCAAGCCCGATCTGGCGTCCGCCGGTAAGTTCCACATAGACCTGAGCGAGCAATTGCGCGTCGACCAGCGCGCCGTGCTTCACGCGGTGGCTGCGGTCGATGCCAAAGCGCATGCACAAGGCGTCCAGGCTATGCTTCGCGCCGGGGTGCCGCGAGCGCGCCATCGACAGGGTATCGACCATTCGGGTCATGCACACGGCGGGACGGCCGCATTGTTGAAGCTCGAAATTGAGGAAGCCGAAATCGAACGTGGCGTTGTGCGCGATCAGTGGCGAATCCTCGATAAAGGCCAGCAGCTCTTCCGCCTTTTCGTCGAACCGTGGCTTGTCCGACAGGAAGATGGCACTGAGCCCATGGACCGCTTCGGCTTCGAACGGCATTTCCCGGCCGGGGTTGAAGTAGGCATGGAAGTGGCGTCCGGTTTCGACCCGGTTGAAGATTTCCACGCAACCGATCTCGACCATTCGGTCGCCGCCGAGCGGGCTGAGACCGGTCGTTTCCGTATCGAACACGATTTCGCGCATGCGTTGAATCTATCGGCTTGCCACTATCCCGAGACAAGCGATTATATGGCTGACCTGCCGTTGTGTTGTGGACAGATCGGCGCCCGTATCCACGATGAAGTCGGCCTGCGCGCGTTTTTCCGCATCGGGCATCTGGCGGGCCACAATCGCGCTCAGCTTGGCGTCGGTCATGCCCTCGCGCGCAAGGACTCGCTGTCGCTGCACCTCGGCGGGGGCGGAGACCACGATGACTTTGTCGAAATCGCCCGCCCGCTTGGTCTCGAACAACAAGGGAATGTCGAACAGCAACGCCGTCGCGCCGCGATGCCGCTCGACGAACGCCTCCTGCTCGGCGCGAACCGCCGGGTGGACGATGGCTTCCAGTGCGGTCAGTTGCGCGGGCTGATCGAGCACCAACTGCCCAAGCAGGTCGCGGTCCAGCTGACCGTCCCTAACAGCGTCTGGAAAACGCTCGCCGATCTGCTGCACCAGCGCGCCGCCGGGGCCCTGGAGCAAGCGCACCACGGCATCCGCGTCGAAGACCGGGATGCCCGCCCGCGCGAACATCTTCGCAACGGTCGATTTGCCCATGCCGATCGAGCCGGTGAGACCGATTTTGATCATGTCAAAAGCAATCCGCGCTCACGCAGCGCGCCGAGCAGCGGCAGCAAGGGCATGCCGAGGATCGTGAAGTGGTCGCCCTCGATCCGGTCGAACAATTGCACTCCGCGACCTTCCAGCCTGAATACGCCAACGGTGTAGCCGACTGCGGGCCATTCGGCCTGAAGATAGTCGTTGATAAACGCGTCGGACAGCGGCCGGACGTGCAGCTGAGCCGTCGCGCAATGTTCCCAGTCCAGCTGCCCGTTGCGAGCGATCGCGACGGCGCTTGAAAGCGCCATTGGCTTGCCGGAAAATGCGCGCAGGTGAGCCGCGGCGTCGGCGCGGTTGCGCGGCTTGTCGAACAGGCGGCCGCCGGAACTCACCACGCTGTCACTGCCGATTACCCACTCCCCCGCGATGCTCAGGGCTTTGGCGGCAGCGAGGCGGGCGGCAATTGTGCTTGCGCCCGACAAGCCAATCTTCAGCGCGTCTTCGTCGACCGCTGGCGGCAGGGCTTGATGCTCGACCCCCGCCGCTTCAAGCAGCTGGCGGCGAATCGCGCTGGTGGAAGCGAGGATCAGAGCCAATTTGGACAACTTTGTGGAAAACCCATCGTGAAAGCCTAGCGCGAACATGGGGACGCGCTCAATCGGCAGATCCGCGGCGGTTGGCGGTCAACCATCCGAGGATTCATCCCCGTGGATGAAATCCGCCCCCAGCCTGTGAATCCCGTGTGCGAATCGAGGCGACTCGCGCTTCTGTCGACTGCGGCTCTTGCGCCGGCTTGTTGGCAATTCCGGAAACCCTGCCTAAACCCCGCTGTCCCCGGCCCTACTACATCATCAAAGATTCATTCTATTATATACTAAGGAGAGAAGAGGGGTGGCGACGAAGCCTGCCGATCTTCCTGCGATGACCCCTGACAAGCCGTTGCTTGCCGTGCTCAAGGGAGAGTGCCGGTCACCGCCGCCGGTGTGGATGATGCGCCAGGCGGGTCGCTATCTGCCCGAATATCGCCAGCTGCGCGAACGAAAGGGCGGATTCCTCGATCTCGTCTACGACAGTGATTCAGCCGCTGAAATTACGCTCCAGCCGTTGCAGCGTTTTCCCACAATCGACGCGGCGATTCTGTTTTCCGACATTCTGATCGTCCCGTTCGCGATCGGCCAGAATCTGACGTTCGTCGCTGGTGAAGGGCCGCGCTTGATGCCGCGCCTGGCCGAAGCCGCGATCAGCGATCTTGCCTATCACGCCGGCCGCCTGGCACCGATCTACGAAACCGTCGCCAAGGTGAAAGCCAGGCTTGATCCAACCAAGACGTTGATCGGTTTTGCCGGCGCGCCATGGACCGTGGCGACCTACATGATTGCAGGCCAGGGCAGCCGCGAACAGGCCGAGGCGCGGCGCTTTGCCTATCTCGACCCACGCGGTTTCGCGGATATCATTGCGCGGATCGAGGAAGTCACGCTCGAATATCTGTGTGGCCAGGTCGAAGCCGGCGCCGAAGCGCTGCAATTGTTCGACAGTTGGGCGGGGAGCTTGTCGCCGGCGCAGTTCGAACAATGGGTTATCGCACCGACCGCAAGGCTGGTCGCGGCGCTCAAGCAGCGTCACCCAGACATTCCGATCATCGGGTTTGCCAAGGGTGCTGGCGGCAAGATCGCGGCTTATGCGCGAGAGACCAAGGTCGATGCTGTCGGGCTTGACGAAACGGTTGATCCTGTCTGGGCCGCGCAGGAGCTTCCGCCGAACATCGTGGTTCAAGGCAACCTTGATCCGCTCGCGCTAATCGCTGGCGGAGCCGAGCTGGACGCGGCGGCTGGGCGCGTCCTTGACGCCTTTGCCGGCCGGCCTCACATCTTCAACCTCGGGCACGGCATTCAGCAGGACACGCCGATTGCCAATGTCGAGCAGCTGCTGGCGCGGGTTAAGGGGGAACATTGAGCGATTTTACCGGATTCCTCGGCCCTGCTTATGCTTGGGTGAAGGCCGCTCATGTCACGTTCGTGATATTCTGGCTGGCGGGCCTGTTCCTGCTGCCGCGGCTTTACGTCTATCACCAGGAATGCACCGTCGGCTCGCCCGAAGACCGTGCCTGGATCGAGCGCGAGTCGCGCGTTCGCTCGATCATTCTCACGCCGGCGATGCTGGTCGTTTGGGCGCTCGGCCTGATGTTGGCTTTCCACGTCAATGCCTGGAGCCAGCACTGGTTTTCGGCGAAGCTTGCGCTGGTTGTCATTCTTACCGGCTACCAGGGCTGGCTGGGGGCCTATGGCAAGAAACTGGCGCGTGGCGACCGGCCGCTTTCGGGCAAGGCCGTGCGCATGCTAAACGAGGTGCCCGGGATCATTGCCGCGCTGATCGTGGTGCTGGTCATCGTCCGCCCCTTCTAGGCAATTCGAGGCCGCCGACCCGCGCCCGCTGATTGACAGCGACGGTCGCGAGACATACCTCCAATCGCAAGCGGCTTCCGGCCAGTTTCCCCAATCAGCCGGCCGTTTCCCTGTTCAGCGCGGCGTCCTGCCGCCCTTCGGCTTATTCGATCAACGTATTGAGCTCGAGACAAAACCCCAAGAAAAGACCGTTTTATGCATCTGAAAGAATTGAAGAAAAAGACGCCCGCCGAGCTCGTTGCAATGGCCGAGGAAATGGGTGTCGAAGGCGCATCGACCATGCGCAAGCAGGATCTCATGTTCTCCGTCCTGAAAATCCAGGCCGAGAACGGAGTCGAGATCATGGGCTCCGGAACGATCGAAGTGCTCAACGATGGCTTCGGCTTTCTGCGCTCGCCCGAGGCGAATTATCTCGCTGGCCCCGACGACATTTACGTCGTGCCGTCGATGGTGCGGCGCTTTGGCCTGCGCACCGGCGATACTGTGGAAGGCGAGATTCGCGGTCCCAAGGATGGCGAACGCTATTTTGCACTGACCCGCGTCACATTGATCAACTTCGACGACCCGGACCAGGTCCGCCACCGCGTTAATTTCGATAATTTGACGCCGCTCTATCCGGACAAGAAGCTCAAGCTCGACACCCTCGATCCAACGATCAAGGACAAGTCGGCGCGAGTGATCGACATCGTCGCTCCGCTCGGCAAGGGCCAGCGCGCGCTGATCGTTGCGCCGCCGCGAACCGGCAAGACCGTGCTGCTTCAGAACATCGCCCGGGCGATCACCGACAATAATCCCGAAGTGATCCTGATCGTGCTGCTGATCGACGAGCGGCCCGAGGAAGTCACCGACATGCAGCGTTCGGTCAACGGCGAGGTCATTTCCTCAACCTTCGACGAGCCCGCGCAGCGCCACGTCCAGGTTGCCGAGATGGTGATCGAAAAGGCCAAGCGCCTGGTCGAGCACAAGAAGGATGTCGTCATCCTGCTCGATTCGATCACCCGCCTTGGCCGCGCCTACAACACCGTTGTGCCGAGTTCGGGCAAGGTCCTGACCGGCGGTGTCGACGCTAACGCCCTCCAGCGGCCCAAGCGCTTCTTCGGTGCCGCCCGCAACATCGAGGAAGGCGGATCGCTGTCGATCATTGCGACCGCGCTGATCGATACCGGCTCGAAGATGGACGAAGTGATCTTCGAAGAATTCAAGGGCACCGGTAACTCGGAAATCGTGCTCGACCGCAAGGTTTCCGACAAGCGTATCTTCCCGTCGCTCGACGTCGGCAAATCCGGCACCCGCAAGGAAGAACTGCTGGTCGACCAGGGCACGCTGACCAAGATGTGGGTGCTGCGCCGGATCCTGATGCAGATGGGCACGATCGACGCGATGCAATTCCTGCTCGACAAGATGAAGGACGCCAAGTCCAACGAGGATTTCTTCGCGAGCATGAACCAATAGGCCGCTGATGGTCGCCATTCCCAGCCTCAACTTCGCCGCCGTTTTCACGGCGAGCGGAATGGCCAAGCTGGGCCAGATTATCGTCGGCGACCTGACCATGGCCGGCGACAATGTCGTCATCATGGGGTCGCTCGCGTCGGGGCTTCCGGAAAAGGACCGCCGGCGCGTTCTGCTGCTCGGCGTCGGCATGGCGCTGGTGTTCCTGATCACCTTCGCGGTGCTTGCGACTCAATTGCTCAAGATCACCGGCCTGATCTTCGCTGGCGGACTGCTGCTGCTGTGGGTCGCCTACAATATGTGGCGCGAGCTTCGGCCCCGCAAAGCGGTCGTGCTCGATGACCCTTCCACGCCGGCGGTTGAGGGCCCCGAACGGACTAAAACATTCCTTCAGGCCGCGGTGCAGATCGCCATCGCCGATCTCAGCATGAGCCTCGACAACGTGCTGCTGGTAGCCTCGATCGCGCGCGACGATCCGGCGCTGCTGTTCATCGGGCTGACCTTTTCGGTGCTGTTCATGGGCCTGGCCGCCAATTACGTCGCGCGCCTTATTCAGCGTTACAACTGGATCAATTACATCGGGCTGGTGGTCATCCTGTGGGTCGCCGGAAACATGATCTACGAAGGTTGGGTGGGCGGTGAAAACGTGTTGGGCTTGAGGACCGTCATCGGCTTGGGCTAGGGCCGGAAAATGGACTTCGCCGGCTTGATCACACCGCAGGCGATTGCCGCTTTCTTCGAAATTCTAGCGATCGATATCGTCCTTGCCGGCGACAACGCGATCGTGGTTGGAGCGCTCGCCGCCGGGCTTCCGGCCGAGCAGCGCCGCAAGGTCATCCTGATCGGCGTTATGGCCGCGCTGGTGCTGCGGATCGGCTTCGCGCTGGTGGTTTCGCAATTGCTCCAGGTGGTTGGCCTGGTCCTTGCCGGCGGACTGCTGCTGCTGTGGGTCGCGTGGCGGATGTACCGCGAACTTCGGCACAAGGGCGAAAGCACCGGCTCCGCCGAGGTCAGCGGCGACGAGCATAGCGGGCTCAAGCCGGCCAGGAGCTTCGCCAGCGCCGCGTGGGGCGTGGCGCTCGCCGACGTCAGCATGAGCCTCGACAACGTGCTGGCAGTGGCCGGAGCGGCTCGCGATCATCCCTGGGTGCTGGTGTTTGGCCTGGTGCTCTCCGTCGTCCTGATGGGCATCGCCGCTAACTTCATCGCCCGCTACGTCGAGCGCTACCGCTGGATCGCGTGGGTCGGCCTGGCGGTGATCCTGTGGGTCGCGGCCAGGATGATCGTCGACGGCGTCCACCATGTGGCTCCCGTCATCGCCCCCATTTTCACCTGACGCCCGGACGGACGCACAATGACGTCGGAGACCATTTTCGCTTTGTCGAGCGGCCGGCCTCCGGCTGCCGTTGCCGTGATCCGCATCAGCGGGCCGGGGGCGCATCAAGCCGCCGAAGAAGTGGCGGGGGAGCTGCCGGAGCCTCGCTGCTGCGCGGTTCGAACCTTGAAGCATCCGGCAACCGGCGAGCCACTCGACGAGGCGCTGGTTCTCCGCTTCGATGGTCCGGGCAGTGCCACAGGCGAAGACATCGTGGAATTACAATGCCATGGCGGTCGCGCGGTGGTCGATGCAGTGTTGGCCGCATTGGCCTCGGTTGACGGACTGCGCGAAGCGCGGCCGGGCGAGTTCACTCGGCGCGCATTTAGCAATGGGCGGATCGACCTGACGGCGGCAGAAGGCTTGGCCGACCTGATCGAGGCGGAAACCAAGTCGCAACGGCGGGCGGCGCTGGCGCTGGCGGAAGGCGGGCTCGCGCGGCAGATCGCCGAGTGGCAGCAACGTTTGCTCGGGCTGTCGGCAATGGCCGAGCTTGGCGTTGACTATGACGATGACGA
>JBDSGQ010000095.1:0-7290 GCA_039918915.1 Sphingomicrobium sp.
GCGTGTCGATGGTCAGGCTGGACTTGCCCGAACCGCTGACGCCGGTGACGCAGGTAAAGGTGCCGAGCGGGAATTTGACGGTGACATCGCGCAGGTTGTTGGCGGTGGCGCCGTGGACGGTGACGAACTTGCCCGAGCCCTTGCGCCGGCGCTGCGGAAGCGGGATTTCGCGGCGGCCGGAAAGATAGTCGGCAGTGATGCTGGTTTCGCAGGCGAGCAAATCTTCGAGCGTACCCTGGCAGACGACTTCGCCGCCGTGGACCCCGGCGCCGGGGCCCATGTCGATGATATGGTCGGCGTGGCGGATGGCGTCTTCGTCATGTTCGACGACGAGCACGGTGTTGCCGAGCGACTTGAGGCGCTTGAGGGTTTCGAGGAGGCGGTCGTTGTCCTTTTGGTGAAGGCCGATCGAGGGTTCGTCGAGGACGTAGAGCACGCCCGACAGGCCGCTGCCGATCTGCGACGCGAGGCGGATGCGCTGGCTTTCGCCGCCCGACAAGGTGCCGCTGGTGCGGTCGAGATGGAGATAGTCGAGCCCGACATTGTGGAGGAAGCCCAAGCGTTCGTTGATTTCCTTGAGGATCGCCTTGGCGATTTCGTTCTGGGTCGCGGTGAGCTTTTCGTGGAGCGAAGCGAACCAGGCGAGGGCGTCGGCGACGCTGCGGCGGGACGACATCGAAATGTCTTCGCCGGCGATCTTGACGCTGCGCGCTTCGGGCTTGAGCCGGGCGCCGTGGCACACTTCGCACGGCAGCGATGACTGATAGCGCGACAGCTCCTCGCGCATCCACGCGCTTTCGGTGGCGAGCATTCGGCGGCGCAAATTGCCAAGCACGCCTTCGAATGGCTTGTTCACTTCGTAGCTGCGGCGGCCGTCGATGAAGCGCAGGGTGACGGGCTTGCCGGCGCTGCCGTGAAGGATGGCGCGCTGGCCCTCCTCGGGCAGGTCCTTCCACGGGGTCTGCAAGTCGAAGTCGTAGGCGCGGGCGAGGCTGGACAGGACCTGCATGTAATAAGGGCTGGGCGGGTTGGACTTGGCCCACGGCACGACCGCGCCCTTGGCGATCGTCAGATTGTGGTTGGGAACGACGAGGTCTTCGTCGAACACGAGCTTTTCGCCGAGGCCGTCGCAGGCCGGGCAGGCGCCTTGCGGGGCGTTGAAGCTGAACAGGCGCGGCTCGATCTCGGCGATGGTGAAGCCGCTGACCGGGCAGGCGAACTTTTCGGAAAAGATGATCCGGCCGGGAACGCCGTAATCGAGCTTCATGCCGCTGTCCGAAGCGGTCGG
The DNA here is from genome assembly GCA_039918915.1 of Sphingomicrobium sp. GTDB lineage: Bacteria > Pseudomonadota > Alphaproteobacteria > Sphingomonadales > Sphingomonadaceae > Sphingomicrobium. The sequence continues at coordinate 1,289 of JBDSGQ010000095.1, forward strand.
CTCGGCGGGGTCGGCGGGGTCGAGGAAGGCGAGGCCGTCGGCCAGCTTGAGCGCGGTTTCGAAGCTGTCGGCGAGGCGCGGCTGAATGCCCCCATGCTCTTCAGATTTGGCGCGGATGACCACGCGGTCGACCACGACTTCGATGTCATGCTTGTACTTCTTGTCGAGCGCAGGGGCTTCCTCGATGGCGTGGAATTCACCGTCGATGCGGACCCGGGTGAAGCCCGCCCGCTGCCATTCGGCGAGTTCCTTGCGGTATTCACCCTTGCGACCGCGGACGACGGGCGCGAGGAGGTAATGGCGGCTGCCTTCGGGCAAGGCCATGGTCCGGTCGACCATCTGGCTGACCGTCTGGGCGCTGATCGGAAGGCCGGTGGCGGGCGAATAGGGAACCCCGACGCGGGCCCACAACAGGCGCATGTAATCGTAGATTTCGGTGACGGTCGCGACCGTCGAGCGCGGGTTGCGGCTGGTGGTCTTCTGTTCGATCGAAATGGCCGGCGAGAGGCCGTCGATATGCTCGACATCCGGCTTCTGCATCATTTCGAGGAACTGGCGCGCGTAGGCCGAAAGCGATTCGACGTAGCGGCGCTGGCCCTCGGCATAGATGGTGTCGAAGGCGAGGCTCGACTTGCCGCTGCCCGACAGGCCGGTGATGACCGTCAGCGATTCGCGCGGGATGTCGATGTCGACTCCCTTGAGGTTGTGCTCGCGCGCGCCGCGTACCGAAATATGAGTCAGCATTGGGGTGAGTTCGTTCCGTTTATGTTCTGATTAGCGCGGCGGCTTGCCGACCGTCAACGCCAGTTGTCCGGATATGGGTTCGCGACGCGTAATTGCAAAGCGCCGGCGGACTGGTCGATGGCACGGACATGCTCGTCGAACGGCATTTGATGCGCGCGCCCGCCTGCGCTGCATAAAGCGCGACGATTACGGATGGGGGATGCAATGCACGGTCGAACTGGTCCGGCAGTGAGCGCCTTGGCGCTGATGCTGTGCGCGGCGGCGCCGGCGCCGGCGAAGCGCACCTTCATCATGCCGCCGAAGGCGGTTCCAGCCGCAGTCATCCATCAAGTCGAGCTGGCGCCGATCTACGCGCAGGATTTCATGTGTTCCGAACACTTTGCCGGACAGATTCCCTACGCCGGCGACGCGCTTGGCACGGACTGCATGATCGTCGGCGGAGTTGATGGTGACAGCGGCTATTCGCGGGCGTTCAGGACCGACGGGCGAGCGAACGGCGACTGGTATGGGTTTGGCGCGCAGGTGCTGTCGCCGACCGTTGGCGTGATTGTCGGGGTCTATTCCAAGCCGGTGGTGAATGTCCCGGGGACGTTGGGCAAACCGCCAGCGGCGATGGTGCAAATCCGCCGGTCCGACCGAATCATCGTCACGCTTGCGCATCTCGACCGGATTCGCGTCCGCCTGGGTGACAAGGTCACGGCCGGGCAAGTGCTTGGGCTGGTCGGCAACAACGGGTTCGCCCGCGCGCCGCACACCCATGTCGGCGCATGGCGCGAGGGCAGTAACGAGCCGTTTCAGATCCGCTGGGACCTCAAGGCGATGGCGCGCCTGCGCAACGGAGGCTGACCGGAAGGCGTTGCCCGGGGCGGCTGGCCGATGACAGTTGCCAGATTGCCGCAAAGTGGTGCAGCAGGTCGGCCGCACCTTTCTGTTTTGCGGGGAAAAATCATGAGTCGTTCGAAATTTGCGCTGCTTAAGGCAGCGGCGGTGATGTTGGTTGCGACCTCGGCGATGGCGCCGGTCGCGGTGGGAGCGCAGGCGGCTGCGCCGGTCGCTGCCGCGCCCAGCCATGCCGCCCTCGGCGCGTGGGGCGTCGACCTGTCGAACCGCGACCTCAGCGTCCAACCGGGCGACGACTTCGAAAAATATGCGTCGGGAACCTGGTTGGCGAAAACCGCGATCCCGGCCGACAAGCCCTCGGTTGGATCGGGCTATGAGGTTTACGACCTGACGCAGGACCAGCTCAAGGCACTGATTACCACCGCGCCCGCGAACAGTGCCTACGGCGCCATGTACCAAAGCATGATGGACGAAGCCGCGGCCGAAACCGCCGGCATGGCACCGCTCCGCAAGGACCTTGCAAAGGTCGCGGCGATCACCACCAAGGCCGCCTTCGCGCGGCACATGGGAACCACCGACGGTGGGTTTGGAAGCTCGCTGTTTTCGTTCGATCTCGAGCCCGACACCGCCGACGCGAAAATGAACGCGGTGTTCCTCTATCAATCCGGCCTCGGCATGCCGAACCGGGACTATTATCTAACCGCGCAATTCAAGCCCCAGCGGGTGGCTTATCGCGCGTACATCGAGCGCATGTTCCGGGCGATCGGGCAGGCCAATCCGGCGGCCGCGGCGGACCGGGTGATGGCGTTCGAGACGGCAATCGCGAAAAAGAGCTGGGCCAGCGCCGACCGCCGCGACCTCGACAAGACCAACAATCCGATGAGCAGCGCCAAGCTTGCGAAATATGCCGCCAACTTCCCGTGGCTGGACTATTTCGAAGGCGCCGGGATTTCACCGCAAAAGCGCATGATCGTCAACGAGAACAGCGCGATCCGCGACATTGCGGCGATCTATTCGGCGACACCGCTGCGGACCTTGAAGGAATGGGAGGCGTTCCACACCGCCGACCAGGCGGCGCCCTATCTCAACCAGGCGATGGTCGACAGCCGCTTCGCTTATACCAAGACCATCAGCGGGGTGACTGAGCAGCGGCCACGGTGGAAGCGGGCAGCGACGCTGGTCGACGGCTCGCTTGGTGAGCTGATCGGCAGCGATTACGTCGCGCGCTATTTCCCGCCCTCGTCAAAGGCGAAGATGGTCGAGCTGGTCGCCAATCTGAAAACCGCGATGGGCGAACGCATCCGGTCCAACAGCTGGATGAGCGCGGGAACCAAGGAAGCGGCGCTCGAGAAACTGTCGCGAATGGACGTGATGGTCGGCTATCCCGACACGTTCCGCGATTACAGCGCGCTCGAAATCAAGGCCGGCGACCTGTACGGCAATGTCCAGCGGGCCAACCGGTTCAACGCCGATTATGCGATGGCAGACCTGGGCAAACCGGTCGATCACAAGAAGTGGGGAATGAACCCGCAGACGGTGAACGCGTACAATGGCGGCGGCGAGAACAAGATCGTGTTCCCGGCGGGCATATTGCAGCCGCCGTTCTTCGATCCGGCCGCTGACGACGCGGTCAATTACGGCGCGGTCGGGGCGGTCATCGGCCACGAAATCAGCCACGGCTTCGACGACCAGGGCCGCAAGATCGACGCCAACGGCACCGTGCGCGACTGGTGGACGGCAGAGGACGGCAAGCGCTTCGATGCTGAAGCCAAGATATTCGGGGCCGAATATGCCAAGTTCGAAGCAGCCCCGGGAGCATTCGTGAATCCCAAGCTGACAATGGGCGAGAACATCGCCGACTTCGCCGGCATCCAGGTCGCGCTCGACGCTTATCACAATTCGCTAGGCGGCAAGCCGGCGCCGGTGCTCGACGGACTGACCGGCGACCAGCGCTTCTTCCTGGCGTTCGCGCAAACCTGGCGCGGCAAGCAGCGCGAAGATGCAGTGCGCAGCCAGGTTGCGACCGACCCGCATAGCCCGGGCCGGTTCCGCATCCTCGGGCCGATCCGGAACGTCGATGCCTGGTATCAGGCATTCGGCGTGACCCCCGCTAACACGATGTACATTCCGCCCGAAAAGCGCGCGCACATCTGGTAGGTGCGCCGCCCGCAGTCGTGGGGTGACCGGGTTTGGCGGCATTGCGTCGATCGGCCGGTCGCGGTTTCGGTTCGGGCGGGCAAATGGCGACGAACAGGCGGTGCATGAGCCGTTAAATGTGGTCGCGCAGGGCGGCGATCCAGCGGTGCGCAAGCGGCGACATGTCGGCGGGCAAATCGTCGAGCGCGGCGTCGGTGACCTGCTCGATTTCCAGCGACCAGCGGCGCGGCGCGTAATGGACGTCGTCGACGATCAGCAGGGCCGCGAGGTCGTGCTTGAAGTCGGCGTCGTCTTCAAGTTCGCAGGCAAGGCGGACAGCACCGTGGGCGAACATCCCGATTTCCTCGCGAAGTTCACGAAGCACGGCGTCGGCGGGCGGCTCGTCGGGTTTGCGGCCGCCGCCCGGCAAGCGCCAGCCCGGCGCGTACCGCAGCTTGACCAGCACAATCCGCCGGCCGGGGGTGAAGGCCAGAGCGTGGGCGCCGAAGGTTCGCGGCCGACGGACCCGCCAGCCAAGCTTCATCAGCCGATGGAGCGCGGTCAGCGCAAAGCTGAGCAAGCGATCGACGATGGTCACTGAGAAACTGCCTTGGCCACGCAAGCGGTACGGCTGCGCCGCCCAGTGGTTCCCATCGCCGGGAGGGCGTGCGAGGAAGCTTGGCGCAAGGAGACATGAATGGCGAGCAAAGCGCTGGGCAAGAAGAAATTCGCGAAGCTGCTGAAGCCGCTTGACCGCGAACTGGCGACCATGGCGCGGTGGATTTGCGAAACGGGCCAACGGATGGTCGTGTTGTTCGAAGGCCGCGACACCGCCGGCAAAGGCGGCGCCATCGCCAGCATCGCGCATGACCTCAACCCGCGCCAGTGCCGCATCGCCGCGCTTCCCGCACCCGATGAGCGAGAACGCACGCAATGGTATTTCCAGCGCTACGTTGCCCATCTTCCGGCCAAGGGCGAAATCGTGCTGTTCGACCGCAGCTGGTACAATCGCGCGGGGGTGGAGCGGGTGATGGACCTGTGCACGCGCGACCAGACAGCGGAATTCCTGCGCGCGGTTCCGGAATTCGAACGCCAGCTGGTCGACGACGGTGTCATGCTGTTCAAATACTGGCTGTGCTGCGACCAGGATGAGCAGGAAAAACGGCTCGCCAAGCGGCTCGACAGCCCGACCAAGCGGTGGAAACTGTCACCCGTCGATGTCGCCGCCCGCGAGCATTACCGGGATTATACCGATGCCCGCGAAGCGATGCTGACGGCGACCCACAAGGACTTCGCGCCGTGGACTTTGGTCGATTTCAACGACCAGCGCAGGGGGCGGCTAACGCTGCTTCGCGACCTGCTCGACCGGGTGCCGGATACCGATTTGGCGCCGGCCGAGATTGCCTGGCCGCCACTCGATCACAAGCCGCTGAAGGAGCGTTACGGGGTCATCCAACCGATCGCCGATTTCCCGCTTAAGGATTGAAGGCGACGGAGCCATGCCGGATTTGCTTGAAGTCGCTTCGTCCATCCACGATATATTCAGCCAGCAGGAAGCATCTTCGCCGTTCTGCAGAGGAGATTAAGATGGCCATCTGGCAAGACCCGCGCACCCGGACGGACAACAGCGGCGGCGTAAATGCCGCATCGGTTGGCGTTCCGAGCGTTACCCGCGATGCGGGCCTTCGGTCGTATATGCTGTCGGTTTACAACTACATGGCTTCGGGCGTGCTTCTGACCGGCATCGTCGCGCTGCTGTTCGCGCCTTATGCGGCGGGGGTGCTGATCCGTCCGGACGGCCAGGGCATGGCGCCGCTGGGGTGGATCGTCACGCTTGCTCCGCTCGGCTTCGTGTTCGCGATGAGCTTTGGCGTCAATCGCATGCAGACGGGCACGCTGCGACTGCTGTTCTGGGCCTTTGCCGCAGTGATGGGCCTGTCGATGTCGACCCTGTTCGTGGTCTATACCGGCGTGTCGATCGCCCAGACCTTCTTCGCCACCGCGGCGGCGTACATGGGGCTGAGCCTGTACGGCTACACTACCAAGCGCGACCTGAGCGGCATGGGCACGTTCCTGATCATGGGCGTGGTCGGCTTGTTGGTGGCGATGGTCATCAACATGTTCATGCATTCGAGCGCGATGGCCCTGGCGATCAGCGCAATCGGCGTGCTGCTGTTCGCGGGCCTGACGGCTTACGACACGCAGAAGATCAAGAGCATGTATGCCCATGTCGCGGGCACGGACATGATGGGCAAGTCGGCGATCATGGGCGCACTGACGCT
>JBDSGQ010000096.1:0-9114 GCA_039918915.1 Sphingomicrobium sp.
ATTGACTGGCCCGAGCCGCCCGAGGCGATCGTTGACGCGGTCGAGCATCGCCCCCGCCTCAACCCCGACCACCGGCAAGCCCGAAGCCTGCGCCTCGATGATCGAAATGCCGAACGTTTCGTCGGCCATTCCGGACACGTAGATGTCGGCGCTTGCCAGCCATCGCGCCAGCGTTCCCCGGTCGCGGATATAGCCTGGCAAGATGATGCGCGGATCCTTGCGCGCGGCAATGTCCGCTTTAAGCGGCCCTTCGCCGATCAGCACCAGCTTGGCGCCAAGCGACTTGGGCAGCTGCTGGAATGCATCCGCCACCAGTTCGGGTTTCTTCTCATTATCGAGCCGGCCGGCGTAAATCAGCAGCGGCTGATCGTCGCGCAGCCCAAGGCGGCGGCGCAGTTGAGGATCGCGGCAGCTCGGCCCGAACTCGCCCACTTCGACGCCGAGCGGGACCACTTCGACATCGGGGACTCCATAAGCGCGCAGCTTGGTCGCCCCGCCGTTCTCGCTGACGCAATAAACCGCATCGAAGCGGCGATAGAGCATTCCGCAATAGGAATATCCCAGGCGGCCGATGGTGCGCGCCACGGGGCCCGTCAGGAACCTGGAAAATGGCCGCGCGATATAAACCGTCGGAAAATCGGTCATGTAGGCCGCGACCAGCGCCGCTTCGGGAAAGCGGCGGCGATGCGCGAGCGCCGCCCACGGCAGGTTATACGCGTCCTGGCACTCGATCAGGTCGGGCCGGTACTCGGCCAGCCGTTGCTTCACCGCACCGTTCCGCAACAGCAGCCGGTAATTGGGGCTGCCGGGGACCGAGGGCGAGGCAATCATCACCGTCGTTGCGCGTTCTTCCTCGATCACTTCGTCGCGCGGGCCGGGGATGATCATCAGATGACGGTGGGGGGTCGCTTGCAAGATGTGGCGCCGCTTGTGCAGCAAATAGGTACGCACGCCGCCGCCGACTTCGGACCAGCTTTGCGTGATGTCGCAAAACAGCATCGACGCGCGCGCTTTGCTGTCCTTCGCTCGGCCACTCATCGCAGAAGCCGGGGCGCCGAAGTGGCCAAAGAAGCCGCGCACTGTCGGAATTCTTTACGCAATGGCTTCCGCACCTTTCAACAATTGCAGAGAAACTGGCTATAATCTGCCGTATTTTCGATCTGGCACGGCGATTGCAATAATGATGCCGTCCACTTGGTTCCACGCCAACGAAGGGGCGGTGCAGCGGTTCTCTGGTCCAGCTGCGCCGCCCCTATTCGTTTTCGGGCTGGGCAAGTTCAGGCGCTCCGATAAGCTGCCCGAGTTCGCCGCTTTCGTACATTTCCATCATGATGTCGGATCCGCCGACGAACTCTCCCTTGACGTACAGCTGGGGGATTGTCGGCCACTCGCTAAATTCCTTGATGCCCTGCCGGACTTCCTGGTCCTGAAGCACGTCGACGGTCTCGTATTTGGCTTCGAGCCGGTCGAGGATGGCGATGGCGCGGCTGGAAAATCCGCATTGCGGGAACAGCGGGGTTCCCTTCATGAACAGGACGATGGCGTTGCTTTGAACGATGTCCCCGATGCGCGTCTGGGCGTCAGTCACTGATTGTCTCCACTGGTCGGCACTGCCGTTTCGAGCTGCAGTGCATGAAGCTCACCCCCCATTCGTCCCCCGAGTGCCGCATAAACCGCCTGGTGCTGCCGGATGCGGCTCATTCCTGCAAAGCTGCTGCTTGCCACGCGAGCGGCATAATGGTCGCCATCGCCTGCAAGGTCGCGAATCACGACTTCAGCATCGGGAATCGCCGCCTTGATCAGCCGCTCGATGTCGCTTGCCGCCATGGCCATCAAAGGTTGGTGCTTTCGATCAATTGCCGCCGCGCCTCGATTTCCTTGTTGCGCAACGCCTCGCGGACCTGGTCTTCGTCGCAATCGACGTCGGCGGAGGTGAGGTCGCCCAAAACCTTGCGGATCACGTCATGGTCGCCCGCTTCCTCGAAATCCGACCGGATCACGTCCTTCGCATAAGCTTCGGCTTCGGCATCGGTCAGGCCCATCTTGCGCGCCGCCCATTCGCCGAGCAGGCGGTTGCGCCGCGCAGTTACGCGAAACTGCATTTCCTCGTCGCGGGCAAATTTGGCTTCGAAGGCGCGCTCGCGGTCGTCAAACTGGCTCATGCATACCCCTGTGGTGTCTCAGTGATGCAGATAGGAGTGGCGCCCGCCCCGCGCAACGCGCTTGCGGTCAGGCGCGGCAGCCGGCCCGGATGCGCCACCAATAGGCGAGCGCGACGACGAGCCCCGCCGCCGCCGTGTCCGCCACCCAATCGAAAATGTCGCTGTCCCGATGAAGCGCCGGGATCGCCTGGAACAGTTCGATCGCGGCGCCGAACAGCGACAGCAGCACCAGCAGCTTGAGCGGCTTGACCCGGGGATAGCCGATCGACCCGATCAGGGTGATCGTCAGAAAGGCGATGATGTGCTGGATCTTGTCGCTCGGCTCCACTGGCAGCCGGGGCGGATGCGGCAGGACGGCCATCACGAACGCCAATGCACACGCCAGCCAGAACAATGGCCGGGCAATGCGCCGGATGCGGTCCCGGCGAAGCGCCGGATCAGTCGGAATATTGGGCCGTCGTCTTGTCGCGCACTTCCTCCGCGGCGACTCCTGGAGCCAGCTCGACCAGCTTGAAGGGGCCGTGGTGATCGCTTCGCTGAAAAACCGCGAGGTCGGTGATGATCATGTCGACCACGCTTCGCCCGGTCAGCGGAAGCGTGCATTCCGGGATGAACTTGGCGTCGCCATTCTTCGACACATGTTCCATGACGACGATGATCTTCTTCACTCCGGCGACCAGGTCCATCGCCCCGCCCATGCCCTTGATCATCTTGCCCGGGACCATCCAGTTGGCAAGGTCCCCGTTCTCGCTGACCTCCATCCCGCCAAGCACGGCAAGATCGATGTGACCGCCGCGAATCATCGCGAAGCTCTGGGCGCTGTCGAAGTAACTCGACTGCGCCAGTTCGCTGATCGTCTGCTTGCCGGCATTGATAAGGTCGGGATCGACTTCATCCGCGAACGGAAAGGGCCCGATGCCAAGCATCCCGTTTTCGCTTTGCAGCGTCACGGTCATCCCGGACGGCACATGATTGGCGACCAGGGTCGGAATGCCGATGCCAAGGTTGACGTAATAGCCGTCGCGCAGCTCTGTCGCTGCGCGCGCGGCCATTTCGTCACGGGACCAGGACATTGGTTATCGCTTCCGCAGCAAGTCTTTGGGCAGCGGGTTCTGCGGCGTTTCTTCCTGCCACAATATGGACGCCACCAGCCATTTGCCGTCGACCTTGGCCAGCTGCATGCTGTTGATCCCGCGCTCGTGGAACTTGCCGTCGGCGGTCCGCCCGTCATAGGCCGACCAGACTGTCGCCAGGCCGCCCCAGGCCTCGACCCTCCGCCCCAGCTCGCGCTCGGTGAAGCCTTCTTTTTCAAGGATGGCGGCGTTACGCTTGATGTAATCCTCGACCGATCCGCCGTGCACCCCGGTGGGGCTAGTCGCCTTCATCGTCGCTCCAGAAGCGAACATCGCGCGCATGCGGTCGAAGTCGCGCTTCTGACCGGGAGGGCCGGAAATCACGTCGTAGACGCCGCGCACCGCCGAATCGATGCCGGCGAGATCCGCCTTGGTTGGTGAAGCCTGTGCCGTAGCGCTCATGGCGAGCACTGCCGCCCCGCTCAACATCGTCAATGTTCTCATGCCGTTTCCCTCTCCCTGATAGTCCTGAACTCAATTTTCTTGTCGTATGGCGCGCCGTTGATCAGCCGATTGACGTAAATCGACGGCAGATGGATGCAGTCGGGATCAAGCGACCCGACCGGCACGATTTCTTCGACCTCGGCAACGCAAATCCTGCCGCACGTCGCCGCCGGCAGGTTGAAATTGCGCGACGTCTTGCGGAACATCAAATTGCCCGTTTCGTCCGCTTTCCAGCCTTTGATGATGGCCAGGTCGGCGACGATGCCGAGCTCCAGAATATAGTCTTGAGGACCATTCCCGGCGTCGAACTGCTTGACCTCCTTGCCGTCGGCCACCTGGGTGCCGACGCCGGTCTTGGTGAAGAAGCCGGGAATGCCCGCGCCGCCCGCGCGCATTCGCTCGGCAAGCGTGCCCTGCGGACAGAATTCGACTTCCAGCTCGCCGGCCAGATATTGCCGCTCGAATTCCTTGTTCTCGCCGACGTAGGACGAAATCATCTTGCGCACCTGGCGCGTGCGCAGAAGCTTGCCGAGCCCTTCGTTGTCGATCCCGGCGTTGTTCGACGCGAAGGTCAGGTCCTTGACCCCGCTCGCCTGGATGGCGTCGATCAGCCGTTCGGGAATGCCGCACAGTCCGAAGCCTCCCGCGGCGATGGTCATGCCATCGCGAAGCAGGCCGTCGAGCGCGCTTGCCGCGTCGGGATAGATTTTTTGCATGCGCCGGCAATAGAAGCGTCGCCGGACCGGTCAAGAATGCCCGTTTCGACAAAGCGGCGCGTGGCAACCGCCAGCGGCACCGATCCCGCCTATTTAGCCCTTCAGCTTGGCCAATACACCTTGCAGCTGCATCGCGTTCGACATGTCGCCTTCGACTTTCAGCTTGCCCATCATGAACGCCGTCATGCCGTCGAGCTGGCCCGAAGCGAGCTGCTGCCAATCGTCCCAGGCGACGCGAATCGTCGTGTCGGCGGGGCCATCCTCCTCGGTCACCTGATCAGCGGCGCCGTCGAGCATGACGATCCCCTGGTCCGCCCCGAAGTCGACCTTTACCCGCTTGCCCGGGACCCACGCCTGGCCCTGTTGCATGCGCTCGACGAGTTCCTGCTTGGTCATTGGCCTGTGTCTCCTTTGGAACGTCGCCTAACGAGCCGTTGCGGCGGCTTCAAGCCACGCCTATCTCCCGCGCCATGGGATATGAAACCTCGCTCCAGCTGTTCATCGACGGTGTCTGGAAATCCGGCGAAGGCCGCGAATCGCATGCGGTCGTCAGCCCGGCCGACGCCCAGCCAATCGCGCAAGTGCCCTACGCCACCAAGGCCGATCTCGACGAAGCGCTGGCAGCCGCCAAACGCGCTTGGCCCGAATGGCGCGCAATGGACGTCGACAAGCGCGGCAGCATCCTGCGCAAGGCGGCCAGGCTGCTTCGCGAACGCGCCGATCACATCGCCTCGACCCTGACTCAGGAACAGGGCAAGGTCCTCGCCGAAGCCCGATCCGAAGTCTTGGCGTCGGCACAGTTGTTCGATTGGTATGCGGAAGAAGCCAAGCGTGATTACGGCCGCACCCTGGTCCGCCCCGCCGGTCAGGTTTCGCGCGTCATCCGCCAGCCGGTCGGCCCGGTCGCGACGTTCACGCCGTGGAATTTCCCGATCTATTTGCTGGCCAAGAAGATCAGCGCCGCGCTCGCCGCCGGTTGCCCGGTGATTTCCCGCCCGCCGCACGAAACGCCGGGCTGCACGACCGAGCTGTTCCGGGCATTGGCCGATGCCGGCATTCCGGCCGGCGTGGCGCAACTGGTCCACGGCGATTCGCGCCTGGTCAGCGAAACGCTGATTGCCTCGCGCGTCGTCCGCAAGGTCAGCTTCACCGGCTCGACCGGCGTCGGCAAGCATTTGATGAAGTTGTGCGCGGACAGCATGACTCGCGTGACGATGGAACTTGGCGGCCATGCCCCGGTCCTGATCTTCGACGATTGCGATCTCGAAAAGACGCTCGACATGGTCGTTCCACAAAAATTCCGGAACGCCGGCCAGGTGTGCGTCTCGCCCACCCGCTTCTATGTGCAGCAGGGGATCTACGAAGCCTTCATCAAGGGCTTTGCCGCGCGCACGGCCAAGGTGAAGATGGGCAACGGGCTTGAAGACGGGGTGAACATGGGGCCGCTTGCCAACAGCCGCCGGTCCGACGCCATCGACGCGCTGGTGCAGGACGCCAGGGCCAAGGGCGCGCGCGTGCTTGCCGGCGGCGAACGCGGCGACGCCGGCTTCTTTTTCCAGCCGACCCTGCTTGCCGATGTCCCCAACGACGCCGAAATCATGAACGACGAGCCGTTCGGGCCGGTCGCCGTGTCGCGCCCGTTCGACACGTTCGAGGACGCAATCGAACAGGCCAACCGCCTGCCCTTCGGCCTTGCCGCCTTCGCCTTTACCGAAAACGGCCGCCGCGCGAACCTCATCGGCGACCTCGTCGAAAGCGGCATGGTCGGAATCAACACCTTCGCCATCAGCGGCGCCGACGCCCCGTTCGGCGGGGTCAAGGATTCAGGCTTCGGCTCCGAGGGCGGGAAAGAAGGCCTGGAAAGCTATCAGGTCGTGAAAGCGATCCACCAAGCCTAGGCGATTTCGCTCCTACCGCACCACCGGCAGCTCGATGAAGCTCTCCTGCGGCCCCCCGACCACCACTTTCTGCTGCGTCACGACATAATCCGCCGGCTTGGCGTAAAAGATGTTGGGCACGAACGTCTGCGGGTTGCGATCGTACAGCGGGAACCAGCTCGACTGGACCTGGACCATCAACCGGTGCCCCGGCAGGAACACGTGGTTGGTCGCCGGCAGGTCGAAATTATAGCCCAGCGCGACATTGGGCTTCAGCGCCTTGGGCTGCGACATGGATTCACGGTACCGCCCGCGGAAAATGTCCATTGCGATCGGGAATTGATAGCCGCTCATCGCCCGGTCGCCGGCGACTTCGTCGGGATAGACGTCGATCAGCTTGACCACCCAGTCGCTGTCGCTGCCGCTGGTCGAAGCGTTCAAGTGCACCACGGGCACACCCGCGATCGTCAGCGGCGCGGTCAATACTGGGCCGGTAAACGTCAGCACGTCGGGCCGCGTTGAAACGTTGCGCTGGTCGGTGGTCAGCCACGCCTTCCAATGATCGTCTTCATAAGTGACCGTTCGGTTGGGGCGCGGCGTGTTGGTCACCGGGTGCGCCGGGTCGGACCAGTAATTGGCCGTCCGCGCCGGTCCGCCGGCAGCGTCGAAACCAACGCTCATATCGGGGCGGAGGAACAGCCGTTCGCTCGCTCGCGCGGTGGGCCAGGCAGTCAGCCGCTGCCAGCGGTTAGTGCCCGACTGGAACGCCGTCACCGGCGCCACGTCCATCGGCGTGTCTTTCAGATAATGGGCGAGGAACGGCGCCAGCACATCGTGGCGCCAGGCCTTGGACGTGTCCTGGTCCCACTGGATCGCGCCGGTGTTGCGGCCCTGGTCGATCCCCTGACCGTGATACCATGGGCCCAGCGTCAGGAAGACCCGGTCGTTGGCCGAATCCTTCGGTTCGATCGCGCGATACACCGCCAATGCCCCATAAATGTCCTCGGCATCCCACAGGCTGTCGACCAGCATCACCGGCACCGTCAGCGGCTGGGCGCCCAGAATCAGGTCCATCGCCTGGCTTTGCCAGAAGCTGTCATAGGCCGGGTGCTGCGTGATCTGCCGCCAGAAGCCGACCTGGTCGAGGCCGTGCTGCCGGCCGAATTCGCCCGCCGACCCGGCGCGCATGAAGGCGTCATACACGTCGTAATTGGTGTAGCTGAACGTCGCCGAATTATCGCGCGACGCCTCCTGCTCGAAAATGTAATCGGTGCCGGTCTGGCGGAACGCGCCATTGTGGAACCAGTCGTCGCCGCGCCAGCCGTCGACCATCGGGTTCATCGGCACCACGACCTTCAACGCCGGGTGCGGGTTGATCAGCGGAACCAGCGCTTCATAGCCGTCGTAACTGATACCGATGACTCCGATCCGGCCATTCGATTCGGGCACGTTCTTCGCCAGCCAGTCGATGGTGTCATACGCGTCGGTGCCATCGTCGACCTTGGTGGGGTTGAGCGGGTTTCCGACCATCGGCCGGTTCATCACATAGGTGCCTTGCGACCCATATTTGCCGCGCACGTCCTGGACGACACGGATGTATCCCCCCTCCACCGTAATGTCGGCGGCATTGTCGTAGCCGTCGAGCGCGGCCATCAGATTGCCGCTGTGGACGTTGTTGGTCAGGCCATTGGCGTCATACGGCGTTCGAGTCAGCAGGATGGGAGCGCCGCGAGCGCCGTTCGGAACCAGGATGACGGTGTGCAGCGTGACCCCGTCGCGCATCGGGATTTCGACCAGGCGCCGCTGGTAATTGCTTCCGGGCACTGCCGCGATGACCGTGGCCGGCGTTTCATTATAGTCTTGCGCCGCCGCCGGCACCGCACTCACTGCAATCGCCAGCGCCGCCGCGCTCCACAGCCAAGTCCGCATCATCGCTTCTCCCCCGTTCAGTGTCCTTGGCCTAGACCGAATGCCCGACCCTGCACAGGTCCCGCCGCTTGAAGGCGCGCGCGCTTTCATGCATCCGCTCGCCATGACTACAGCCACCGCTGCCCGAACGGGCGGACGAATCCTCGTCGACCAGCTCAAAATCCAAGGCTGCGACCGCATTTTCACGGTCCCTGGCGAAAGCTTTCTCGCGGTTCTCGACGCGCTCCACGAAACGCCGGAAATCGACACCATCGTGTGCCGCCAGGAAGGCGGTGTCGCGTACATGGCCGATGCCGACGGCAAGATGACCGGTCGCCCCGGCATCGCCTTCGTCACGCGTGGCCCGGGCGCCACTAACGCCAGCGGCGGAGTTCACGTCGCGTTTCAGGATTCGACCCCGATGATCCTGTTCATCGGCGACGTCGCGCGCGGCGACCGTGACCGCGAAGGCTTTCAGGAAATCGACTTCCCCGCCTTTTTCGCTCCGATCGCCAAATGGGCCGCGCGGATCGAGGATGCGCGGCGCATCCCCGAATATGTAGCTCGCGCGTTTCGCGTCGCCACCGCCGGCCGGCCCGGCCCGGTCGTTCTGGCATTGCCCGAAGACATGCTTCGTGACCTGGTCGAAACGCCCGACCGGCCGCTGGTTCCGCCGCTTGCCGAAGCGCCCGATGCCGGCGCCGTGCAGGCTTTGTTCGAACTGCTCAAGGACGCCGCGGCGCCGGTCGCGATCGTCGGCGGCGCCGACTGGAGCCCGCGCGCTTCGCACCATTTCGCCAATTTCGCTTACCGGCACGGCATTCCCGTAGCCGCCGCATTCCGTCGGCAGGACGCGATCGGCAACGACTGCCAG
>JBDSGQ010000097.1:0-13909 GCA_039918915.1 Sphingomicrobium sp.
CGGGGATGCCAAGCTCCTCCGCCTTCTTCAGTTTGGACCCGGCGCCCGGCCCGGCAACGACCAGGTCGGTCTTGGCGCTAACCGACCCTGCCGACCGCGCGCCCAACCGCTCGGCTTGCGCCTTGGCTTCGTCGCGGCTCATCGTTTCCAGGCTGCCGGTGAAGACGATGGTCTTGCCGGTCCATTCGGTCTGACGGGCGGCACTGACGAATGGCTTGGGCGAGACCTCGGACAGCAGGTCGTCGAGGGCCTCGCGGTTATGCGTTTCGTGGAAGAAATCGACCACCGCCTCGGCCACCACCGGGCCGACGCCCTGCACCGACGACAGCTCCGCCAAGCCTTCTTCACCAATTGCCGAGCGCCGCACTTCCTCGACCGTTCCAAAGCATTTGAGGAGATCCCGGGCAGTCACGATCCCGACGTGCCGGATGCCCAGCCCGAACAGGAAGCGCGGCCCATCCGGTTCACGCTTGGCGTCAATCGCCGCGAACAGATTGTCGACCGATTTCTCCTTCCAGCCCTCGCGCCCGATCAGCGCCTCGCGATGCCTGTGGAGGCGGAAGATGTCGGCGGGTGAATCGAGCCAGCCAAGCCCGGCGAATTCGGCAATCGATTTTTCGCCCAGTCCTTCGATGTCGAGCGCGCCGCGCGAGATGAAGTGCCGCAGCCGCTCGAAGCGCTGCGCCGGGCAGATCAGGCCGCCGGTGCAGCGGACATCGACCTCGCCTTCCGCGTTGACTGCTTCGCTGCCGCATTCCGGGCAATGATCGGGGAACGCGTAAGCCGGGCGCGGCTCATCGCGGGTGAGGTTGTCGACCACCTGCGGGATGACGTCACCGGCGCGCTGGATCCGCACGCGATCGCCGACGCGCAGCCCGAGCCGCTGGATCTCGTCGCGGTTGTGAAGCGTGACATTGGCGACGATCACGCCCCCGACCCCGACGGGCGTCAGCCGGCCGACCGGGGTCAGCTTGCCGGTGCGGCCGACCTGGATGTCGATCGCTTCCAGCGTCGTCTCGGCTTGCTCCGCCGCGAACTTGTGCGCCAGGCCCCAGCGCGGAGCCCGAGCGACAAAGCCCAGCCGCTCCTGAAGATCGAGGCGGTCAACCTTGTAGACCACTCCGTCGATGTCGAACGGCAAGTCGGCACGGGCCTCCTCGATCGCGCGATAGTGGGCCAGCATCTGGTCGAGGCTGTCGCTGCGGCTGAGCAAGCTGCTGACCGGGATGCCCAATGCCTGGATCGCGGCCATGGCCTGAAATTGCGTGTCGCTTAGCGGCTCGCTCAATTCGCCCCAGCCATGGGCCAGAAAGCGCAGCGGGCGAGCAGCGGTGACCGCCGGGTCCTTCTGGCGGAGCGAGCCGGCGGCGGCATTGCGCGGGTTGGCAAAGACCTTTCCGCCCGCCGCTTCCTGCCGGGCGTTGAGCTCGGCGAAGTCGTCCTTGGCCATATAGACTTCGCCCCGCACCTCGAGCATTGCCGGGCCATTGCCAAGCGCCTGCGGGATGTCGCGAATGGTGCGCGCGTTGGCGGTCACGTCCTCGCCAATCGCCCCATCGCCGCGAGTTGCGGCGAGCACCAGCTGGCCATGTTCGTACCGCAGCGAACAGCTGAGTCCGTCGATCTTGGGTTCGGCGGTAAAGGCGAGCTCGGCTTCTTCGCCAAGGCTTAGAAACCGCCGGACGCGGGCGACGAAATCAGCCACTTCACCATCGGAAAAAGCGTTGTCTAGGCTGAGCATCGGCCGCGCGTGAGCGACCTTGGCAAGGCTGCTGGTCGGCGCTGCACCGAGCCGTTTCGACGGCGAATCCGCGCGGACAAGCTGCGGAAAGCGTTCTTCGAGCGCGCGGTTCTCGCGGACGAGGGCGTCATAGTCCGCGTCCGAAATCTCGGGCGTGTCGCGGTCGTGATAGAGCTTGTCGTGGCGAGCGATCTCCCGCGCTAGCCGCATCAGCCGGTTGGCGGCGTCGGCTTCGCTTGGCGCGTCAGCCATCGGCGCCGAACAATTCCTCGAGCAGGCTGACGAAGCTGGTCCACGACCGCTCGGCGGCGAGCGCGTTGTAACGCACGCCATCGATCTGGAGGTCGCTTGCCCGCGGGTTCGTGAAGCCGTGCCCGACATGGCCGTAAGCGTGGATCTGCCAGTCGGCGCCCGCTTCGGTCAGTTCCTGGCCAAGCGCGACGACCTTGTCCGGCGGCACCATCGGATCGTCCCAGCCATGGAACGCGACGACCTTGGCGCTGATCTTTTCGGCGGGCAGTCCCGGCGGGTCGAACAGGCCGTGAAAGCTGACCGCCGCAGCGATGTCCGCGCCGCTTCGCGCGAGGTCCAGCGCGCATTGGCCGCCGAAACAATAGCCGGCGACGACAATCCGGTCGGACTCGACCTCATCGAGCCCGCGCGCGGTTTCGAGCACATGCAGCATCCGCCGCCGAAGAGCGCCGCGATCTTCGCGAAGGCGGGCCATCTCGCCGAAGCAGACGTCGCGCGGAGCGCCGCGGAACTGTTCGCCGAAAATGTCGGCGACGAACGCATTGTAGCCAAGCTCCACCAGCTGCCGGCCGAACCCCAGTTCCAGATCGGTAACCCCCATCACCGTCGGCACCAGGATCACCGACGGCCGTGGCGCCGAATCGCGGCGCCCGACGAAGACGCTTCCCAGGCGTTCGCCTTCGAATTCGTGCGCGACCGGCTGCTGCTTGCTCATTGTGGCTCCTTTGCCAGTTCGGCCAGCTTGGCGACCGTGTTCATGTTTCGCGCCGTGCCCTTGGCGGTTGCTGGAATCGCCAGCTTCGATTGGCCAATGCCGGCTGGATAATGCACATAGATTTCACGCGTCCCAAGCGCCACTTGCTCGTCCGCCACATTCTTCATTTCGTCCAGCGCCCGCGGGGGCGGAGGATGGTCGAGAAAGAACGCGACAACCGTGTTGCCGGGCTCACTGGCGAACGGGTTTTGCGCCGCGACCTCGGCGATTTCCAGCGCGGTTCGAATCATCACTCCGACCCGTGCACCCATATGGTCGGTCAACGCGGCTTCGAGTGCCTGCTTAAGCGCCGCTTCACTGTCGCCGCTACCGAACAGCACATTGCCGCTGGCGATGTAGGTGCGCGGACGGTCAAGGCCGATGCGCGCAGCAACGGCCCGCAAATCCTCCATCTTCAGTTGCCGTTTGCCAAGGTTGATGCCGCGCAACAGCGCCACCCACGATCCGTTGGTCACGCGGCGTCGAGCAGCCGCGATGCCTGGGCTCGGGCTTCCTCGGTCACGCTTGCACCCGACAGCATGCGGGCGATTTCCTCGCGTCGTTCGGCTTGCGACAGCTGGCGAACGCTGGTGCGCGTGCCTTCGGCGCCATGGCTCTTTTCGATCCGGTAGTGGTGCGCCGCCCGGGCCGCCACCTGGGGCGAATGGGTGACGACGAGCACCTGGCTGTCACGCGCGAGACGCGCCAGCCGCTCGCCGATCGCGCTTGCAACGGCGCCGCCAACCCCTCGGTCGATTTCATCGAAGATCATCGTCGCGGCGCTGCCCGCTTCGGCAAGCGCGACCTTCAGCGCCAGGATGAAGCGCGACAATTCGCCCCCCGATGCGATCTTGGTCAGTGCGCCGAACGGCGCTCCGGGGTTGGTCGAGACTTCGAACTCGACGCGGTCGGTTCCAGACGGGCCCGGTTCGGCACTGGCGATTGCGGTGCGGAACCGAGCGGCGTCGAGCTTGAGCGGGGCAAGTTCCGCAGCGACCGCCAAATCGAGCTGGCCGGCAGCGCCGCGGCGCTGTTCGCCAAGCTGGTCGGCGGCGAGC
The DNA here is from genome assembly GCA_039918915.1 of Sphingomicrobium sp. Lineage (GTDB taxonomy): Bacteria > Pseudomonadota > Alphaproteobacteria > Sphingomonadales > Sphingomonadaceae > Sphingomicrobium. Next base: position 3,806 of record JBDSGQ010000097.1, read on the forward strand.
GCATAACTGGCGCGGGCTTCGGCCAGCTGGGCTTCGAGCGCGACAAGCGCCTCGCTGCCCGAATCGATCGCGTGCAGCTGCGCCCGCATCTGTTCGCCAAGCGCCGCCAGTGCATCAGGTTCGACCCGGTGTTTGCGGGCCAGGCCGCGAATATCGAACAGCCGGGCTTCAACCTGGTCGAGCCGGGCGGGATCGAACGCCAGCACGTCCGCGGCGCGGCCGATGCGTTCCTCCGCTTCGCTGGCTTCGACCAGCGAGCGGTCGAGACAGGCCAGCGCTTCGGCCAGCAGCGGCTCGTCCGCCGCGCCGCGCTCGATGCGCCGCGCGGCCTGGCGGAGCAAGGCAAGCGCGCCTTCCGAACCACCAAGCAATTCATCGAGCCCGGTCAGCGATTCGCCCGCCTTGAGGCCGGCCTGCATCGCGGTGCGATCCTGCGCCAGGCGAGTCTCCTCTCCCGCCTCGGGTGCCAGAGCTTCGATTTCCGCGCTCGCGTGAGCGAGATAGTCACGGTCGCGTTCGGCCTCGGCGACCGCGGCCCGAGCGTGGGCCAGCTCGCTTTCGATCCGCGTCACTTCGCGCCAGCCCGCCTCGGCGGCAGTGGTGTCGATGCCCCCGAACGCATCGAGCAAGGCGCGGTGGCCGCGCGGGTTGAGCAGTCCGCGATCGTCATGCTGGCCGTGGATTTCAACGGCCAGCGCCCCGACTTCGCGGAGCAGGCCCGCGGGCACCGAGGCGGCGCCGATGAAGGCGCGGCTGCCGCCATCGCTTTTGAGCGAGCGGCGGATGATCAGCGGCTCGCCGGGATCGCCGGCCATGTCCTGCGCGGCCAGCAGTGCGTGGGCGGGATGGTCGGGCGGAAGTTCGAATTCGGCAACCACCGAAGCCGACCCCTCGCCGGCCCGCACCAAATTGCTGTCGGCGCGTGCGCCGAGCGCCAGGCCAAGGGCATCGAGCAGGATGGATTTGCCGGCGCCAGTCTCGCCGGTCAGCACGCCCAGTCCCGGATTGAACTCAAGTTCCAGCTGTTCGACGAGCACGACGTTGGTGACGACGAGCTGCCTCAGCATCAGGCGGCGGCCCGAAGTCCGGGGCTCACTTTGCCGAAGCCGTCCGCCGCCGGGTCTGCGCCTGCCCCTTCAAAAGCAGCCGCAGCGATTGCCGGTACCAATAGGTGCCGGGGTAATTGGTGCCGAGCACCGCCGCCGACTTGCGCGCTTCGTCAGGCAGGCCGAGCGCAAGATTGCATTCCACCAGCCGCTCAAGCGCTTCGGGCGTATGGCTGGTGGTCGGATACTGCTCGATCACGGTGCGGAAGCGATAGGTTGCCGCAACCCACTGGCCCGAACGCTGGTAAAAGCGGCCGATTTCCATCTCCTTGCCAGCCAGATGGTCCTTGATCAGGTCGAGCTTGAGCCGGGCGTCGCTGGCGAAACGGGTGTCCGGATAGCGCCGGATCAACTCGCCGAACGCCTCGGACGCCTGTTGCGTGGTCGATTGTTCGCGCGTGACGTCGCTGATCTGTTCGTAATAGCTCATCGCCATCAGATATTGGGCATAAGGCGCTTCGCTGTTGCCCGGGTGGATCGTGACGAACCGCCGCGACGATGCAATCGCGTCATTATATTTGTGCGCGAGATAATAATTGAACGCGCTCATCAGCTGGGCGCGGCGCGCCCACACCGAATAGGGATGCTGCCGTTCGACTTCATCGAACAGCTTGGCGGCCTTTTCATAGTCTCCGCCCTGCATCGTCCGCTGGGCGGAAGCGTACAAGGTGTTCACGTCGCGGGCGATGTAAGCCGTGTCGCCCTTGTTCCCCGTCGCGCACCCGGCGAGCGGGAGCACAATGGCGCAGGCGAGGATCACGGCAACGGAACGGTTTAGCTTCAGCATGGGACCTCATTAGCGTGGGCACCGGAACAGGCCAAGGCGTGCACTTCGGTGCCGTTTAACGAACAGGGGCTGAACACAATCAGGCGGGCTGCGCCTCGATCGCGTCCTTGTCTTCGGACTTGAGGAAGCTGTCGGGCTTGATTCCAAGCCACACCAGCACCGGCGCCGAGATGTAGATCGACGAATAAGTGCCGATCACCACGCCGAGGAAAATGGCGATCGACAGGCCGAAGATGACTTCGGGCCCGATGAGCATCAGGATGCCCAGCGCGATCAGCACGGTGAACGACGTCACCACCGTCCGCGCCAGCGTCTCGTTCAGCGACAAATTGATGAGGTTGAGGATCGCCATCTTGCGGTACTTGCGCAGATCTTCGCGGATGCGGTCGTAGATCACGACCGTGTCGTTAAGCGAATAGCCGACGATAGTCAGGAAGGCGGCAACCACGTTCAAATCCACCTGCAGCTGGGTGAAGGCGAAAAAGCCGAGCGTCATTGCAATGTCGTGGGCAAGGGTCAGCAAGGCGCCGACCCCGAACTGCCATTCGAACCGGAACCAGATGTAAATCGCGATCCCGAGCATCGCGAGCGCGATCGCCATCGCGCTGTCCTGGGCAAGTTCCTCGCTGACCTTGCCCGAAACCGATTCGCCGGCGCTGACCGTGGCGCCCGGGAATTCCCTTGGCAGGTCGGCGCGAAGCTTCGACACGATCTGGTTGGAGGCGCTTTCCGGCCCGCTCGGACGGGGCAGGCGGATCTGATATGTGCGGTCGTTGCCAAGCGCCTGGATGCTGGCATCGCCAAGGTCCAGCCGGTCGACCCGGCTGCGCAGGTTTTCAATCTGCACCGGCTGCGGGAATTCGGCGCGAACCACCTGACCGCCAACGAAGTCGATGCCCAGGTTGAGCCCGCGATAGGCAGTATAGCCAATCGAAACGACCGTCGCGATCAGCGACAGGACGAGCGCCAGGTTGCGCCACCGCATGAAGTCGAGATTGGTATTTTCCGGGACCAGTTTGAGCAGCTTCATCGCGCGGGCGGCCTCAAATATGCAGCGCGCGCGGCCGCTCGCGGCGGATCCACAGCGCGACGAGCATGCGGGTGAAGAAGACGGCCGTGAAGACCGAGGTAAGGACTCCGATCATTAGCACGATGGCGAAACCGCGCACCGGGCCCGATCCGAAATAGGCCATGATCCCGGCCGAAATGACGTGGGTGACGTTGGCGTCGAAAATCGCCCGGAAGGCCTCGGTATAGCCGGTTTCGACAGCGTCGATGAGCCGCCGCCCGCGGCGGATTTCCTCCCGTATTCGTTCGTTGATCAGCACGTTGGCATCGACCGCGGCGCCGATCGTCAGGATGAAGCCGGCGATTCCCGGAAGGGTCAGGGTGGCGTTGAAGATCGCCATGATGCCGAGGATCAAAAAGGCGTTCACCACCAGCGCGATGTCGGCATAGACGCCGAACCGGCCGTAAGTGACGAGCATGAACACCATCACCGCAAGCGTGCCAATGACGCTGGCGATCAGCCCCTTGTGGATCGAATCCTTGCCAAGTTCGGCACTGACCGTCCGTTCTTCGATAACGTTGAGCTTCACCGGCAGCTTGCCCGAAGCGAGGCTGACCGCCAGGTCGTTGGCGGTCTTGACCGTAAAGCTGCCGGAAATCTGGGCACGTCCGCCGAGGATCGGTTCGTTGATGTTGGGCGCGGACAGCACCTTGTCGTCGAGAATGATCGCGAACGGCTTGCCGACATTCTCCTGAGTCACGCGCCCGAAGCGGCGGGCGCCGGCCGAATTGAAGGTGATGTTGATGTCGGGACGGCCATCCTGGTCGAAGCCCTGCTTGGCATCGGTCAGCTGGTCCCCTGACACCATCACTCGGCGCTTGACCGCGATGAAGCCGGTGCCGTCGGCCATCGGCAGCACCTGGCCGCCCGGCGGGGCCCGGCCCTGGCGGACGTCGTCGGGGTTGGCGGAAAGATCGACGAGCTTGAATTCGAGGCGGGCGGTCTGGCCGATCAGCCGCTTGAGCCCTTCGGGATCCTCGACTCCGGGAACCTGCACGAACACCCGGTTGCCGCCTTCGGTGACGACGGTGATTTCCTTGGTCCCGCCGGGATCGATGCGGCGGCGAACGACATCGCGGGCAACGCCCATCGCGTCCTTGAGTGCCTGGGCGGTTCCGCTGGGGGTCGGAGTCATCACGATCCGGGTCGAATCGATGACCTGGACGTCCCAGTCGCGATTGCCGGTCAGCTGCACCGGCTTGGTCAGCTGGCGCAGGCGCTCGACCGCGGTGTCGACCTGGGTCGGGTTGCGGACGAGGAAAGACAAGCGCCCGCCAGTGGTCGAGAAATCGCCGATGTCGACCACCGGGTCGTGGCGAAGTTCGGTTGCGACCGAATCCTCCATCGCCTGCAGCCGCTGCTTCTGCGCGTCCTGCATGTCGGCTTCGAGCAGCAGCTGGCTGCCGCCGGCAAGGTCGAGACCAAGGCTGATCTTATAGTGCGGAAGCCAGTGCGGCCATTTGTCGGCCAGCGGGGTCCCGGTGATCATGCTGGGAATCGAAAACAGGACTCCGAGCGCGACGACCAGGCTGACGAGCCAGACCTTCCAGCGGGGAAATTCGAGCACTGCTGGCCTCAGTCGTTCGCGGGCTTGGCGGTGGTGCCCGAAAGCACCTGGCTCAGCGTCGACTTCACCACCCGCACCTTGACCCCCGAGGCAATTTCGATCTCGGCTTCGTCGTCGCTGACCTTGGTCACCCGGCCGCGAATTCCGCCTGCAGTGACGATCTCATCGCCCTTCTTCACCGAAGCGATCTTCGCCTGATGTTCCTTCACTCGGCGCTGCTGCGGGCGGATCATCAGAACGTAAAAGATGACGAAGATGAACAGCCACGGCGCGATCCCCATCAGCATTTGCGCCGTTCCGCCAGCGCCACCCGCAGGGGCGGCCTGGACCATGGTCATCAGGATCGGCGGGCTGGACATCGCTTAAGCATCTTTCCGTTGAAAGGAGTAAGCCCTGCCCTAGCGACCGTCCTTCGGGCGGTCCATGGCAAGGCTGGTCGGGGCGACTGGATTCGAACCAGCGACCTCCACACCCCCAGTGTGATGCGCTACCAGGCTGCGCTACGCCCCGACTGGCCGGCGCATCTAGGCAGGCGGGCCAGCCAAGGCAAGGTGCGGCAGGAGGTTGAGTGGCTCGGCGACGGCGAAAGCGGAGCATTGCAAAGCGCCTGCTCGCGGTATTGCTCGCGGTGCCGGCGCTCTATCTGCTGGCTGCTGCGGTGGGCTCGCTGGTCGCGGTCAATCGCGGCTGGACCGAAGCCAGCCATGGCACCACCATCTTCATCGTCAGCAACGGTGTGCATGCCGACATCATCATGCCGGTCAGCGCCGAGGGACTCGACTGGGCGCCGCTGTTTCCGGCGCGCGACTTCGCCGACTTGCCCCCCGGCGCACCGTGGATCGCCTTCGGGGAAGGCGAAGAGCGGGTCTATCTTGAAACCCCGCGGTGGCGCGACATCCGGGCGCGGACAATCTGGTCCGGACTGACCGGGGGCAAGCGCGTGATGCATGTCGAATATGCCGGCGACCCGGGACCGGCGGCGCGCGCCATTCGGCTGCGGCCCGAGGAATACCGCCGATTGTGGACCGCGATCCGATCCGACCTCAAGGGCGCACCGCGGCACATCGACCATCCCGGCTACGGCTGCTGCGACGCCTTCTATCGGACGAACGGCCGCGCCAGCGCGCTCCAGACCTGCAACAATTGGGTCGCCGCCGAGCTTCGGCTGGCCGGAGTGAAAACCAGCTTGTGGTCGCCCTTCGTGCAGGGCCTGGTGTGGCGTTACCGCCGGATCGGTCAGAGCACGTAGCGGCTGAGGTCGGCATTGCGGGCAATGCTTGCAAGCTGGGCATCGACGAATGCCGCATCGACCACCAAAGTTTCGCCGCGCCGGTCCTCGGCTTCGAAGCTGATGTCCTCAAGCAGCTTTTCCATTACCGTCTGCAGCCGCCGAGCGCCGATGTTCTCCAGCGCCTCGTTGACCTCGGCAGCGATCCTGGCGAGCGCTTCGATGCCGTCGTCGGAGAAATTGATCGTCACCCCCTCGGTCCCGAGCAGCGCCTGATATTGTTCGGTCAGGCTGGCGCGGGTCGACGACAGGATGCGGACGAAATCCTGCTGGGTAAGCGCCTTGAGCTCGACCCGGATCGGCAACCGGCCCTGCAGTTCGGGAAGCAGGTCGGCGGGCTTGGCGAGGTGGAACGCGCCCGAGGCGATGAACAGGATGTGGTCGGTCTTGAGCGGCCCGTATTTGGTCGCGACCGTGGTTCCTTCGATCAACGGCAGGAGATCGCGCTGGACTCCTTCGCGGCTGATCGAACCGCCGCGCACGTCGCTGACCGCGATCTTGTCGATTTCATCGAGGAAGACGATGCCATTGGCTTCGGCATCGGCCAGCGCGACGCGATTGATGTCGTCGGGATCGATGCGCTTGTCGGCTTCCTCTTCAGCCAGCCGGGCGAAGGCGTCGGGCACCTTGAGCTTGCGCCGGGCACGCGGGCCCTGCCCGGCAAGCTTGCCCATCATCGATTTGAGATCGAACACCTGCGCGCCCATGCCCGGCAGTTCGAACGGCATGGCCGGGGCTTCGTCGACTTCGATTTCGACTTCGGCGGTGGCGAGGCTGCCGTCGGCGAAACGCTGGCGGAAGCTCTGCCGGGTGGCCTCGCTCGAGCCCTTTCCGGTGAGCGCGTCGAGCAGGCGCTCCATCGCTGCTTCCTCGGCCCCGGCGCGGACCTTGGCGCGGCGGCGGTCGCGTTCGAGCCGCACCGCTTCCTCGACCAGGTCGCGGGCGATCTGCTCGACGTCGCGGCCGACGTAGCCGACCTCGGTGAACTTGGTCGCTTCGACCTTCACGAACGGCGCATCGGCAAGCTTCGCCAGCCGGCGGCTGATCTCGGTCTTGCCGCAGCCGGTGGGTCCGATCATCAGGATGTTCTTGGGCGTCACTTCATCGCGCAGGTCGGGCCCGAGCTGCTGGCGGCGCCAGCGATTGCGAAGCGCGACGGCGACGGCGCGCTTGGCGTCGTCCTGCCCGACGATATGTTCATTGAGCGCGGCGACAATCGCCTTGGGCGTCAGCTTGTCCTTGAGCATGTCGCCTTGCTCTGTCCCAGTGCCGGATGTGGTGTGATGGTAATTCATGCCGGATTAGATCGGTCGCCGGCTGGTCCGGTTCAAGCGGCCCCGGCCGGGGATCGGTCATATGCGCGAAGGAAAGCTGTCGTGTCGGCGAGGGCGCTGGTCGAGCCCCGGAACAATGGCGACAGCGATTTGACCGTGTCGATATGGCTTTTGCCGGGATACAGCTTGAGCTCGACCGTTGCGCCGGCGCTGGTCAAAGCAGCCGCGAGGCGGCGCGAATTGCGGGGCTGAACGATCGTGTCGGCAGTGCCCTGCATCAGCAGCATCGGCGGCGCATCGCGCCTGACGAAGCTGATCGGCTGGGTTTCCAGCGGGCGCGGCCAATTGCCCAGCGCATCGCGGCCGCGCTGTTCGGTAAAGGGATAGAAATCGTAAGGGCCCGACAACAGGGCCGCCGCGCGGACGATTGCGGGGTCCATCCCGGCGTCGGCGAGATAATGGCGATCGAGCGCAAGCATGGCGGCGATGTAGGAGCCGGCGGAATGGCCCGACAGTGCAATGCGCCGCGGATCGCCGCCGAAGCGCGCGATATGGTCGAGCGTCCATTTCACGGCTTTGGCGCCATCTTCGACGAACACCGGGAAGCGGACCTGGGGGACGAGCCGGTAATCGGGAATGACGGTGACGAAGCCAAGCGACGCCAGCGCGCGGCCGACGAAGCCGTAATCGCCGCGCTCTCCCGCTACCCACCCGCCGCCGTAGAAGAACAGCACCACCGGCGACGGCGCAGCGGCGGGCCGGGGCGGAACCCAGACATCAAGCTTCAACCGCGGATCGTCGCCGAAGCGGACGCCGCCGGCCGCAAGCCGGGCCGAATCGCCAGCCAGCCGGCTGACCCCGTTGAGCAGAGCCGCGGGCGAACAGCCGAACAGCGCCGAGCCCGACAGCGCCGACAACAATGCGAACCGGCGAGTCACGCGCGGTCCGCCGGGACTATTCACCCACCGTCTCGATCGTCAGCCGGTCATTGGTGAACACGCACACTTCGGCGGCAATCTGCATCGCTCGGCGGGCGAGGACTTCCGGATCGTCTTCATAATCGGCCAGCGCCTTGGCCGCCGACAGCGCGTAATTGCCGCCCGAGCCGATCGCGGCGATCCCGCCTTCGGGTTCGAGCACGTCGCCATTGCCGGTGAGGATCAGCATCTGATCGGCGTCGGCGACGATCATCAAGGCTTCGAGATTGCGGAGATATTTGTCGGTGCGCCAGTCCTTGGCGAGTTCGACCGCAGCACGGAGCAGCTGGCCGTTATATTGCTCAAGCTTCTTTTCGAGCCGCTCGAACAAAGTAAAGGCGTCGGCGGTGGCGCCCGCGAACCCGCCGATGACCGTGCCCTTGTCGCCGATCCGCCGGACCTTGGTCGCATTGGGCTTGATGACGGTATTGCCGAGGCTGACCTGGCCATCGCCGGCAATGACCGTCCGGCCGCCCTTCTTGACCCCGAGGATGGTGGTTCCGTGATACTGTTCCATCGCGCGGATGTGGGGCGCGCGGCCCAACCCCGCAACCGCGCCAGCGCAAAGGCGTCAGCGCAACGGCGTCAGCGCGGTGCCGGCGCGCGCGTTCCGTCGGACTGCCGATCGACGGCGTGCTGCGCCTTCACCCACTTGATCAGTTCGTCGAGCTGGATCGCCTGTTCGGTGGCGAGGAGCTGGTCGGCGACAGGAAATCCGCCTTGGCCGGCGCCTTGAGCAGATCCGCCGGGGGCAGCGGATAGGCCGGGCACTGGCGCGCTTCCGCGAGCACCGGGATCGGCTGTGGCGAGGGCGGTTTCGCGCTGCACGCGCTCAGCGCGAGCACGAACAGCGGCAATGCGCGTGGCAAAGTCATTGGCGGTCCTTTCGTTGATTGCAGTCTGCTCCGCGGCGACGCGCCGGGCGGCGGCCACATCGGCGGCGCGAGCAGCGTCGGCGGCGGCCCGGTAATTGGCGACGGTCGCGGCGAACGCGGACTGTTCGGAATGATAGAGCTGTTCGAACTGGCCGCTTTGCTTGCGCCAGTGGCCGGTTTCCCCGCGCTGGATCAGGAGCAGCGCCGTCAGTGCGAGCGACACCGCGATCCCGGCGATCCCGGGAATGCCAAGGAAGCGCGCGATCACCGGGCCTGACCCTGCAGGCAATCGGCTTCGACCGAAGCGCCGTCGCGGCTTGCGGCGAGCTTGAAGCGCCCGACCGGGCCGCCGGCAAGCAAGCCGACGATGACGGCCATCATCGCCGCGATGAAGCCGCCGAGAGTCCAGCCGAAGATGGTGACGATGCCGTGCTGTTCGCCGGGCGACCATCCGCCCCACATCAGCAGCGCCACCATGGCGACGGCGCAGGCGCCGCAGAAAATGCCGGCGGCGGCGGTGAGCAAACCGTAAATATAGCGCTGGCCTTCGGCGAAGGTGCCGGGTTCAGGAAGTTTCATCATGTGACCTTCAATGATTTGAAAAAACGGCAAATGAGTGAAACCGGGGGGTCCTCTACTTCCTCCACTTTGCGGGATTCAGTGATCACCAATGCGGTTCGCGAGCCACCCGTAGAGAAATGCTTCATTGGCTGGCCGGCGCTCGGCCAGCCGAAGGTAGCGTTCGCCCTGCAGCGCTTCGAGCGCGCGCCGCAGCACGGCCTCGCCGCCAGGCTTGCCCCGACGCCCGAGGAACGCGTCGAGCGCCGCCAAAGTGGTCGGTCCAATGCGTCCGTCGGGCACCAGGTCGGGATAGTCCCCGCCGTTGCGGTTCAACGCGGTAAGCGCCCGTTGAAGGAAGGTCACGGCCACGGCCGGACCCATGTTGACCCCCGTGTCGAACAGTTCGGCAGCAACGCTTTCACTGCGCTTGGCGATTTGGTCGAACTTGGGCCGGGACCAATAGAGCCGCTGGTAGATCGCCTCCGCCTCGGCCCGCGGCATGGTGCGCATTGGCCCGGCGTAACCCTGGGCGCGGGCAACCGCTTCGGTTATTCCGAAAATCGTCGGCCCGCCCTTGTCGGCGGGGTTGTTCACATAGCC
>JBDSGQ010000098.1:0-5904 GCA_039918915.1 Sphingomicrobium sp.
CGCACCAGCGGGGTTGCCGCCATTTCGCCGAGCGAGGCAGGAAGCGACTGCGCGTTGGCGGAAGCAGCGAGCAAGGCCAGCGCAACTGCGCCGCAACGAAAAACGAACATCATCCCTCCAGGCGCCCGGGCCGGTCCGACCGAACGCCGGCCAGCAAGCCGTTTCAGTTAAAGAGAAAATGGTGGGCGTGGCAAGGATTGAACTTGCGACCCCTGCGATGTCAACACAGTGCTCTACCACTGAGCTACACGCCCACCGCCCGTGGGGCGAAGCGAGCATTTAGGTTGGACGCCGGGACGGCGCAAGTCTGCAGGCCACCCGCCGTCGCGGCGGCGGCCGACTAGTCGAATGTCCGGCGATTCAAATCCAGAATCATCAGCGCGATAACCGCTACGCCGCCCCACAGGCCGACCGCAATTGCCAATTGCCCCCGCGCGGGATCGGCGGCCAGCGCGTTGGTCGGGATCAGCCATGGAAAGTAGGCGCCCTGTCGCGAACCCGTGGCGACGACGGCTACGAAGGTGCCCCCGATTCCGATCACCAGCGGCGGCACGAAACTGCGAAAGCGAAGCGCCGCCCACAGCTGGATCGCGATCAGCAGCAGCGAGCCTTCGAACATCCGCGCAAGCAGCCCGACGTGGGCGCGAACGTCGAGCGTGCCCGACAGCTGGCGGCCCGGCGCGAGTGCTTCGGCGATTCGGCCGGCAAGCGGAATGAGCAGCGCCAGCGCCGCCATCATTGCCGCAACCAGCAGCAGGACGACCACTGCCTTGGCGGCAAAAAACCGCCAGCGCGGCACCGGCAGGGCCAGCAGATGATTCCAGAACCGTGGGCCATGTTCCATCTGCGCGAGCAGAATGGTCAAGGCGGTAACGGTCATCGGCAGCATGAAAAACGACCACAGCGCCGCGCTTCCAGCGGCAAATGTTTGCCAGTTGGACGCGGTTTTGTGTTCGATTAACATGACCCCCGCAAGCACCCCGACCATGGTTGGCGCGGCAATGCACAGAAGCAGGGTCAGCGACCGGCGCAGCTTCAACAATTCGGCGGTAACGGCGACAATCATTGGCGTTTCCTTCAAGCGGCGATCGCGGAGCCGCGGTCGCTGGCATTATCAACTACGGACACGAAGATTTCCTCGAGCGTCGGCTGGACCACTGCAAGTCCGCTCACCGCCACACCCTTGCCAACCAGCAGGGCGTTGAGCTGGGCGGCGCCGGCGGCAGTGTCGCTGGCCCCCTGAGCGACGACCAGCGACGAGCCGTGCAGCTCGGCGCGAATGCCAGTGCCATGCAGCACCGCAAGCGCTGCCTGCGGCTGGTCGACATCGATTCGAATAGTCTTGACCTGCCCGGCTTTGAACTCGCTGACCGGGCCCGACATCAGCAGCTTGCCGCGATGCATCAGTCCCAGATGTGTCGCGAACAGCTCAACTTCCGCAAGCACGTGGCTGGAAACCAGCACGGTCACGCCTTCGCGTTCCGGCAGCCCGGCGATCAGCACACGCATGTCGCGGATGCCGTTGGGATCCAACCCATTGGTCGGTTCGTCCAAAATCAGCAGCTTCGGGCGACCCAGCAAGGCGCGCGCGACCCCCAGTCGTTGCCGCATCCCGAGGGAATAGCCGCCCACCGCGCGATCAGCGGCGGCGCGCAGATCGACGACTTCCAGCACCCGCTCGATAGCGGTGCGATCGAGCCCAAGCAGGAGCCGGCTGATGTCGAGATTCTGACGGCCGGTGAGGTGGTCGTAATGCGACGGCAGTTCAACCAACGCTCCGACCAACCGCGCCGCCTCGCGACGCTGACGCTGAACGTCGTGACCGAAGATCCGCGCGTTCCCGGAGCTGGGCTTGAGGAGACCGAGCAGCAAGCGAATGGTTGTCGTCTTGCCCGCGCCGTTCTCACCGAGAAATCCGTACACGCTGCGGCAAGGCACGCGCAGGTCGATTCCATCAACTGCCCATTTGGACCCGAATCGGCGCTTGAGACCATCGGTCGCGATTGCGTCTTCCATATTGCCTCCAGCGGCTGATCATGCTTATTCAGTTTAACTTAGACCTAAAGTAAATTTAAGCGCAAGTTAAATTTTTTGGAGGCTGCTAATGGTCGATATGGGGCTTCTCAGGCGGCAGAGCCGCTGGTTCGGACGCTCGACGCTCGTGCTTTTGGTGCTCACCGCGCTCGCCATTCTCGTTCCGACCATCATGGCTTTGACGATCCTCATCGGCCGCGGTGGCCATTGGGTCGAGCTGATTGCCTGGTCGCTTCTGACCTGGTCGCCAACGGTCTTCTATCTCTACGCATTGTGGGCGATCCGCGGCGCTTTCTCGAACTTCGCCGAAGGTGGCGTCTTCGGCTCGGCGATTGCTTCCGGCTGTACGCGCGCCGGGGCTGCGCTCGCGCTTGGTGGAACCATGAGTGCGGTCGGCGTGCCCAATCTCAATTGGCTGCTCAAGCTGCCGGACGTGCCCGGCGGCCGAGAACGCGCAATGGGCTCGGTGCTGCACTTCGACACCGCTTATCTGGCGGTCGGAGTGATCGGGATTGGGCTGGTGTTGCTCGGCCGCCTGCTTGCTCACGCAGCTGAGCTGCAAGCCGAAGCGTCGCGTCTCAAGGTCGAACTGGAAGAGATTTTCTAATGGCGATCATCGTCACCCTCGACGACATGCTGGCCACTCGCCGGACCAAAGCCAGGGATCTCGCGCGGACGATGGGGATCAGCGAAACCCAGCTGTCGCTATTTCGTACCGGCAAGGTCAAGGGAATCCGCTTTTCGACCTTGGCAGCGATGTGCCGAGCACTGGATTGTCAGCCGGGCGATTTGCTGTCGAGCGACAACGCCATCGCTGAATCGAGTCCCGATGCGGCCACTTAAAGCCGCCCGTGCTGGTCCTCGGACTGGAACATGCGATCGACTTCCATCACCAGGTCCTTGAGGTGGAAGGGCTTGGACAGCAGCTTGGCTTCGGGCGCGGTCCGGCCGCCCTGCAGTGCAACGGCGGCAAAGCCGGTGATGAACATGACGCGGATCGACGGGTCGATCGCACTCGCTTTCTGGGCAAGTTCGATGCCGTCCATTTCGGGCATGACGATGTCGGTCAGAAGCAGGTCGAACTGTTCGCTTTCGAGCAGCGGCATGGCCTCGGTCCCGCAGCCCACCGCGGTCACCTCGTAGCCGACGCGCTGCAGCGCCCGCTGCAGATATTCGCGCATCGACCCATCGTCTTCAGCCAGGAGAATTCTTGCCATCGCCCTACTTATGGTCCGCTCAAATGTCTTTTGCCAGAAGCGAATGACGCACTGACGCGTTGCAGGTCCGCACCACGAGTCCTAAACTGACACAGAATTTAACCGTGACCCCCCTTTCCTCACCAGTCGTCCACGCGCCGCGTGGCGAACTTCCGGTCCTGTTGTCAGTGCCGCATTCGGGACGTGACTATCCCGATTGGCTGGTCGCGATGGCGGCTTCGGGCGAGGCGTCGCTGACCACCCTCGAAGATCCGCTGGTCGACCGCTTGGTGTGGCGCGCGCTCGGCCGCGGTTGCGGCGCCGTGATTGCGCGAACGCCGCGCGCCGCGGTCGATTGCAATCGATCCGAAGACGATCTCGACCCATCGGTAATCGACGGTGCGCGCACAGGCCGAGTGACAGCGCGTGCCCGGGGCGGGCTTGGCATCGTTCCGGCGCGGACTCAGCAGCATGGCTTTCTGTGGCGGCGGGCGATCAGCCCCGACCAGCTCAATGAACGGCTCGACCAGGCGCATCGACCCTATCACCGCGCCATCGCGGACCAGCTGGGGCTGCTGCTCGACCGCTTCGGCGTTGCCTTGCTGCTCGACTGCCATTCGATGCCGCCACCCCAGGCCGGCATTCCGCCGATCGTGTTTGGCGACTGCCGTGGCCGCACCGCCGATCCGTGGGTCAGTGCTCAGGCGCTCGAAATCGCTCGGCGGTCAGGGTTCGAGGCAGGGCTCAACGCGCCATTTGCCGGCGGTCATGTGATCGACCGCCACGCCCGGCCGGCGCGCGGCGTCCACGCGCTTCAGGTCGAAATCGACCGGCGCTGTTACCTTGATGAATCGCTGTCCGCGCCAGGTCCGGGCTTCGACCGGGTCACGGCCTTGTTCGACGCCCTTGCGGTCGGGCTTGGCGAAGCGCTGCTCGACCGCCAGCTGGCGACCGCCGCGGAATAATCAGGCGTCCGCGGGGGCCGGTTGCTGCGGGGCTGGCACCGGAGCCTTGCCCTGCTGCATCTGACGCGCGAACACGTCGCGCATTTCGCTCAGCGAGAACATGTGCGCGTAGATCAGCGGAAGCATACCGTTCTGGCTCATCTTGCGCAGCTCATCGCCGCGCAGGTCGCGCAGCTTTTCTTCGTCGATCATGCGAAAGCCGCGATACACGAATGGCTGGTCGTAACCTTCCGGCTGGATGGCGACTTCGCCGTCCATCAGCAGGTTGCTCTTCAGCAGGTCTTCCATGAACGCGGCCGTACGCTGGCCCGCGGCTTCGAACTGCTCGCAGAATTCCAGGATGGCGCGGGTCGCGTCGCTTGGCTTATCGCCATCGAACAGCGCCTCGCCCTCGTCGAATTCGCCGACCGCGCCAGCGCTGGAATCGAAGCACAGCGACAATTCGTCGCTGTCGGGGCGGATCCGCGCCAGCATGAACGGATAGCGGCGGATATAGGCCGGGATGTAAAGCGTCGGGTCCAACGGCCGCCCATCGTCGTCCAGATAGACGTTCACGCCCTCGTTAAGCCCCATCAGGGCGATCGGAATCGGCTTGTCGCCAATCGAAAAGACGATCGGATAATGGCGCTGCGCAAGGGTGAATTCATCAACCGTCACGGGAATGGCGTGGGCCTTTGACACCTGCGCCATCTTCAGCAGCTTGCGGACCTTCATCTTGCCGTGCTGGGTGACGTTCAACGGCTCTAGCGCATTGTAGAGCAACGGCAGGTTGTGGTTCGGCGCGGCAGTCGCCATCCTGATTGTCTCCTGGGGACCGAGCTTGCGGCGTCGCGATGGTAATCGGACCTGCCGGAAAGCGATTGTTGGGGCCCTCTATCGGCCGCGCAGGATTAGGGCAAGGCCGCAATGGCGTCGGTCGTGGTTCGCGCCCAACCGCCCGTAGTTCATTGATTATTCAACGGACGGCTGCGAAGCCGCGACCGCAATGGTGAGCAGCTAAGTGTTTCCCGGGGCCTTCCTCAGCCTCGTGCCAATGCTCCTGGGTCTTGCCGCCGTGCAGCCCGGAGCAGTCAGGCAATCCGTGACCCGGCTGGTCGTGCAGGATGAAGTGATCCTGCGCGTCCCCGTATTCCCTCGCCAGCGCGGCCCACGCATCACCTGGATCGAACGCCGGGGCCCCAATTGCATCCCGATTGCCGCGATCCGCCGCGCCTTGCTCATCGGTCCCGACCGGGTCGACTTCATCCTTGCCAATCGCGCCCGCGTGCGGGCCGAATTCAGTGACGGCTGTCCGGCGCTCGATTTCTACGGCAACTTCTATCTGCAGCCCGCGGACGACCGGATCTGCGCCGGCCGCGACGCGGTCCATTCGCGCATGGGCGGAAGCTGCACCATCGAACGGTTCAAGCAATTGGTGCCCGCCATCGCTCACCAATAACGCGGACGGCCCCTTGGATTCGGCGCCGCGCGGCACCACTTTCCTTGACAAGCCCGTGGGCGTCGGCGAAGCCGCAGTCCTTGGCATTTGCCGCACCGGCGCGTGATTAAGCCGCGGCTTGACCCAACTTCAATTTCGGAACCTCGATGACTTTTGCCGACCTCGGCCTTTCTGACGAATTGCTCCGCGCCGTTGGAGAAAGCGGCTACAACGAGCCAACGCCCATCCAGACCGCGGCCATTCCGTCGGTGCTGATGGGCAAGGACCTGGT
>JBDSGQ010000099.1:0-9303 GCA_039918915.1 Sphingomicrobium sp.
GTTCCTAGCTCGCGTCCCTGATCGAAAAGGGAACCGACATGAGCGAATATCAGCTTCCGAAAGTGTGGACGTGGGAACAGCCGAGCGGCGGCCAGTTCGCCAACATCAACCGCCCGGTGTCGGGCGCTACCCACGACCGACCGCTGCCCGTCGGAAATCATCCCTTCCAGCTCTATTCGCTCGCGACGCCCAATGGCCAGAAGGCCGCGATCATGTTCGAGGAACTGCTCGAAAAGGGTCATTCTGACGCCGAATATGACGCCTGGCCGGTACGCATCGGCGACGGCGACCAATTTTCCAGCGGCTTCGTCGCGATCAATCCCAACAGCAAGATTCCCGCGCTAGTAGATCGGAGCGGGCCAGCGCCGCTGCGCGTGTTCGAAAGCGGCGCGATCCTCGTTCACCTGGCCGAGAAATTCGGCGAATTCCTCCCCGCCTCCGGCCCGGAGCGCGCCGAAACCCTGTCGTGGCTATTCTGGCAGATGGGCAGCGCGCCGTTCCTCGGCGG
Organism: Sphingomicrobium sp.; assembly: GCA_039918915.1. GTDB lineage: Bacteria > Pseudomonadota > Alphaproteobacteria > Sphingomonadales > Sphingomonadaceae > Sphingomicrobium. The sequence continues at coordinate 509 of JBDSGQ010000099.1, forward strand.
CGGCTTCGGCCATTTCTTCGCTTATGCCCCGACCAAGCTGGAATATCCGATCAACCGCTATGCGATGGAGGCCAAGCGCCAGCTCGACGTGCTCGACAAGCAGCTCGCCGCCAACGAATTTGTCGCCGGCAGCGACTACACCATCGCCGACATCGCCATCTGGCCGTGGTATGGCCAGCTTGCGCTCGGCCAGACCTATGCCGGCGCGGCCGAGTTTCTCGCGACCCACGAATTCGCGCACCTCCAGCGCTGGGCGAAGCAGATTGCGCAGCGGCCGGCGGTGAAGCGCGGGCGAATGGTCAACAAGCTTACCGGCGACGACAGCGAGCAGCTTCATGAGCGCCACGATGCGAGCGATTTCGAACTTCGGACGCAGGTCCGGCTGCACAGCGCCGGCCAGCCCGAAAGCGTCAAGGACGACGCGATCTAGCGGCCGCCGCGATAGCGCTCGACGAAGTCGCGGGCGAACACCGGCAGCTGTCCCGCCGCAATCGCGTCGCGAAGCGCCTGCATCAGCCGCTGGTAGAACCACAGATTGTGCTGAGTCATCAGCATCGCGCCAAGGATTTCGCCCGACTTCACCAGATGGTGGACGTAAGCGCGCTCGAACCCGGTGCAGGCCGGGCACGGACAATCGGGCTCGATCGGTTCGCGATCCTCGGCAAATCGCGCGTTGCGCAGGTTAATCGGGCCATCGGCGGTAAAGGCCTGCCCGGTCCGCCCCGATCGCGTCGGCAGCACGCAATCGAACATGTCGATCCCGCGCACCACCGCGCCAACGATGTCGTCGGGCTTGCCGACCCCCATCAAATAGCGCGGCCGGTCCGCCGGCAGCATCGCTGCGGCGAAGTCGAGGCACGCGAGCATCGCTTCCTGCCCCTCCCCGACCGCAAGCCCGCCGACCGCATAACCGTCGAAGCCGATCTCGGTCAGCGCCTCGGCCGAAGCGCGCCGCAGGTCCGCGTTCAAGGCACCCTGCTGGATGCCGAAGATCGCGGCGCTCCCGGCATGCTCGCCGCCGCGCTCGAATTCGTCGCGGCTGCGCCTGGCCCAGCGCATCGACCGCTCCATCGCCGCGCTCTGCCGATCGGCGCTCGAAGTCGTCGGCACCAGCTCGTCAAAAGCCATGACGATGTCCGCTCCAAGCAGCCGCTGCACCGCGATCGACCGTTCGGGCGAAAGCATGTGCGTCGACCCGTCGAGATGGCTTTTGAATTGAACGCCCTCTTCGCTGGCCTTGGTCAGCTCGCTCAGGCTCATCACCTGGTAACCGCCGCTGTCGGTCAGGATGGGCCGGTCCCAGCCCATGAACCGGTGCAGCCCGCCCAGCTTGGCAATGCGCTCCGCGCCCGGGCGCAACATCAAATGATAGGTATTGCCAAGGATGATGTCGGCGCCGCTGGCCCGGACTTCCTCGGGCCGCATGGCCTTGACCGTCGCGGCGGTGCCGACCGGCATGAACGCCGGCGTTCGGATGACGCCGCGGTGCATCGCGATGACGCCGCTTCGCGCGGCTCCGTCGGTGGCCGATATGGTGAACGAAAAGCGGGGCATCTCCGAACCGCTTAGCGCCTTGCCACCGGCTCGCAACTCCTTCGCCGGAACCCGTCGCGGCGGCGGTCGTCAACGGATCGGTAACCAGCTTTATCAATGCGATCCTCATCACAATCAGGCACTGGTCTGGGCGTGGCAACAGCAATCGATATCGCCGCCAGCGAGATGGCACCGTCCCCGGCGCGCAAGCAGCAGCGCAAGCGCGTGCTCATGCGCGGCACGGTGTTCACGCCCGACGGCGCTTTCGTCGTGTGGATTCGCGATATTTCGACGCAAGGTGCGCTGATTGCCGGCGACGACGTCCTGCCCAGCAATTGCGACGTGATTTTCAAGCGCGGTGGCCTGTTCGCCGCCGCTCACATCGCCTGGTCGAACGACACTGGCGCGGGCGTGAAATTCTATCGCGATCTATCCGACAGCGAAGTCGCCGCGGCCGATCTGCCGCTGCCTCACCGCGACGACTGAGCCGTCGCTGCCGGCAGCAGCAGGCTCGAATCGCCGTAGCTGTAAAAGCGGTAATTTTCGGCGATTGCATGGGCATAAGCCGATTTCATCAGATCGAGACCCATCAGCGCACTGACCAGCATGAACAAGGTCGATCGCGGCAGGTGGAAGTTGGTCAATAATCCGTCGACCGCCTTGAAGCGGTAACCGGGCGTGATGAAGATGGCGGTGTCGCCCGCAAACGGTTGGATGACCCCTTGATCGTCGGCGGCGCTTTCGATCAGGCGCAAGCTGGTGGTGCCGACCGCAATCAGACGCCCACCGCTCGCCCGCACCGCATTGAGCCGCTGCGCGGTGGCGGCATCGATCCGTCCCCATTCCGAATGCATCCGGTGCCCGCCGGTGTCGTCCGCCTTGACCGGCAGGAAAGTCCCCGCGCCGACGTGCAGCGTCAGTGTCTCGCGGCCGATCCCGCGTTCGTCCAGCGCGGCGATCAGGCGCGGCGTAAAATGCAGCGCCGCGGTCGGCGCCGCGACCGCTCCGGCTTCCCGCGCGAACATCGTCTGGTAATCCGCCTCGTCGTCGGCGTCGGTCGGGCGCCTCGACGCAATATACGGCGGCAGCGGCATTCGGCCGGCGCGTTCGAGGAGGATCTCGACCGGCTCGTCACCGGCGAAATGGAGCTGCACCGAGCCGTCGTCCGCCTTGCTTGCAACGGACGCGCTGACACCCTCGCCGAAGTCGATGGCATCGCCGATCCGCGCGCGCTTGGCATTGCGCAAAAAGGCGTGCCAGTCGCGCGGCCCGGCGCGCTTGTGCAAAGTTGCGCCGATCCGTGCCTCTCCGCGCCGCCCCTGAAGCTGTGCCGGAAGCACCTTGGTGTCGTTGAACACCAGCACGTCCCCGGGTCGAAGCAGGCCGGGCAGATCAAGCACCTGCCGGTCCGCGATTCGGTCGCCGTCGACCAGCAGCAGCCGGGCGCCATCGCGCGGCCGCGCCGGCCGCAACGCGATCCGCTCGGGCGGAAGGTGGAAATCGAACAGGTCGACGCGCATTGCGGCGGGGCTTAGCCGCCCAGGTACGCCCTCACAATTTTAGCCGGTTCGGCGGGCGGCTCGCCCGGCGTAATCCGGTCCACGGCGTCCATTCCCGCGGTCACCCGGCCAATGACGGTATATTTTAAATCGAGGTCGGGGCCGGGCGCGAACATGATGAAAAACTGGCTGTTGGCGCTGTCCGGGCTGTCGGCACGAGCCGCGCCGACGGAGCCGCGCAGGAACGGCACGGCGGTGAATTCGGCTTTTAGGTTGGGCAAGTCGGACCCGCCTTCGCCAGTGCCTTTGGGATCGCCGCCCTGGGCCATGAACCCCGGGATTACCCGATGGAACGTCAGGCCATTGTAAAAGCCGGCGCGAACCAGCGCCTGGATGCGCTCGACGTGGTGCGGGGCAAGGTCGGGGCGAAGCAGGATCGTGACCGTTCCGCCGGTCGACAAATCGATCATCAGGCGGTTGGCGGGATTGGCCGCGACTGCCGGCGGCGGGGCGATCGTGACCTGCGGCGCCACTGCCGCGGGGGGCGGCGCGGCAGCCACCAACAGCGCCGCCAACGGCAACATCATCAAGGCTTTGGCTAACATATCACTCCCCGGGCTTCCGGCGCCTAATGCGTGGCCGGTGCTGACACGATCATGAACCGCCGTTGAGATGGCGGCGCACATCCTCGGCCACGGCGGGCGTCACGAACTTGTCGATGGCGCCGCCGAAGCGCGCGATTTCCTTGACCAGCTTCGATGCAATCGGCTGCAACGACACGTCCGCCATCAGGAAGACGGTTTCGATGTCGTCATTGAGCTGCTGGTTCATGCCCGCCATCTGGAATTCATATTCGAAGTCGGCCACCGCGCGCAGGCCGCGCAGGATCATCGACGCGCCCTGGTTTTCGGCAAAATTCATCAGCAGCGAGTCGAACTCCACGACTTCGATGTTGCTTGCCAGGCCCAGCGTTTCACGCTGCACCATGGCCAACCGCTCGCTGACCGTGAACATCGGCTCCTTGGCGGGATTGGTCGTCACTCCAATCACCAGCCGGTCGACCAGATGCGCGCCGCGCCGAACGATATCGAGGTGCCCGAGGGTCACCGGGTCGAAGGTGCCGGGATAGACTGCCACTCTCATCAATGGTCTCTTTCTACCGCGAATCGCGCGATCGAACGCAAAAGGTCGGCCTCGCTGCCGTGCTGCGATAAATGCTCGATTGCCTGCTCGACGAGCAACCCCGCCTGCTGGCGCGCGCGATCCTCGCCGAGCAGCGATACGAAGGTCGCTTTGCCAGCGCCCGCGTCGCGGCCCGTGGGCTTCCCGGCGGCGGCCGCCTCGCCGCTGTGATCGATCAGGTCGTCGGCGATCTGGAAGGCCAGCCCGATGTTGCGCGCATAGCCGCGATACGGCGTGCGCCCATCGGGCGGCAGGCGCGCCATGATGCACGCCGCATCCACCGAATATTCGATCAGCGCGCCAGTCTTGAGCTGCTGCAGCCGGGTGGTCGCGGCAATGTCGAGTTCGCCCTCCTGCGCGGCAAGATCCATCATCTGCCCGCCAGCCATTCCCGCCGGGCCGACCGCGCGGGCCAGTTCCAGCAGCAACTCGGCCCGCACCCACGGGTCTTCGTGAGTCGCCGGTTCACCGAGGATTTCGAACGCCAGCGCATGCAGGCTGTCGCCGGCAAGCACGGCTTCGGCTTCCCCGAACGCCTTGTGGACGCTCGCCTTGCCCCGCCGCACATCGGCATCGTCCATGCACGGCAGATCGTCGTGAATCAGCGAATAAGCATGGATCGCCTCGATCGCGCAGCCAACCCGCAACGCCCGGTCGGCGTCGATCGCGAACAGCCGCGCCGCCGCTACGGTCAGCAGCGGGCGAAGCCGCTTGCCGCCGCCGATCGCCGCATGGCGCATCGCCTGGTAAAGCCGCTGGCGCCCGTCCGTTGGCGCCGTCAGCAGCTCAGAAAAGAAACCGTCGACCTCGCGGCCGATGCGGGCGGCTTCGCTGTCGAGCTCGCTACCGAGCCGGTCGATCGTTTCAATCGGCATCGAAGGGCTTCAACCCCGCCGGCTTGCCATCGGCGCCGAACGCAATCTGCTCGATCCGCGCTTGCGCGTCCTTCAGCCGCGCTTCGCAATGCCGCTTGAGCCGGTCGCCCTCCTGATAGAGTTCGATCGACTGGTCGAGCGGCGCTTCGCCCTTCTCGAGGGTTCGCACGATCTCCTCGAGCCGGGCAAGCGCGGCTTCGAAGCTCAGTTCGCTGACGTCTATCGGTGCAGTGGCCATGGGCGGTTTGTGACCCTCGCCGCGGGTCAAATCAAGCAACCGCGGGCTATTGCGACGGAGTGTTCTTGAACGGGTCGCGGATTCCCGGGAAAATCTCGTCGCTGACCGCGTCCTCGCCGCCATTGGCAAGCGCTGCTTCGGCATCGCGCACGTGCTGCTCGCGCTCCTCGCGGAGTTCCTGGATCAGCGCTGCCCGGTCGCCTTCGAAACGGGTGTCCATCGCGGGTGGCGCGCCGGCCGCCTTGGCGGCCTTGGCAACGGCCGCATCAAGCTCGCGCTGCGACGTCAGGCCAAGCGTCACCGGATCCTTCGGCGTGATATTGGCCATGTTCCAATGGCTTCGGTCGCGGATCGCACCGATCGTCGTGCGGGTCGTGCCGATCAGCTTGCCGATCTGGCCATCGGTCACTTCGGGATGGTTCTTGATGATCCAGGCAATTCCGTCGGGCTTGTCCTGCCGCTTGGAAACCGGGGTATAGCGCGGGCCGCGGGTGCGGCGCACCGGGTCCGGCGCCTTGTGGATCTGGAGCTTGTAGTCGGGCTCGCCTTGGCCCTTCTCGATTTCCTCGTGGGTTAGCTCACCGGCGCGGATCGGATCGCGCCCGGTCAGCTTGGTCGCCGCCGTATCATCGGCGATCGCCTGCACTTCGAGGATATGAAGACCGCAAAACTCGGCGATCTGCTCGAAGGTCAGCGAACTGTTATCGACCAGCCACGCGGCGGTCGCATGGGGCATCAGGGGCTGTGCCACTGGAATTCTCCCGGCATAAAAATGAATGCATAAAAATGAATAGGGCCGCCCCATTACGGAGCGGCCAGCGTGGCCGAGCCTGTAGTCCCGACCATCGGTTCAAGCAACCGCCTTCGTCAGCGCGACCCGGCGTCCGCCCCAATTGCCGGCCCAACTTCCAACACCGTCTTGCCGACATGGTCGGGGCCATCCATGCGCGCGTGCGCCGCCGCCGCCTGCGCCAACGGAAACACGCCGTCGATGACCGGCTTCAAGCGATTGCCCTCGACATAGGGCCACACCGTCTTGGCAATTTCGTCGGTGACCATCGTCTTGAACTGGAGCGAACGCGGGCGAAGCGTCGATCCGGTCAGGGTCAGCCGCCGGCGCATGATGTCGAACAGCGCGACTTCGGCGGTCGCTCCGCGCTGCACCGCGATCGACACGTGGCGGCCATCCTCGGCCAGGCAGGCCAGGTTGCGCGGCAGGTAATCGCCGCCGACCATGTCGATGACGATGTCGACGCCGCGCCGGTCGGTCGCGCGGTGCACTTCCTCGACAAAGTCCTGGCTATTGTAATTGATCGCGATCTGCGCCCCCAGCTCAAGCGCCCGCTGGCATTTCTCGTCGCTTCCGCAAGTGACGATCATCTCCAGCCCGAACAGCCGCCCAAGCGCGATTGCCATGGTGCCGATGCCGCTGGTTCCGCCATGCACCAGCACGATGTCGCCATCGGCCGCGAAGCCGCGCTCGAACAGGTTGATCCACACCGTGAACAATGTTTCCGGCATGGCTGCGGCCTGCGTCATGGTCAGCACCGGCGGCACCGGCAGGCAGGTCCCGGCCGGAGCGACGCAATATTCAGCATAGCCCCCGCCGACGACCAAAGCGCAGACCTTTTGCCCAAGCAGCAGTTCCGCGCCGGCGCCGGCGGCAACCACGGTGCCGGCGATTTCCAGGCCGAGAATATCGGGCGCTCCGGGCGGCGGCGGATACAGGCCGCGGCTCTGCAAAATGTCGGGCCGGTTGACCCCCGCAGCGGCGACCTTGACCAGCACTTCGCCCGGACCGGGACGCGGCACCGGCCGCTCGGCCAGCTCCAGTTGCTGCTGCGGGGCGATTACCGCCATCATCGATGAAGGAAGGTCGGGCACGCGCCGGTTATTGACAGCGCGCTCCGCCGGGTCAACGATTCCGCCAAAGGGGATTTGGCATGGACCTCGACGAACTGTTCCCCAACACGCCCGCAGATCCGCTGACCGCGCTCGGCAAGCAGGACCTCGATCCATATTCGATCGACGAACTTCACGCCCGGGTCGCAGCGCTCAAGGCGGAAATCGCGCGGGTCGAGGCCCACGCCGATCGCGCCACCCGCCACCGCTCCGCCGCCGACGAGCTGTTCAAGAAGTGAACCGGCGTCCTCGCCTGCCACGGGTTGAGCGGGCGGCGCGCTAAACTGGGGATAGGATCGAGTCGGCCCCTTGATTGCGGCCGACTTGCATATGACATTGGTTTGAACAGCCCGACAGTCCCGCTCGGGCTCCCGGAGTCTTCGCCTAAATGCCAAGCTTTGCTCGCGAACTCGAACAGACCCTGCACAATGCCTTGAAAGAGGCGGAGCGCCGCCGGCACGAGTATGCGACCCTCGAACATCTGCTGATCGCGCTGATCGACGACGAACATGCGTCGAAGGTGATGACCGCATGCGGCGTCAGCCGCGATGACCTGCGCTCATCGGTGAAGCAATATCTCGACAATGAACTGACCGCGCTCGTCGCCGACAGCGCCACCGATCCCACTCCGACCAGCGGCTTCCAGCGCGTCGTCCAGCGCGCCATCCTCCACGTCCAGTCATCGGGCCGCGACGAAGTGACCGGCGCCAACGTGCTCGTCGCCTTGTTCTCCGAACGCGAAAGCTATGCGGTCTATTTCCTGCAGCAGCAGGACATGAGCCGGCTCGATGCGGTGACGTACATCAGCCACGGCGTCGGCAAGGGCGAAACCGAGCCCGAGCAGCGCGAAACCGGCCCGGTCGAGGAAAAGAACGAAAAAGAGGGCAGCAAAAAGGAATCCGCGCTCAAGCAGTTCACCGTCGACCTCAACGAAAAAGCGCGCAACGGCAAAGTCGATCCGCTGATCGGTCGCATGCCCGAAGTCGACCGCACGGTGCAGATCCTGTGCCGCCGCTCAAAGAACAATCCGCTTTACGTCGGTGAACCGGGCGTCGGCAAAACCGCCATCGCCGAAGGCCTCGCCCGCAAGATCATCGAAGGCGACGTGCCCGACGTGCTCAAGCCAGCGACCATTTATTCGCTCGACATGGGCGCGCTGCTCGCCGGCACCCGCTATCGCGGCGACTTCGAAGAACGCCTCAAATCGGTCGTCAGCGAGCTTGAAAAGCTGCCCGACGCGATCCTCTTCATCGACGAGATTCACACCGTGATCGGCGCCGGCGCCACTTCGGGCGGAGCAATGGACGCGTCCAACCTGCTCAAGCCGGCACTGTCGAGCGGCGCCATCCGCTGCATCGGCTCGACCACTTACAAGGAATTCCGCAACCATTTCGAAAAGGACCGCGCGCTGCTTCGCCGGTTCCAGAAGATCGACGTCAACGAACCGACGATCGAAGATACGATCAAGATCATCGCCGGGCTTCGCTCCTCGTTCGAAGGGCACCACCACGTCCGCTATACGGCGGAAGCGATCAAGTCGGCGGTCGAACTCAGCGCGCGCTACAT
>JBDSGQ010000100.1:0-12475 GCA_039918915.1 Sphingomicrobium sp.
TCGCGGCCTTCGCCCGCCTTGCGCAGCTGGCCGTACAAATCCTGGTCTTGCCACTTGGCAAGGATCGCCGGTTCCTTCTGCGGCAGGCCGGCTTTCATTGGAAAGTCGGTGCGCGGAAGGAAGACGGTCGAGCGGTAATCGGTCTTTTCGTGAGGGTCGGCCATGTGCGCGGGGCCTTAGCGGGCGCGCCGCGAGTAATGCAAACCCGTCGTTGCGAGGAGGCTGCTGGGGAGGCCGCAATCCGGGATAACGGATTGGCGTGCTGCCTCGCAACGACGGGCTGCCGGCGGTCGCCCGAAGGCGGCGCCTGGTGCGGGATGGCCGCGATGACTCGGTCGATGAAACGGCGGACGGCGGGAGCGGTTCCCGACGGTGGTCAGGACTGCGCGAGAAGCATCCGGGCCCGCGCTTCATCGTCACGCATCTGCGCGGTCAGCGCTGGCAGGTCGTCGAACTTGCGTTCGTCGCGGATAAAGGCGTGGAGCGCGACTTCGATCGTCCGGCCGTAAAGGTCGCCGTCGAAGTCGAACAGATGGGCTTCGAGCAGCTCGCGCGGCGGCTGGAAGCTGGGGCGAATGCCGAGGTTGGCGACGCCAAGATGCTCGCTGCCGTCGTCGAGCGACACGCGGACCGCATAGACGCCGTAGCGCGGCCGCTGATAATCGCCGAGCTCGAGATTGGCGGTGGGGTAGCCGAGTTCGCGGCCGCGGGCGTCGCCGTGCCGGACGATCCCTTCGACCGCAAAGTCGCGGGTCAGCAGCCGGGTCGCGGCGCCGGTCTCGCCCGCAACCAGCGCCTCGCGGATTCGCCCCGACGAGACACGCTCGCCATCGACCAGCACCGCCGCGACGGCTTCGGCGCCAATGCCGTGGCGAGCGCCGAGTTCACGCAGCACCGCGACATTGCCGCCGCGGGCCTGGCCGAAGGTGAAATCGTCGCCGGTGACCACGCCCGAAGCGCCGATGCGCTGTGCCAGCAAATCGGCGATGAAGTCCGGGGCGGGGGTTGCGGCCAGCGCGCGGTCGAAGTGGAACACCAGCATCGCGTCCGCTCCGGCATGGGCGAACAGTTGTTCGCGCTGGTCGAGCGAGGTCAGGCGAAAGGGGTCGGCATCCGGCCTGAAGACCGACACCGGGTGCGGATCGAAGGTGGCGACGATCGCCGGGCGCCGTTCGTGGAAGGCGCGCGCCACCGCTCGCCCGACCACCGCCTGGTGGCCGAGGTGAAAGCCGTCGAAATTGCCGAGGGCGAGGATGCTTCCCCGCAAGTGATCGGGGATGCCGCCGTCGAGGGTCAGCCGCTGCATTGGGGCGCCTTAATGGGTCGGCAGATGTTTGCGAAGCAGCCGATATTCATGGACCGCGAGATAGATCACGAAGGCGTCGAACAGCGACAGCAGGATCAGCGCGAAATCGTGAGTGAAGGTGTAGCGGTAAAGCTGATAGGCAATAAAGGCGCTGAACACCGCGAAGCTGGCGGGATAGGCCCACAGCTTCTCGCGCAGCAGGCCGATCACCAGGATCGATTTGATGATTCCGTGGCTAAGCAGGTAGAATGCGTAGAATTGGTGCTGTTCGACCGAGAAATTCTGGCCGAACTTCAGCACCTGTTGAGCGATCCAGTCGTGGGGGTCCTCGGTCAGTTCGTCCTGGCTGAAGCGGTTGATCCACCCCAGGATGGTCTGCGTGCTGGTCAGGTACAGCGCGATCCCGCCGACGATTTCGACAAGGGCATGGGCGCCCTTGAAGATGACGCTGACGACGAACATCCGGTGGATCTGTTTTTCCTGCATTGGCGCGCGAACGCGCAGGCCGCGCCGCCCGCGTCAAGAGGATATTGACTCAGGCCGACCCCAATCCTATTTCCGTCCTATCCCGATCGTTCGGTTGTCCGGCGGCGCATTCGTGCGCGCGTCGGCTTTTCGTTTGGAAACGGGGCTTTTTAGCGAAGAGATGGGGCATTGGGCCCTGTGGAGCTGAAGAAGGATCAAGAATGGCTCGTATTGCCGGGGTGAATATCCCCACCAACAAGCGCGTGGAAATCGCGCTGACTTACATTCACGGAATTGGCCGGACCACGGCCAAGGGCATTGTCGGCAAGCTTGGCATTGCGTCCGAAAAGCGAGTGCAGGACCTGACCGATCAGGAAGTCCTGCACATTCGTGAAGCGATCGATCGCGATCTTTCGGTCGAAGGCGACCTGCGCCGCTCGACCTCGATGAACATCAAGCGGCTGATGGATCTCGCCTGCTATCGCGGCCTGCGCCATCGCAAGGGGCTCCCGGTTCGCGGCCAGCGCACGCATACCAATGCGCGCACCCGCAAGGGCAAGCCCAAGCCGATCGCCGGCAAGAAGAAGTAAGCAGCAATATAGTCCCGGGGGGACTGTTGCGCCGCTTGCTCCGCCGAATGGCGCGAGGAGCAGGCCGCAGCGCCAGCCTTCCGATTTCGAACGATTAGGAACAGTTTATGGCCCAGGCACCGCAGCGTATCCGCCGAAAGGAACGCAAGAACATCACGGCCGGCGTCGCTCACGTGAACGCCAGCTTCAACAACACCATGATCACCATCACCGACGCGCAGGGCAATGCAATTGCCTGGTCGAGCGCGGGGATGATGGGGTTCAAGGGCAGCCGCAAGTCGACTCCTTATGCCGCCCAGGTCGCGGCCGAAGACGCCGGCAAGAAGGCCGCCGACCATGGCGTCCGCACTCTCGAAGTCGAGGTTAAGGGCCCCGGATCGGGCCGTGAAAGCGCGCTTCGGGCGCTGCAGGCGGTGGGCTTCACGATCACTTCGATCCGCGACGTCACACCGATCCCGCACAACGGGGTTCGTCCGTCGAAGCGCCGCCGAGTCTGATTGCTTCGGCCAAAGCGGGACTTTGGCCAGGACGACAACTGGAAATTCAACAAGGGGTTGGTTCCAACCCCTCACTGCCAAGGGATGAAAATGGCCGTCAACGCAAAGAACTGGCAGGAACTGAAGAAGCCGAACTCGCTCGAGCGCAAGCACTCCGGGGGCGATGTCCGCCGCCGCGCGGTGTTCGTCGCCGAGCCGCTTGAGCGCGGTTTTGGAATGACGCTTGGCAACTCGCTTCGGCGGGTATTGCTAAGCTCGCTTCAGGGTGCCGCCGTCACCTCGATCAAGATCGATGGCGTGCTCCATGAATTTTCGAGCCTTGCCGGGGTCCGCGAGGACGTCACCGACATCGTGCTCAACGTCAAGCAGATCGCGCTCAAGATGGAAGGCGAGGGGCCCAAGCGGCTGCACTTGTCCGCCACTGGGCCGGCCGACGTCACCGCGGGCATGATTGCCACCGCGGGCGACATCGAAGTCACCAACCCCGATCTTCTGATCTGCCACCTCGATGAAGGCGCGACGCTGAACATGGAGCTGATGGTCGACATCGGCAAAGGTTATCAGCCGGCGGCCGCCAATCGCCCGGCGGACGCGCCGATCGGCCTGATTCCGGTCGACGCGCTGTACAGCCCGGTTCGCCAGGTCGCGTACAAGGTCGAGAACACCCGCGTCGGGCAGGAACTGGACTATGACAAGCTGACGCTGACGATCGAAACCGACGGCACCGTCAATCCCGAGGATTCGCTCGCTTATGCCGCGCGCATTCTTCAGGACCAGCTGCAGCTGTTCGTCCACTTCGACGACAGCCAGGTGCGGATGGCGGCATCGCCGATCATCGGCACCGCCGCGCCGCTGACCGCCGAGCAGGTGCAAAGCGACACCAACCAGCTCAACCGTTACCTGCTCAAGAAGGTCGACGAGCTTGAGCTTAGCGTGCGCAGCGCCAATTGCCTCAAGAACGACAACATCATCTACATCGGCGATCTCGTCCAGAAGACCGAAGCGGAAATGCTTCGCACCCCCAACTTCGGCCGCAAGTCCCTGAACGAAATCAAGGAAGTGCTGGCGTCGATGGGTCTTCGCCTGGGCATGGACATCCCCGGCTGGCCGCCCGAGAATATCGAGGAAATGGCCAAGAAGCTCGAACAGGAAATGCTCGGCTAACCGCCGGCTGACCGTCCGCATACAAGAGGGCCGCTGGCGACAGCGGCCCTTTTTTTTGGGTTCGCGCTATGTGCCAAGCCGAGACAGTCGGCAGCTCGGCGATTGCGGCGGGGCCGCGCGCGCCGCACCTGGCGTCGCATGTTGGCTGTCACTGCATTTGGATTGCTCGCCCAGGCGCTGTTTACCGCTTCGCCGGTGCAGCCGCTGGCGGGCGGCGCCGAGCTGGTTCGCACCATTGCGGCCCCGGACCCGGTGCCATTCCAGCCGCTTGGCGGAGCGCCGAGCCTGCGCCGCAGCGCGCTTGGCAAGCCGACCCAGCCGATCAGCTGATTCCCCCCGCAGCGCGCAACGTGTTAGGCGGCGCGGATGACGGAGAAGTTCGAACGCCACCGCCAGCCGTGGAAGCCCGAGGAGCTCGCCAAGCTGCGCACGCTTGCCGCCAAGGGCATGCCGCTTAGGCAAATCGCCAAGGCGCTCACGCGGAGCGAGGAATCGACCAAGGCGCGCGCCAAGCAAGACGGGTTGAAGATCGCCAAGCTACGCTAGGGCGCAGGCCCGCCCGCCAGCCTAGAACCGGCAGGCCTTCGGATCCCCTTGCAGCCCGGTGCGAAGCGCCGCCATCCGCTGCGCCGAACTGCCGTGGGTGAAGCTGTCGGGAACGACCCGGCCCTGGGCCTGGCGCTGCAGCGTATCGTCGCCGATTGCTTCGGCCGCGCGCATCCCTTCTTCGACGTCGCCTGCTTCAAGCAGCGGCTGGCCACTCGCAGTCTTGGCATTGGCCGCCCACACGCCGGCATAGCAATCGGCCTGCAGTTCGACCTTGACCTGCAGTCCATTGCCTTCGGTCTGGCTCGCCCGCGCCTGCAAGTCATGCGCCTCGCCAAGCGTCCCCATTACATCCTGGACGTGATGCCCGACTTCATGCGCCACGACATAGGCCATTGCGAAATCGCCCGGCGCCTGGAAGCGCTGGGACAGTTCGTTGAAGAATGCGGAGTCCAGATAGATGTTCTTGTCGGTCGGGCAGTAAAACGGCCCCATCGCGGATTGCGCGAACCCGCAGCCCGACTGATCCGACCGCGAGTAGAAATGCAGGTTGGTGGGAGTGTAACGGACGCCGCTGGGGGCAAGCAGCCGAGTCCAGGTATCCTCGGTCGATGCCAGCACCTGAAGCGTGAAATGGCGGGTCGCCGGATCGAGCTTGCTCTGTCCGGCCGGGGCAGTGACCTGCGAACCAGGGCTGACGCTGCCGCCACCGCCAAGCCCGCCAAGACCGCCGAGCGAACTCAGCAGGAAGTAGCCGATGACGAGCACGATCACGCCGCCGATACCGAACCGGCTGGCGATCATCGGGATCAGGCAGCCAAGCGCATTGCCGCCGCCGCCCAAGCCGCCGCCGCCGAAGCTGCGCCCGGTGTCGTCAGTGAAATTACTACTTTCGCGATCGTTGCCGAAGCGCATCTGGCCTCTCCCTGTTGCTCAATGCCAAATGCTTCGCTGCCGTTACGGTTGCAAATGACGCTGCAGCCGTCATTGCGAAGCTTCGTTTCAGGAGGCGTTAAACCATGGTTCTCGAAGGCAAGGTCGCGCTGGTTACCGGGTCGACGTCGGGGATCGGGCTCGCCATCGCGACCGCCTTGGCGGGCGAAGGCGCCCGGCTGATGATCAGCGGTTTTGGCGACCCGGACGATATTCAGGCGCTGTGCGACCAACTCGGCGCCATCCATGACGGTGCCGACCTCGCCGACCCGCGGGCGATCGAGCGGATGGTCGAGCGCTGTACCGCCGAACTTGGGGCGCCCGACATCCTGATCAACAATGCCGGCATCCAGCATGTCGCCCCGATCGAGGATTTTCCGGTTGAAAAATGGGACCAGCTCATCGCCATCAACCTGTCGGCCGCATTCCACGCGATGCGGCTGTGCGTGCCCCACATGAAGACCAGGGGTTGGGGGCGGATCGTCAGCACCGCCAGCGCCCACAGCCTGATCGCTTCACCCAACAAGAGTGCGTACGTCGCGGCCAAGCACGGGCTTGCCGGCCTGACCAAGGCCGTCGCTCTGGAAACCGCGCGCGACGGCATCACCGTCAATTGCATTTCGCCCGGCTACGTCTGGACGCCGCTGGTCGAACAGCAGATTCCCGACACGATGCGCACGCGCGGGCTGACGCACGAGCAGGTCGTCAACGATGTCCTGCTCGCCGCCCAGCCGACCAAGCGCTTTGTCACGCCCGAGGAAGTCGGGGCGCTGGCGCTGTTCCTGTGCCGTGAAGAGGGGCGGTCGATTACCGGCGCCAACCTCAGCGTCGATGGCGGCTGGACCGCGGCGTAACGCGCTCGACGTCTTGAAACTGGACCGGCGCGGGCACTGGGTTAGAAGGACTGATGCGGATTCATTTCCTTTTCGCCAGCGCGTTGCTGCTGACGGGCTGCGACGCAGTCCTTCAGCCGGCGCGCCTGATCCCCGAATGGACCACCGACTGGCGGCAGGTCGCGACCGAAGCCGATCGCCTGCGCCTGCGCGAATGGCGTTCGACGTTCAACGCGGCGATCGCGGCGGCGCGGCGGTCGGGTCATGGCGCGGACATCGACCGCGAAGGCGTGCTGCTTAAGCCGGACGCGGCACTTGCCGGCGGGCCGATCGCGAACGGCGATTATCGCTGCCGGGTGATTAAGCTTGGCGCCCAGTCGCCGGGGATGCTCGATTATATCGCTTACCCGGCGTTCGCTTGCCGAGTGAGTGCCGATCGCGGTCTGCAACGGCTCGACAAGCTGAGCGGATCGCAGCGCTATGCCGGGCTGATCTTTCCCAATGATGCGGTGCGCCAGCTATTCCTTGGCGCGCTGGTGCTCGGCGACGAAAGCCGGGCGTTGCAATATAGCCAGGACCCCAGTCGCGACGTTGCCGGCTACGTCGAACGGATTGCGCCCAGACGCTGGCGGCTGATCATGCCGCGTCCGCGCTTCGAATCGCGAATGGACGTGATGGAGCTGGTCCCCGCCAACTGACGGCGCGCAATCGGCGGGGCCGAGCCCGCGAACGGGTCCATTCACCACTTCTTTGTAAAGTTTAGCGACACTCGCTGACATGTCGGCGCAATTGACAATCGGCCTTGCGGGTCACGTCGCGTGACTGCGCTGGTCATCTTCTGGAGCCATGCGCTCGCCGCGGCGCTGTTCGCGGCGCTGATGATCTGGCGGCTGCGCCATGCTGCCCGCCAGCCAGGGCAGCGGCTGCTTGCCGGCGCTTTCGCGATCACCGCCTGCTGGGCGTGGCTGTCGGCGGTGATGCCTGGCGAAGCGCTGACCGGTTTTGCCGAAAGCGCACGCAACCTGGTGTGGATCGGCCTGCTTTACAGCCTTGCCGTCGCCGGCGACGAGCGCCAGCACGGCGTTCGGCTGGTTTATGGCGCGGTCGCCGCGGCAATCGGCATGCAGTTCATCGCCGACTTGCTGCAGCTGCTCAGTCCGGGCGGAACGATCGCCCAAACCAGCCTGATCCTGCGCATTACCACCGCCGCCGGCGCACTTGTGCTGGTTCACAATCTTTACGGCCAGGCGGCTCCGGCGAGCCGCTCGCACATCCGGCTGGCGATGCTGGGCCTTGCGCTGATGTGGATCTACGACCTCAATCTCTACACCGTCGCCTATCTCACTTCGGGCAGCGCGAGCGGATTGCAGCACTGGCGCGGGCTAAGCGTCGCGCTGACCGCGCCGCTGTTCGCGCTTGGCGCGAGGCAGGAAAGCGGCTGGCGGATTCGCCTGTCGCGGGCGGCCAGTTTCCAGTCGCTGTCGCTGCTCGCCATCTGTGCCTATTTCGCGCTGATGGCGATTGTCGCGACGGCGCTTCGCGGGTCGCGCTTCGACTGGTCGGGCGCGCTTCTGATCGCCGTTCTCGCGGCGATGACCGTCGCTGCGATGGTGTTGATCCCAAGCGCCCGGGCGCGGGCCTGGCTCAAGATCAAGCTGGCCAAGCATTTGTTCGAACATCGGTATGATTATCGCGCCGAGTGGCTGCGGTTCACCGCGACGCTGGGGCGGACCGGGCCCGATGCAGCGCCGTTGGGACAGCGCATCGTCAACGCCTTCGCGGATGTCGCCGATGCGCCGGGCGGCCTGTTGCTGGTCAGCGACGGGGGCGGCGGGCTGAGTGTCGCCGCCAGGTTGAGCTGGGCGTCGGCCAGTCCCCCCGCCGACCAGCTTGAAGATTGCCTCGGCTTCTGGACCGGCATTGAAGCGAGTGGCCGGATTATCGAGTTCGACGCCTGCCGCGGCGGGTGGGCGACCAAGGCCGACAGCGGCTTGCCGATCCCCCCGTGGATGCTTGCCGATCGTTCGGTGTGGGCCGGCATTCCGCTGATCCATCACGGCCGGATCGTCGGATTGGTCGTGCTTGCCCGGCCCGAATACCAGCGGTCGCTGGACTGGGAGGATTTCGACCTGCTGCGGACGGCGGGGCACCAGGCGGCGAGCTCACTGGCGGAGGAACTGAGCCAGGAAGCGCTGCGCAACGCCCAGCGGTTCGAGGAATTCAATCGCCGCTTCGCCTTCATCATGCACGACATCAAGAATTTGGTGAGCCAGCTGTCGCTGCTCGCCCGCAATGCCGAGCGGCATGCCGACAATCCCGAATTCCGCGCCGACATGCTTGGCACCCTGCAATCGTCGGTCGGCAAGATGAACGACCTTCTCGCGCGGCTTGCCCCCCATTCGCGGGCACCGCTGCAGACCGTCGAAGCCCAGCCGCTGCAGGCGATCCTGTCGGCGGTAATCGCCGGCAAGCGCCGCGATCATGAAGTGCAGCTGTTCGGCGACACGGCGCAGCGGGTGATGGTCGACGCGGGCGCTTTGGAGCAGGCGGTCGGGCATCTGCTGCAGAACGCGATCGACACCAGCCCGGCGGCCAAGCCGGTCACGGTCCGGGTCACCGCCGACGGGCCCGCGGTGGCGATTGCGATCACCGACCAGGGATCCGGAATGGACCCCGGCTTTATCCGCAATCAGCTGTTCCAGCCGTTCGTATCGTCGAAACGCAACGGTTTCGGGATCGGTGCATTCGAAGCGCGATCGTTGATCGCCGCCATGGGCGGGCAGATCATCGTCGACAGCCGCCCGGGCCAGGGTACCACCTTCACCATCCGCCTGCCGGCCGCACCAAAGGCGCCGCAGCCGGTCCATGAGCCGGCAAGGAAACGCGCATGAGCGACCAACCGAGGGTCCTGCTGGTCGTCGAGGACGACGAAGGCCTGCAGCGGCAGTTGAAGTGGGCCTATGAAGGCTATCAGGTGATTTGCGCGGGCGACCGGTCCGGCGCGATCGAGGCTCTGCGCGCGCACGAGCCCGCGGTAGTGACGCTCGACCTTGGCTTGCCGCCGGATCCCGACGGCACCGACGAAGGGTTTGCGACGCTGGCCGAAATCCTGCGCCTCAAGCCCGATACCAAAATTGTCGTCGCCACCGGCCACGGCGCGCGCGAAAGTGCGCTGCAGGCGATTGCGATGGGGGCTTATGATTTCTACCGCAAACCGGTCGACATCGACGAGCTTGGGCTGATCGTCGCCCGCGCCTTCCACGTTCACGCCATCGAAGCCGAGAACCGGCGGCTGGAAAGCGGCTCGGCCGGGACCGTGCTCGGCGCGATCATCACCGCCGCGCCCGAAATGATCAAGGTCGCCAAGACGATCGAGCGAGTCGCCGCAACCGACGTGTCCGTGATGCTGCTTGGCGCCAGTGGGACGGGCAAGGAGTTGCTGGCCCGCGCGGTTCACGAAAACAGTGGGCGCAAGGGCCAGTTCGTCGCCATCAACTGCGGCGCAATCCCTGAAAACCTGCTGGAATCCGAACTGTTCGGATACGAACGCGGGGCGTTTACGGGCGCGGTCAAATCCAACATCGGCAAGATCGAGCTGGCGGAGGGCGGCACCCTGTTCCTCGACGAGGTCGGCGACATCCCGCTCGCGCTTCAGGTCAAGCTGCTGCGCTTCCTGCAGGAACGGGTGATCGAGCGGATCGGTGGCCGAACCGCAATTGCGGTCGATACCCGCATCATCTGCGCCACCCACCAGGACCTCGAATCGATGACGGCCGACGGGCGCTTCCGCGAGGACCTTTATTATCGGCTTGCGGAAATCGTGATTGCCATCCCCCGGCTGGCCGAGCGGTCGGGCGATGCCGTGCTGCTTGCCCGGCACTTCGCCACGCGCTTCAGCCGCGATCTCAATCCTTCGGTGCAGTCTCTTAGTCCGGACGCGCTTGCCGCCGTGGATGCCTATGCATGGCCGGGGAACGTTCGGGAGCTTGAAAACCGGATCAAGCGCGCGGTGATCATGGCCGACGGCAAATATGTCACCGCCGCAGACCTCGATCTGGCATCCGGCAAGTCCGAAGATGCGCAGCTCATCAATCTGCGCGCGGCGCGCGAAGTGGCCGACCGCCGCGCGATCCGCCAGGCGTTGAGCCGCGCCGATAATAATATCTCAAGCGCGGCCAAGCTGCTCGGGATCAGCCGCCCGACCCTGTACGACCTGATCAAGCAATATTCGCTGGCGAACTGACGGGCGGCAAATCCCAAGGCAGATTGTCGGTTAGCGGGCCAATTCCTCGGCCATTTGAGCGACTTCGAGCCAGCGCAGCTCCGCGGCTTCCTTGTCGCAGCGAAGCTTGGCGAGGTGTTTGGTCAGTTCGGCGAAGCGCACCGGCTCGCGGGTATAAAGGTCGGCGTCGTGAAGCAGCTGTTCGGTCGCTGCCATCTCGCTTTCGATGCGATCGACTTCGCCGGGCAGGCGGTCGAGATCGCGCTGATCCTTGTAGGATAGCTTCGCCGCGCGAGAGGGTTGCGCCGGGGCCGGAGCGGGCCGCCGGCTTCCGGACCGCGCAGGGGCGGCGGCGGAGGTTTTCCGCTGCTTCTCCCAATCTTCATAGCCGCCGGCGACGACATCGACTTTGCCCGACCCGTCGAGGCCCAAGGTAATCGTCACCGTGCGGTCGAGAAAGTCGCGATCGTGGCTGACGATCAGCACCGTGCCGTCATAGTCCGCGATCACTTCCTGAAGCAGGTCGAGCGTCTCGAGGTCGAGATCGTTGGTCGGTTCGTCGAGCACCAGCAGGTTGGCGGCCCGCGCGAATTCGCGCGCGAGCAGCAGCCGCGAACGTTCGCCGCCGGACAGCGAACCGACCGGCGCGTCGGCAATCTCGGGCGCGAACAGGAACTCCTTGAGATAGCCCTTGATGTGCTTCTTGTGGCCGCGCACTTCGATCCAGTCGCCGCCATGGGCAAGCACGTCGCGCACACGCTTGGCCGGGTCCATCAGCTTGCGCTGCTGGTCGATGACGATTCCGGACAGCGTCTTGGCAAGCGTCACCGAACCGCTGTCCGGCGCGAGCTCTCCCGTCAGCAGCTTCAACAACGTCGTCTTGCCGGCGCCATTGGGTCCGACCAGGCCGATTCGGTCACCGCGCTGAACACGCAGCGAGAAATCGCGGATGATCGGGCGCTCGCCGAAGCTTTTGGCGACATGGTCGGCGTCAATCACCGTCTTCGAACGCACGTCGTCCTTGGCCAAAGCGAGCTTCGCGGCCCCGGCCGATCCAAGCATTGCCGCGCGCTGAGCCCGCATTTCATGGAGCTTGGTCAGCCGTCCCTGGTTGCGGCGGCGGCGGGCGGTCACGCCGCGATGCAGCCAGTGAAGTTCGAGCTTGAGCTTGGCGTCGAGCTTCTCGGCGATGCGGGCTTCTTCGTCGAAGACCCGCTCGGTCCACGCATCGAAGCCGCCAAAGCCGATCTCGGCGCGGCGCAGCTGGCCGCGGTCGAGCCAGATGCAGGTCCTGGTCAGCCGGGCGAGAAAGGTGCGGTCATGGCTGATGACGATGAACGCGCCGGCGAAGCGCTTTAGCCATTCCTCGAGCCATTCGATCGCCGCCAGATCGAGATGGTTGGTAGGCTCATCGAGCAGCAGCACGTCAGGTTTCTGCGCGAGCGCGCGGGTGATCGCGGCCCGCCGCCGCTCGCCGCCGCTGGCGGTCGCGACGGGGCGGTCAAGCTCGATGTCCAGCTGACCGGCGATCGCGGCGGCTTCGTGCGCCGCCGGCGCGCGCGGGCTGTCGAGCACCCAGTCGAGCAGTGTTTCATGCCCGGCCATGTCGGGATCCTGTTCGAGCAGCACGACGTTGGTGCCGGGAACGATCGTGCGCTTGCCCTCGTCGGTGTCGATCATGTCCGCGAGGCATTTGAGCAGGGTCGTCTTGCCGGCGCCATTGCGGCCGATCAGCGCGATGCGGTCGCGCACGCCGACGTACAGGTCGAGCTGGCGGAACAGCCAGCCTTCGCCCTGGATCAGCCCAAGGTCTTCGTAGGACAGGATCGGCGCGGCCATTGCGCCCGCCGCTTAGGCGAGCGCGGCACCAGTCTCAATCAGTTGGCGAGCTTCTTCGCCGCAACCATTGCCGCCACATC
>JBDSGQ010000101.1:0-10933 GCA_039918915.1 Sphingomicrobium sp.
CCACCGCACCGCACCTCGTCTGGGATCTTGCCGCACAGCTCGGCGAGGGACCGATATGGGTGAAGCGCGACCGTGCCTTGTGGTTCGTCGACATCAAGCAGCACCAGGTCCACCGCTTCGACCCGGCGGACGGCGCGACGCGCAGCTGGAGCGCGCCCGAACCAATCGGCTTCATCCTTCCGGCAAGCGACGGCGGGTTCGTCGCCGGGCTCCAGTCGGGCCTTCATCGCTTCGACCCGCACAGCGGCGACTTCACGCTGATCATGGCGGTCGAGCCCGAACTTCCGACCAACCGTCTCAACGATGGCGTGGCCGATCCCCACGGGCGCTTGTGGTTCGGGACGATGGACAATGGCGAAGCGACGAACAGCGGCGCCTTTTACCGTTTCGCGGACGGCGTGCTGACGCGCACCGCGATCGACGGCATCGCGATTACCAACGGACCCGCGGTCTCGCCCGACGGCAAGCTGCTGTACGTGGTCGACACGCGACGCGGAACGATCGACGCCGTTGCCATCGGCGACGATGGCAGCCTTGGCCAGCGGCGTCCGTTCGTCCGCATCGACCCGGCCCATGGCCATCCCGACGGCCCGACCATCGACAGCGAAGGCTGCGTCTGGATCAGCCTGTACGCGGGCTGGGAAACGCGCCGCTATTCGCCCGCCGGCGAACTGCTCGACCGCGTGCGCTTCCCGGTCGCCAATATCACCAAGATCGCGTTCGGCGGCGACGATTTGCGAACCGCTTATGCAACCACCGCGCGGCAGCTGCTAAGCCCGCAGGAGATCGCGAAGCAGCCGGAAATTGGCGGCCTGTTCGCCTTCCGCGTGGACGTTCCCGGAGTCCCCTGCCCGCTCGTCCAGCTGTAACCGACCAGCCCAGCTCAGCGAAAAGATTGACAAGGCCGGTCGTTCCTATGCACCCCGTCACCCGGACGGTCTCGCCGAGGCCCGAGGGACGGGAGTAGCTGGAACATGGTGATGACAACCGGGATCGGCGAAGGCGAAGCCAATTCGACACCACTGGAGCTGCCCGATGGCGGCGTCGATGCGCCCAACCTGCGCTATTTCGTCATGGCGCTGTTCTTCATCTTCGGCGGCATCACCAGCCTGAACGACGTCATCATCCCCAAGCTGAAAGAGCTGTTCACGCTCAATTACACGCAGGCCATGCTGGTCCAGTTCTGTTTCTTCACCGCTTATCTGGTGATCGGCATTCCGGGCGCCCAGCTGGTCAAGAAGATCGGTTATATGCGCGGCGCGGTCGCCGGGCTGCTGACGATGATGGTCGGCTGCCTGCTGTTCATCCCGGCCTCGTCGAACGCCACTTATGGCCTGTTCCTCCTCGCCTTGTTCATCCTCGCCAGCGGCGTCGTCATCGTCCAGGTCGTATCCAACCCGCTCATCAGCCTGCTTGGGCCGGCTCGGACGGTGCACAGCCGGCTGACCTTTGCCCAGGCGTTTAACAGCCTTGGCACCACGATTTTCCCGCGCGTCGGCTCCGCACTGATCCTTGGCGGAATTGCCGGAGTCAGCGCCGCCCAATTGTCGGGCGCCGCCCTCGACCATTATCGAAGCACCGAAACGCAGACGATCGTCCACACCTACATCGGGCTGGCCGTGGCGCTTGCGGTGATTGCCGCAGTGGTGTGGATGTTCCGCGACAAGCTGCCGGGCGAAAAGCACGATCACAGCCCGCCGCTCGCCGGCTTTTCGCTGCTCGGGCGCCCGCGCTTCGGCTTCGGCGCACTGTGCATTTTCCTGTACGTCGGCGCCGAAGTTTCCATCGGTTCGCTGATCGTGAATTACCTGATGCAGAACGACGTGCTTGGCCTGACCGACGCCAGCGCGGGCAAGCTGATCATGTATTATTGGGGCGGCGCGATGGTCGGCCGGTTTATCGGGTCTTACTTCCTGCGGGTGATGAGCCCGGGCAAGATCCTGGCTTCGGTCGCGACCGGAGCGATCCTGCTGATCCTGATTTCCGCCAACACCCATGGCACGACCTCGGCCTACAGCCTGCTGGCGATCGGGCTGATGAATTCGATCATGTTCCCGACCATCTTCAGCCTAGCCTGCGAAAAGCTCGGGCCGCGCGCCGCCGATGGTTCGGGCATTATCAACATCGCCATCTTCGGCGGCGCGGTAGTGCCGCTGATGACCGGGTTCCTGGCGGACAAGTCGGGCAGCCTTCACTTCGCGCTGCTGCTCCCGGCGCTATGCTACGCAATCATCGCCGGGTTCGGCCTGTATGCGCGGCGTCCGGCCGAAGGTGCCGTGATGAAGCCCCTGACCGCCTGATTCTGGGCGCCAGGCCGTCCAGCCGAACGGAGGTTTGCGATACGCGCGTTACTGCCAATAAGTGCGATTGCCCTCGCCAGCTGCGCGCCCGTCACGCCACCCGTCCCGGGGGCCGCACTGGCTGGGGAAATCAACGGCTACGCCCTCATTGGCACACCGCGCGACTGCGTGCCGATCCAGTCGTCGCAGAGCCTGCGCGTGATCGATTCGCGCACCCTTGCCTATGGCTCCGGGCGAACGATCCAGATCAACCGCCTGCCCGGCGCGTGCCCCGGCCTGCATCCGTTGACCACGCTGATCATCGAAACCACGAGCGGGAATTATTGCCGCGGCGACCGGGTTCGCGGAGTAGATGCCGGGATGAATATTCCCGGTCCGTCGTGCGGCCTTGGCAATTGGGAAACCTACCGCCGCCCATAAGGCGGCTGGTCGGCGGAAGGCGCCCGTTCGAAGACTAATGGTTGAGACTTCCGAAAACGCGATTACGCCAGCGCAATGACCCATTCGGCCGCGACCGTCACTTTCTTCCGCAAGCTTGTGTCGATCTTCGCTAAGCTCGTTGCCGGCGGTGCGCTGGCCTGCGCCACCACCGGTTTCGCGGCAGCACGCGATGGCGCCCGACAATTGCTGCACCTATCCCTCTCCGCCCAGGGTGGGGAAGCCAGCCTCCGGTCCATCCGCGCGGTCGAGGTGCGTTCGCGCGGCTACCGCAACATGCTCGAACAATCCGAACGCCCCGAAGGACCGCCGATCCCCGAATTCCAAAGCGTACGGGAAACCCGCGATCACGCGGGCGGACGGTACCGGGTCCAGGTCGACGCCGGTTTCGGCTCGCAGACCTATTCGCTTGGCAGCGTGGCGGACCGCACGTCGGCCGTTCGCTTTGCCAATACCCGCACGGGGCCCGGAACTGCCGAGCTCCGCGCGGGGGGCCGGGAAGCGCTTGCGCTTAGCCCGGAGCACATTTTGCTGACGGCCCTCGACTCGCCCGATGTCCGGCTGGCGCCGCCGGTCACCTTGCAGGGTGTCGCTCAGGACGTCGTGGAGTTCGCGGTCGATGGTTCGCCCGTCCGGCTGTACCTCAACCGCTTCACCCATCTGCCGACAGCATTCGATTATTCGGGAGCGTTGGCGCGGAGCAATTACTGGCGATTCCTGGGCGATATTTCGATGCGGGCCTATTTCAGCTCATGGTGGCTGGGCGATGGCGGCGTTCGCTGGCCAATGCAGACCGACATCTATCGCAATGGCCTGCACGATAGCACGCTGACGGCGGACGCGGTGTCGATCAACCCCGCGCTAAACGAAGCCGAGCTGAAAATCTCTCCCGAATTGCGCAGCGCCTTCGTCGCCGGCGCAGCGCCGGAACCGCCGCTTGGCGCCGCCGTCGACGTGGCGCCCGGCATGACTTTGATTCGCGGGCCGTGGAACGTCGTGATCGTTCGCCAAAACGATGGCATCGTCATTCTCGAAGCGCCGATTTCGTCCGCTTATTCCGAACTGGTGATCGCCGAGGCGCTGCGGCGTTACCCGGACCAGCCGATCAAGGCGCTGGTCACGACGTCCGACGCATGGCCCCATATCGCCGGGCTTCGGGCCTATGTCGCGCGCGGCATTCCGATCTATTGCCTCGACCTTAACGTGCCGATCCTGTCGCGGCTGGTCCAGGCTCGTTTCAAGTCGCGGCCCGATGCGCTCGAGCGTCAGCCGCGAAGCCCCCTGTTCCGACCGATCACAAGCACAACCCAACTGGGCAAAGGCGCGCAGCGAATCGACCTTTACCCACTGCGCGGCGAGTCGAGCGAGCGCCAGGTCATGGCCTATGTCGCGGGCCAGCGGCTGCTTTACGGAAGCGATGTCTTTCAGCAGGGGCCGGACGGTGCCTTCCTCAATGCCGAAGGCGTTGCCGAAGTGATCGAAGCGGTCGATCGCGAAGGGCTGAAACCCGCGCAACTGGTCATGATGCACCTTGGACCGATCCCGTGGAATGCGGTGAAGCGCATCACCGACCCGTTCCCAAATCTCACTGAAAAATGAGAGAGGCTATGTTGTCGGCGCTGCATGCGCTATGGGCAACGGCGCTACCGGTCGCAAACGGACGAGTACTGGCGCTTTGCGGCTCCTTTTTCCTCCTTCGTCGCTGCTTTTAGCAACCACGGCCCGACACTCGGGTCGATCACAAGAAGGAATCGTCCAATGCCAACAGGCACCGTAAAGTTTTTCAATGAATCCAAGGGCTTCGGCTTCATCCAGCCGGAAGATGGCGGCGCTGACGCGTTCGTTCACATCTCCGACGTGGAGCGTTCGGGAATGAGCTCGCTGCGTGAAAACCAGCGCGTTTCCTACGATGTCGAGCAGGATCAGCGCGGCAAGATGAAGGCGTGCAACCTCAAGTCCGTCGACGGCGAATAATAGCCGGGGGAGGTGGGCAGCACTTGCCCGCCTCCCCAATTTTTTAGAATAAAATTCGCGGGCGCGACGCCGCAGCGATCACGCTGCCTGCCTCTCCAGCTGCTCGCTGACCTCCAGCCAACGTGCTTCCGCAAGCGCCAGTTCGGCCGCCAGCTGTGTCCGCCGGCGCGATAGTTCGCTCATCGGCAGCGATGCCAGCTTGGGGTCCGAATCGCCGGACTTCGACATGGCTCGGTCCAGTGCCTTGCACTGCGCCGCCAACCGCGCGCTTTCGACCTCGGCAGCGGCGGCCGCGCGCTTGAGCGCGCGCGCCTCGTCACGCGCCTGGGCGGTGATCTTGCGATCGGCTTTGGCTTTGGGCTTCGCTTCGGGCTTGGGCTGGTTACGGCCAAGCACGCTGTCGATGTAATCTTCGATGCTGCCCGGATAATCGACGGCGCCGCCGTTCTCCACCAGCACCAGCCTGTCCGCCGTCAATTCGATCATGTGCCGGTCGTGGCTGATGAGGATGACCGCGCCTTCATAATCGTTGAGCGCCTGGACGAGCGCTTCGCGCGCATCGACGTCGAGGTGGTTGGTCGGCTCGTCGAGGATCAGCAGGTGCGGCGCATCGCGCGTGATCAGCGCCAGCGCGAGGCGCGCCCGCTCCCCTCCCGAAAGCTTGGTCGCCGCAGTCGTCGCCTTGGCGCCGGAAAAGCCGAATCGTCCCAATTGGGCCCGCACCGCGCCGGGCGTGTGACCGGCCATGGCGCGAGTCATGTGCTGCAGCGGCGTGACCTCGCCATGCAGTTCTTCGACCTGATATTGCGTGAAGTAGCCGACGCGCATCTTGCCCGAAGCTTCGACCGCGCCATCCATCGGCGTCAGCTGGGCGGCGAGCAGCCGGGCCAGCGTGGTCTTGCCGTTGCCGTTGCGGCCAAGCAGTCCAATCCGGTCGTCGGGATCGATCCGCAGGTTGAGCGAGCGCAACACCGGCTTGTCTTCGGTGTAGCCGACCGCCGCCATTTCCAGCGTGATCAGGGGCGGCTTGAGCTCGGTCGGGCTGGGAAAGGCGAAACTCAGGCTGGGATCTTCAGCCATGGCCGCGATGGGCTGCATCTTGGCGAGCATCTTGGCCCGCGACTGCGCCTGCTTGGCGGTCGAAGCGCGAGCGCTGTTGCGCGCGATATAATCCTGCAAGCGCGCCCGTTGCGCGTCCTGCGAGGCCTTGGCAGCGGCGATTTGCGCGGCGCGCTCCGCCCGCTGGCGCTCGAAATCGTCGTAGCCGCCGGTGTACAGGCTGATCTTGCCCTGATCGAGATGAAGGATCGTATCGACGACATTGTTGAGCAGGTCGCGTTCGTGACTGATCACGACCAGCGTCCCCGAATAGCCCTTGAGGAAGTTTTCGAGCCATAGCGTCGCTTCCAGGTCGAGGTGGTTGGAAGGCTCGTCGAGCAACAGCACATCCGGTTCGGAAAACAGCAGCGCGGCAAGCGCGACGCGCATTTTCCAGCCGCCCGAATAGCTGTCGAGGGTACGGCTTTGCATTTCCTCGTCGAAGCCGAGCCCAAGCAAAATCCGGGCCGCTCGTGCCGGCGCGCCATAAGCGTCGATCGCGATCAGCCGGTCGTGGACATCGCCCAGCCGATCCATGTCGGTGCAAGCTTCCACTTCGTGCATCAAATCGGCCCGCTCGACGTCGGCCGCAAGCACGGTCTCGAACGGCGTTGAAGCACCGCTGGGCGCTTCCTGGGCGATGTAGCCAAGCCGGGTCCGCCGCGGCATTTCGATGCTTCCGTCGTCGGGCTCGAGCTGACCGATGATCACTTTCATCAGGGTCGATTTGCCGGCGCCATTGCGGCCGATCAGCCCGACGTGGCTGCCTGGCCGGATGGCGGCCGTCGCCCGGTCGAGAATCATGCGCCCGCCAAGGCGCACAGTGACTTCAGTGATGTTCAGCATGGCCGGGCGCCTAGCAGCGAATCATGGCGAGCCCAAGACAATGTGTCGAGCGCTGGCTGGGGCGGCAGGATTCGAACCTGCGAATGCCGGTACCAAAAACCGGTGCCTTACCACTTGGCGACGCCCCAGCAGGCGGGTCCCAGGCGTTGGGAAGCGGCGCTTATACCGGCGGTGCTTCGAGTTGGAAGAGGAGTCGGCTATGGCCGGCGCCATGACCCAGGCCGCGATCCGCGATTTCCATGCCCACATCTATTTCGACGCTGGCGAGGTCGATCAGGCCCGCGCGCTGGCCGCGGCGGTCGCGGCGCGCTTCCCGATAGCGGTCGGCCATTTCCATACGCGCCCGGTCGGTCCGCATCCCCGGGGCAGCGTCCAGCTGACGGTGCCGACGGAAGCGTTCGGCGAAGTCGCTCAATTCCTGGCCCTCAACCGGGCCGGCCTGACGGTGTTCGCCCATGCCGAGACCGGCGACGATCGCGCCGACCACCGCAATCACGTCATCTGGTTCGGGCCCAGCGAGACCCTCGACCTGGCGCTGTTCGGCTAGGCTTCGGCCAGCCGGCCGTTGACCAGCTCGTCATAATCCTTGCCGAGCTGGCGGGTAAGGTCGCCGACCTCGAAATTCCACGGGCCGACCGAACGCACCGGAGTCACTTCGACCGCGGTGCCGGTCAGGAACATCTGCTCGAAATTCTCCAGCTCCTCGGGCCAGATGGTGCGTTCGACCACTTCCACTCCGCGGCGCCGGGCAAGATCGATCACCGTCCGCCGGGTAATGCCGTCAAGGAAGCAGTCCGGGGTCGGCGTATGCAGGCGCCCGTTCTCGACGAAAAACACGTTGGCGCCGGTCGCTTCGGCCACCTGCCCGCGCCAGTCGAGCATCAGCGCGTCGTTGAAGCCGTGTTGTTCGGCATGCTGCTTCGACAGCGTGCAGATCATGTACAGCCCGGCAGCCTTGGCAGCGGTTGGCGCGGTGTAGGGCGCGGGCCGGCGCCACTGCGCGATTTCCAGCCGGATGCCCTGTTCCGAATGCCTGGGATCGTAATATTTGCCCCATTCCCACGCCGCGATCGCAAGATGCGGGCGCGTGTTGCCGGGCGCCACGCCCATCGATTCCGCACCGCGCCACGCGACCGGCCGCATATAAGCGTCGGTCAAGCCATTGGCCTTGAGCACTTCGGCGCAGGCGGCATCGATCTGATCGACGGTCCACGGCAATTCGAAGCCGAGCAGCCGCGCGCTTTGCACCAGCCGCTCGCTATGCTCGCGCAGCTTGAACACTGTTCCATTATAGGCGCGCTGCCCTTCGAACACCGACGAGGCGTAGTGCAGCGCATGGGTGAGCACGTGCACGCCGGCCTCCCGCCACGGCACCAGCGCGCCATCGAACCAGATCCACCCCTCGCGGTCGTCGAACGCGCCCTGCTGCTGCTCAGCCATCAATCATCCCTGCTGTGGAGTGACCGGCGACTAGGACAGACCCGCCGGCTCTTCAAGCGAGGCTCCGCGCGCGGCTTGCGCCAGTTCCTCGCCGCGGCGGGCCGCAGCGGCGATTGCAACGCCGACCAGTTCGTCGAGCACATGATCGCGGTCGAGCACTTCGAGCCCGGCCTGGGTCGTGCCCTGAGGGCTGGCGACGCGACCGGCGACCGAGTCCATATCCTCGCCGCTGGTGGCCGCCATCCACGCCGTTCCAAGCACCGTTTCAAGCGCGATGGTCGCCGCGCTTTCCGGGCTGATGCCGCGTGCTTCGGCGGCCCGCGCCAATGCTCGAACGAAGCGCGACACATAGGCGGGACCGGCGGCGCCGACGGCGCCGACGGCGCCGAACCGTTCCTCTTCGATGGTCCACAAGGTGAAACCGAGCGGCGCGAACAATCCACCGACCAGGTCCTGGGTCGCGTGGTCCGCGTCCGCGCTGAACAATGCGACCACGCCGCGCCGGATTTCAACCGCCAGATTGGGCATTGCGCGAACGATCTTGCCAGCGCCCGGAAAGCGTTCGCGCAAGCTCGCCGCTTCGACCCCGGCAAGCAGCGACACGATCACCGTCTTCGACGTCAGCCACTGGCGCAATTGCGGCGCAATCTCGTCGATCTGCTGCGGCTTGAACGCCAGCACCACCAGCTTGGGCGGCGGGCCGGCGTCGGCAAAGCTGGTCACGGTGCGGGTGTCCTCGACCGATTCGCCGCTCGGCCGGATTACCGTCACCGGCTTCAGGTCGATGGTCGCTCCGCGCCAACCCCTGAGAATTGCGCCGCCCATATTGCCGCAGCCGACAAACCACGTCGGCATGGGGAGTTCGGGTTGTCCCGCCATGATTGATCCTATGCTTCGCCGTGAGTGTCGATGAGTGCTGCGGAAATGGCTTCGCCCGGCGATTTTCCGCCCCACAGCACGAACTGGAATACCGGGTAGAAGCGCTCGCATTCCTCGACCGCGGCTTCGGCGATCGCTTCGGCCTGCTCAAGGCTCAGCCCTTCGTCCTCGCGGGTATCGAGGATCGTGGAATGGCGGAACACCACCAGCCCCGACCCCGACCACATTTCGAAATGGCCGAGCCACAATTGCTCGTTGATCAGGCTTAGCGCTTCGTAAATGGCGCCCCGCTTCTCGACCGCGACCTTGATGTCGGGAAAGGCGAGAAACTGAAGCACCTGGTCTTCGGTCCGCCATACACCGCGCAGCTCGTACTGCGCCCAGCTGCCGGTTGCCGAGGCCACGATTTCGCCCTCGGCCGTGCGCTCGCACGCCCAGCCGCGGGCTTCGAAATATTGTTCGAGCACTTCAATCGGAGCGCCGTCGTCGCGCTCCTCCTGGATTTCTTCCTCGCTCAGCCGACTGCTCCCGACTTCGGCCCGGACGCCTTGCCCGAGGGCTTCTTCGCCGCTGCGGCACCGCCCGCCTTCGCCTCGAGCGTGGCAATGCGCGCCTTGAGCGCGTCATTTTCGTCGCGCGCGGCAGCGGCCATCGCCTTCACCGCTTCGAACTCGTCGCGGCCGACGAAATCGCTTCCGGCCATCCACTCGCGCATCTTCTCGCGCGCCGAGGATTCGGCTTCGCGACCCATTCCAGCGAAGGTCCCGGCAAAACCGTTCATCATCTTGACGAAGTCGTCGAACATCTTGTTCTCGGACTGCATTGCGCATTCTCCCAATTAGCCGAGCAGCGCGGTTCCAGCGCCCGGATTCAAGTCCTCGATCGCGCCGTTCAGCACGGCCGCGAAGATCAGCCACGCCAGATAGGGAATGAGGAGCAGTCCCGCCACCCTCTTGACCCGCAGAAACTGGCCGGCGGTCAGCGCCGCAAGCATCGCCATCACATAGATGACGATCCGTGCGAGGTGGATGTCGTGAGCACCGAAGAAGATCGGCGACCAGGCGTAATTCAACGCCAGTTGCAGGGCGAACAGGACGAGTGCGGTCTTCCGCCGCGGCGAGGGCGGCTCGACGAGGATCATCGCCAGCGCCACGCCCATCAGCGCGTACAGAATTGTCCAGGCGACCGGGAACGCGATCGGCGGCGGGTTGAACAGCGGCTTGTGAAGCGTGGCGTACCAGCCATTGGCACCGCCGCTCCCGCTCAGCAGGCCCGACGCCGAGCCCGCCAGGACGATCGCCGGGACGGTGATCAGGCCATATTTGCCCCACAATTTGCCGTCCGCTTCATCAGCCATCTTTGCGCGCTCCAAGAAGAAATTCGATATTGCCTTCGGGCCCGGTAATCGGGCTCGGCTCGACCCCCAGCACGGTCCAGCCCTGCGATTCAACCCAGTCTTTGGCCGCGTCGCAGACGCGCTGGTGAACCGCGGCATCGCGCACTACTCCGCCCTTCCCCACTTCGGCGCGCCCCGCCTCGAACTGCGGCTTGATCAGCGCGATGAGGTGCGCACCGACGCGGGCGAGCTTGAGCGGCGCTTCGAGCACCTTGGCCAGCCCGATGAAGCTGGCGTCGCACACCACGATAGCGACGGGCTCGGCGATGATCGTGCGGTCGAGGCTGCGGGCGTTGGTCTGCTCGTGGACGATGACTCGCGGGTCCTGGCGAAGCTTCCACGCCAGTTGGTTGGTTCCAACATCGACGGCGTAAACCCTGGCCGCGCCGCGCGACAGCAGGACGTCGGTAAAACCGCCAGTGGAACTGCCAACGTCAAGCGCGACAGCGCCGGTCACGTCGAAGCCAAAGTGAGTGAGGCCGTGGTCGAGCTTGATCCCGCCACGCGACACCCACGGATGATCCTTGCCCCGCACCTCCAGCGCCGCGTCCTCGGCAAGCAT